>CAZHTW010000192.1:0-1650 GCA_964535865.1 uncultured Sandarakinorhabdus sp. | reverse complement strand
GCCCCTGCCATTGGCCGGTCTGGCGCAGATGATTGGCCGGATCGAGCACATGGGCCAGCGGCACGTGGAACAGCTCGTCCACCTCATCGGGATGGGCGCGCAAGCTGAGGCCGGGCGGCACCACGCCCACCACCGGCGTCACCAGATAACCGGTGCCGGTGCGATAGGGATCAAGCGTGCCCAGCACTTCGACATGGTGGCGGGGCAGCGCCACCTCCTCCTCGGCTTCGCGCAAAGCGGCGGCCACGGCATCGGCGTCGCCATCATCCTGCCGGCCGCCGGGAAAGGCGACCTGGCCGGCATGGCGCTTCAGATGGGCAGTGCGGCGGGTGAGCAGCAACTGCGGCGCGGCTTCATCGGATATCGCCAGCAGCACCGAAGCCGGAGTCAAGCTGTCGACCGGCGGCGGGCCGGTCCGGTCCAGATCCCAATCGCCGTGCGGCTGCGGCGTGAACGGCCCGCTCAACAGCGTGCGCACCCGGTCAAGCGGCATCGCCGGCCTCCGGCATGAATGGGAAAAAGGCGCCGTCGCTCCACAGGCCAGGCGGTTCAGCGCCTTCGGCCAGCGCCAGATCGGCCAGGCGATAGAAGGTGGCCCGATTGACCAGCGCCATCAGCCCACCCCGCACATGCAGATAAGGGCGGGGGCAGCCATCGGCATCAATCTGCACGTCCAGCGCATGATCGGGGCCGCAAGCGACCACATCGTCGGTGTTCAGGCGGAAGATGATGCGGCGCGCCGGCCCTTCCCCTTCCCAATCGGCATCCACCGCGATGAACGGCGCATCCTCCACGTCAATGTCGAGCTTTTCCACCGGGGTGACGAGCACATGGCCGCCATCCGCTTCGCGGCGCAGGATGGAGGCGAACAGCCGCACCAGTTCCTTGCGGCCGATGGGGCTCCCGGCGTGAAACCAGGTGCCATCGGCGGCAATGCGCATGTCGCTGTGGCCGCAATGGCCGGGATGCCATTGGTCCACCGGCAGCCGCTTGCCGGCCCGCGACAGGGCGAGCAGTTCGGCAAAGCGGTCAGCCGGCGATTCGACAGGCGGGTTCATGGTCACGCCCGCCTTATTGGGGCAAGTCGCGCGTCAGGCAACCTTGCTGGCCGGGCCAGCGACACCATGGGCGGGCACAACCGCGGCAAAGCGCGGCAGGCCGGTGCCAGGCCCGCGCAGCAGCAGGCGGGTGTGATCCACCGGGCCAGGCAAGGTCCACAGCCGTGTGGCCGCCGCCGTGAAGCCAAAACGCCCATAAAAGGGCGCGTCGCCAATCAGCAAAACCGGCGGGCTGTCCGCCGCATCCAGCACGGTCAGGCTGGCCTGCATCAGGGCCGACGCCACGCCCTGGCCTTCGCAATCCGCCGCCACCGCCACCGGGCCAAGCAGGATCAACGGCAGGCCATCGCCGCCGAGGCTTTTCAGCTGGATCGGCCAGCATTGCAGGCTGCCCACCAGGCGATCCCCCGCCATGGCCACCAGGCTGCAATCCGCCAGCGGCGCTGCACCCTCGCGCAGGCGATAGGCGGTGCGATTGTGGCGCGCCGGCCCGAACCGGGCATCGAGAAGGGATTCAATGGCGGGCTGGTGCGCAGGGCCCAGCGGCAAAATGTGGATCACAGGGGAAAGGCTTTCAGCAGACGACAGACAG
>CAZHTW010000191.1:0-1674 GCA_964535865.1 uncultured Sandarakinorhabdus sp. | reverse complement strand
TGTCCGCGGCCAGGCCGAGGATTATGACAGCTGGAGCAATCTGGGCGCCATCGGCTGGGGCTGGGCTGATGTCGCCCCGCTGTTCCGCCGGGCCGAGCATTTTGCCGGGGGCGGTTCCGATCTGCGCGGCGGGTCTGGCCCGCTGCGGGTGGAGGAAGTGGTCCACCGCGATCCGACCAATGATGCCGTGCTCGCCGGTTTTGCCGAACTTGGGGTCCCGGCCACGGCAGACTATAATGGGGCGGATCAGCACGGCGTCTTCTATTATCAAACCACCATTCACGATGGCCGGCGCTGCTCTGCGGCGGATGCCTATCTGCGGCCGGTGCTCAAGCGCCCGAATCTCACCGTCCTCACCGGCCATCTTGCTCGCCGCGTGGTCCTCGAGGGCCGGCGAGCCGTTGGTGTGGAAGTGGCCGGGCCCGGCGGCAACCAGACCGTGTCGGCCGCGCGGGAGGTGATCCTGGCGGCCGGTGCCTACCACAGCCCGAAGCTGTTGATGCTGTCGGGCATCGGGCCTGCTGCCGATCTGGCGGCGAAGGGCATCGTGCCCGTGCACGACAGCCCCGAGGTTGGCGCCAACCTGCAGGATCATTTCATCCTGACGATGTGCTGGCGGCTGCGCGACAATGCCTTCAGCTTCAACCGCGAGCTGTCGGGTTTTGGCCTGGTTCGCAACATGATCAACTATCTGGTGCGCCGCCGCGGCGCCATGACCATCCCCGCCGCCCAGACCGGCGCCTTCGTGAAATCGGATCCGGTGCTGGATCGGCCAGACCTGCAATTCCATTGCCTGCCGGTTTCCGGTGATTTGGGGGCGGCGGCCGATGGCGGCGACGTCAGCCTGTCGCCCTGGCCCGGGCTCACGCTGGCACCCTGTGTGCTGCGCCCCGAATCCCGCGGCCATGTCCGGCTGGCCAGCGCCGATCCCGAAGCCGTGCCCCACATCGTCCACAATTATCTCACCGCAGAGCATGACTGCCGTCTTTCGGTGCAGGCCATGCGCTTGGCCCGCGCCCTGGCCGCCACCGCGCCGCTCGCCGCCCTCGGCGCTGTGGAACAATGGCCCGGGGATCAATGCGCCAGCGATGCCGCGCTGCTGGATCATGCCAGGCGTTATGGCAACACCGGCTATCACCCGGTTGGCACTTGCCGGATGGGGATCGACGACACCGCCGTGCTTGATCCCCAGCTGCGGGTGCGCGGGGTTACCGGTCTGCGCGTGGCCGATGCATCGGTCATGCCCCGTTTGGTGTCGGGCAACACCAATGCAGCGGCGATCATGATTGGGGAAAAGGCGGCAGACCTGTTGCGCGCGCGCTGATGCCGGCCAGCGAATCATGCAGGTGACCCGGTCAATGAAAACGCATATGTTTGCTTAAAACCCATATAGATATTAGTATGCGTAAAAAAAGAAGCGCATCAAGGCGCAATCTCTGAAGCAGGGGAGGGTGTGGGATGGCAAGCCAGTTCCATCTTGCCGATTTGTTCGAAACCGTTGCCGCGGCCGTTCCCGATCGGATTGCCCTCGTCACCCGGTCCCAACAGATCGGCTTTTCCGAACTCGATGCCCGCACCACCCGCATCGCCGCCGGGCTTGAGGCGCACGGCGTGGGCCGTGGCGATCGGGTTGGCCTGTTTCTCCACAACCAGATCGAGCATCTGGAGGCCTTC
>CAZHTW010000190.1:0-1766 GCA_964535865.1 uncultured Sandarakinorhabdus sp. | reverse complement strand
GGTCAGGGTCTGCTCCAGGTCCGTCAGGCGCTCGTTCAGCGCGGCGATCTGGGCAAACAGCGCGTCCTCGTCATTGGAATAGTCGAACACCGTGCCGTCTTCCCACAGCAGGCGATAAAAAGGCGCGACCGAAATCAGCTCGACATAATCGCTGAGCGTGCGGCCCGACAGCGCGAACAATTCCGCAAGGCAGGTTGGATCGGTGATGACGGTGGGGCCGGCATCAAAGGTGAAGCCACCATCCTCAAACACATAGGCGCGGCCGCCCGGCTTGTCGCGGGCTTCGATGAGGGTGGTCTGGATGCCGGCACTTTGCAGCCGGATGGCGAGTGCCAACCCGCCAAAGCCGGAACCAATCACGGCAGCGGTCGTCATTTCAAGCCCAGCTCATACTTCACCAGCGTGCCGAGCGCCCGCAGTGGCGGAATGGGCGGCCGGCCCGAGAACACCTTCGGCCAATCACTCAGCCGGTTGTCTGCCGCATAGAGCCGGCCGACCAGATCATCGGGATGCTCATAAAAGCGCTCCAGGATCGTGCGCCGTTCCTCGTCCTGCGCAGCCAGAAACAACATGCGATTGAGAACGCGATACATGCCGCGGCTGTTCCACACCCGGATGGCATGATCGCGGGCCGCGCGGTGAATGGTCGCGGCATCAAAGGCCGGCAAGGCCGCGATCATGTCGGCCATGCGCACGGCATCGGGGAAACTGTAACCCGTCACCGGATGGAACAGGCCGGCCCCCAGGCCCACGCGGGCCACGCCGGGCACGCCTTCATCAAGGAATTTCTCGATATCGCCGCCAATGGCCAGCGGCAGGATGCCGGCCTCCTCGCGGGTGACGGCGGTGATCTGCCAGCCTTGGGCCGCCGCATAATCGGCGATGTGCCGGCGCAGCAGATCAGGCGCCAGATCGCGCCCGTCGGAAAAATAAGTGTCCTCGATCAGCACATGCTTCGGGCCGAAGGGCAGCGTGTAGATGAAGCGATAGCCATCCTGCTGCGGCACGGTGGCATCCATGATGATCGGCCCGGCCAGGCCATGCGGCTCGGCCAGTTCCACCTCTTGCCCCAGGAACTTCTGCCAGCGCAGATCCAGCGCGGTGGATTTGCTCTGCCCGCGCCCATCAATCACGGCGTTGCAGTTGAGCACCCGCTGATCGGCCAGCGTCACACTGGTGGGCGAAATCGCCACCACCGGCACGCCGGTGATGATGCGTTCGGGCGGCAGCGCGGCGGCCACGGCGGCGGCGAGCCGTTCGCTGTTGCTGCTGCCATAGCCCACGTTCAGCGTGCGGGCATGGCGCGGGAAGCGCACGGAATAACAGTCCCAGCGGTGGGCAAACAGCGGCTGGGTCCAGCGGCGCTGCTCCGCGTTGATGTCCAGCCCAAAGCTCGACCAGGTGTGGTCGCCGCCGATGGCCGGCCCGGCTTCCACAATGGCAACGCGCACGTCCGGGCGCAGCTGCGCCAGGCGCAGGGCGATCAGGCCATTGGCGAGACCGCCGCCGGCGAGGACAAGATCGAAATCCGGTGTCACCAATGCCTGTTAGCCTTGAGCCGCCGCCTGGGGAAGGGGCGCATTGCCGCTGCGATTGCGCCGGCGCGATATAGTGCGTATCCCACCTCCGCACCAAGGGAGAGGCTGCAATCCATGAATGCCCCGATTTCCAAGAGCGAGTTCATTCCCGCCAACCTGCCCGAACCCGGCTTTGACGAGCTGAAGCATATCCCCGGCATGGAGCCGGCGCGGTTCAAGATGCTGCGC
>CAZHTW010000189.1:0-1785 GCA_964535865.1 uncultured Sandarakinorhabdus sp. | reverse complement strand
GTGCCGACTGGTGGGTTTTCGCGACGGGTTGCTCGGCGTGCTGGTGGGGCTGTTCGTCCTCGGATTGTGCTACGCGGCGACCGCGCTGTTCGCCGGCCGCGCCGCCTTCCTGCTGGTCGGCGCGGTGCTGGCGATCATCATGTCGGCCAGACGATGCTTGTAGGCCTGGAAGGAGCCGATGGCGCGACCGAACTGCACGCGGTCCTTGGCATAGGCCACGGTGCGATCAAGCGCTGCCTGAGCGACCCCGAGGCCCTCGGCCGCCAGCACCACCCATCCCGTCGTCTGGGCGGCGGCCAGTGCGGCTGCACTGTCGGCCAACGGCTCGGCAGCCGCGGCGTTCAGCGTGATGGTGGCAAGGGGGCGGGTCTGGTCCATGGTGACCGGCGTGTGGGCCGTCACGCCAGCGCCGGCGGGTACCAACCAGGCGTGCTTGGTTCGGCTGACCAGGAACAGGCCGGCATTGCCGCCATGCGGTACCAGGCGGGCGCTGCCGGTAAGGGCGTCGTCATCAGCCGTGACCTCGGCATCCAGCGCGGCCGCGGCCAGGGTTTCCCCGCCGATCAGGCGCGGTAACCAATGGGCCTGCTGGGCGTCGCTGCCGCCTGCCGCAATGGCGCGGGCCACCACGGCATGGCCCAGCAGCGGCATGGCGGCCACCTGTGCGCCGGCGGCTTCGGCAATGATCGCCAGTTCCACCAGGCCCAGCCCGGCACCGCTGCGATGCTCCGGCAAGGCCACGCCCGATAGGCCAAGCTCGCGGCAGAAGCCAGACCAGAGCGCTGCATCCATGCCATCGCCGGCCATGGCCGCCCGGGTGCGGGCCGATGTCGCCGCTTGCGCAAACCAGCTGCGTGCGGTTTCGCCGATCATCTGCTGTTCGGCGGTGAATGCGAATTCCATCAGGCCGTCCCCCATACCTTGCGGGGCGGCACGCGGCTGGCCAGCAAGGTGGCGACAGCCTCGCCCACCTCAGCCGGCGCCCAGCGTGCGCCCTTGTCGACAACCGGGCCTTCCCGCCAGCCGTCCTCGATCATGATCTTGCCGCCCTCGAGTTCGAAGACGCAGCCGGTGACGTGCGCCGAATGGGCGGAGCCCAGCCAGACGACGGTTGGCGCGATGTTGGCCGGGTCCATCACGTCAAAGCTCTGGCCCTCGGTGGCCATCTTCTCGGCAAAGGCCTGTTCGGTCATGCGGGTCCTTGCCGATGGCGCCAGCGCGTTGGCGGTGATGCCATAACGGGCGAGTTCGGCCGCCTGCACCAGGGTGAGGGCGGCAATCCCGCCCTTGGCGGTGGAATAGGCCGCCTGCGCAATGGAGCCTTGCAGGCCGGCGCCCGACGAGGTGTTGATGATCCGGGCGTCCACGGCATGGCCGGCCTTCTGCCGGCTGCGCCAATAATCCACCGCGTGGCGCGACAGGCAGAAATGCCCGCGCAGGTGGACATGCATGGTCGCGTCCCATTCCTCCAGCGTGGCCGAAACGAACATGCGGTCCCGCACGATCCCGGCGTTGTTGACCACCACGTGCAGATCGCCAAAGGCCGCCACCGCCGCATCGACGATGCGTTTGGCGGCGTCCCAGTCGGTGATGTCTTCGTGGTTGGCAATGGCCTGGCCACCGCTGGCCAAGATTTCGGCCACCACGGCATCAGCCGCGCTGGTGTCGCGGCCTTCGCCGTTCAGCGAGGTGCCGATGTCGTTGACCACGACGTTGGCGCCTTCGGCGGCAAACGCCAGCGCATAGGCGCGGCCCAGCCCGCGCGCGGCGCCGGTGATGATGACG
>CAZHTW010000188.1:0-1804 GCA_964535865.1 uncultured Sandarakinorhabdus sp. | reverse complement strand
GCTCGGTCAGGCTGGCGTGCAGATGGCGGACATTGTCGCGCGTGGCGCAGAACAGCATGGCGGTGGGCGCTTCGTGGAAGCGCAACAGGTTCACCACCGCCGCTTCGATATCGGCCGGCGCCACCGTGATGCATTGATAGGCGATATCGGCATGGGCGGCGGCCCGCCCGGCCGTGGCCAGACGCAGCGCATCCTTCTGATAATCCCGCGCCAGTTCGGCGATGCCCTTGGGCATGGTTGCGGAAAACAACAGGGTCCGCCGCGTGGGGGCCGCGGCATCGAGTATCTCTTCCAGATCCTCGCGGAAGCCCATGTCGAGCATTTCATCCGCTTCATCGAGCACCACGGCACGCAGTTGGTCCAGCATCAGGGCGCCGCGTTCCAGATGGTCACGCAGGCGACCCGGCGTGCCGACCACGATATGGGCGCCGGCGGCCAATGTGCGCCGTTCCACCTGCTGGTTCATGCCGCCCACGCAGGTGGCGATGCGGCCACGGGCCGGGGCATAAAGCCAGGTGAGTTCCTTGGCGACCTGCAAGGCCAGTTCACGGGTGGGAGCCACCACCAGCGCCAGCGGCCGGCCGGCATGGGGCAAGGTCTCGCCGCCGGCCAGCAATTCATCGGCCATGGCCAGGCCAAAGGCCACGGTCTTGCCCGATCCGGTCTGGGCCGAAACCAGCAAATCACGCCCGCGCGCCTCTGCGGCGATGACGGCGGACTGGACGGGGGTGAGTTCTTCATAGCCGCGCGCGGCAATAGCCTGGGCCAGCGGCGCAGGGAGCGATTCAATGGTCATCGGGGCCCTATGGCGCAAATGCTGCCAAAAGGCGAATCACTTGGCTCCCCTCCCGCATGCGGGAGGGGAGCTTCAGCCTCAGTACACTTCAAACAGACCGGCAGCACCCATGCCGCCGCCAACGCACATGGTGACGACCACATATTTCGCCCCACGGCGCTTGCCTTCGATCAGGGCGTGGCCGGTGCAGCGCGCGCCGGTCATGCCATAAGGGTGGCCGATCGAGATCGAGCCGCCGTTGACGTTGAGCAGATCGGGATCAATGCCCAGCACATCGGCGCAATGCAGCACCTGCACGGCAAAGGCTTCGTTCAATTCCCACAGGCCGATGTCGTTCATGGTCAGGCCATTGGCCTTGAGCAGCTTGGGGATGGCATAAATGGGGCCGATGCCCATTTCGTCCGGTTCCAGGCCGGCCACCGCCATGCCGCGATAAGCACCCAGCGGGGTGAGGCCGCGACGGGCCGCTTCCTTGGCTTCCATCAGCACGCTGGCCGAGGCGCCATCGGACAGCTGGCTGGCGTTGCCGGCGGTGATGCAGCCGCCTTCAATCACAGGGCGCAGGCCCTTCAGGCCATCCAGCGTGGTTTCCGGGCGGTTGCCTTCATCCTTGGTCAGGGTGATCTCGTGGGTGGAAACCTCCTTGGTTTCCTTGTTCACCATGGCCATCGTCGCGGTCATCGGCACAATTTCATCGTCAAACTTGCCGGCGGCCTGGGCGGCAGCGGTGCGCATCTGGCTTTGATAGCCATATTCATCCTGGCGATCGCGGCTCACGTTGTAGCGCTTGGCCACCACTTCGGCCGTCTGCAGCATCGGCATGTAGATGTTGGGATGCATGGCCACCAGGCTGGGATCAGCACCGGTGCGCATCTTGTCGTTCTGCACCATGGAAATACTGTCCACGCCGCCGCCGACGCAGATGGTCATGCCATCAACCATGATCTGCTTGGCCGCCGTCGCGATCGACATCACCGAACCTTGGGAGAAACCGCCGAGCACGAGCCG
>CAZHTW010000187.1:0-1825 GCA_964535865.1 uncultured Sandarakinorhabdus sp. | reverse complement strand
CCGCCCTGTGCGCCCCTTGGCACGCTGGCGCCCGATGCCATGGCCCTGATCGAATTTTCCGTGCGCGATGATGGCACCGTGCTGAACGTTCAGCCTGTTTATGCCGACCCCGGCAGCGGCCCGGCCGACAGCCACCCCGAAGAAGAGTTTGCCGCCGCCGTGCGCACTTGGAGCTGGCCGGCGGAACAGGCCAAGGCGCTCAACCCGCTGTGGCGTGCCGCCATCCGGGTGGAGGTGCGCTGCCTGACGAAGCAACCCGACATCGTGTGGCCATCGGTCTACCGGGATTTTGACCGCTGGTTGCAGGCCCGTTCGCTGGCCAAGGCAGACAGCAGCGGCACAGAGGCTCAGCGCCGCAAGCGCGACCTTGACCAGCTGGCAGCGGTGGATGCGGGCGGCGGCGCACAATCGCCGGCCGCCGTGCCGCTGCTGGCGGCGCTGGTGGAGAACCCCGCCGTGTCCGGCAAGGAGAACAAGGCACTGGCCAAACGGCTGGAGGCGCTGGCCGATGCGCATGATGCCCCGGTGCTGGTGCGCTGGCTGGCCGCGCGCGGCCTCGCCACATCGGCTGACAGCGAGGCGGCCGATGCCCGCCGTTTCATCACCCTGGCTGATCAGCGCGGGGAATCGCGCATGGCCGATTATCTGCGCCTCAGCCTGATGGCCAACCGCAACGGACCGGCCGCCGAAGCCGATCTGGCCGCGATTGCCGACCGCCATCCGGATGGCGACCCGCTGCGCACCCAGGCGCTGATCACGCTTTCAGATCGGGCCTTTGCCCGCGGCGATGAACAACAGGCCACGAGCGCACTGGCCCGCACCGGCCTTTCGGATCAGCAATGCACATTGGTGGATGTGCGCCCGCAAAGCCGCAATGCCGCCATCACCTATCTGGATTTCCCCACTGCCGCGCTGAACTGGGGCCTCTCGGCCTATCTGCGCGCCAGCCATGATATCACCCCGGCCGGCAAGACGACCAATGTGCGCGTGGTGATGGCCCGCCCGCCGTTCGTGTTTTCCGATGCGGTGGTGAAGCGCACCCAGACCTGGACGTTCAAGCCGGTGCTGCGCGGCACCGAGACCGTGGGCTGCCAGGGCCGCAGCTTCCCGGTGCGCTTCCGCAGCCAATAAGCGTAGGGGCGGCCCCCACTTGACGGGATTTTGCTGCGGGATTAGGCAAAATGCACCAACGCAGCGCCCGTCCTGGTGCGCTCCGGCTGAACACAGCCCCAAATCCCCCCATTCCGCGCCCGCCGCATGAGGATCAAAAATGCATCTGCAGCAACTGAAAAAAACCCCGCCGGCCGAACTGGTGGCCATGGCCGAGGAAATGGGCGTGGAAAACGCCTCCACCCTGCGCAAGCAGGATATCATCTTCGGCATATTGAAGGCCGCCGCCGAAGAGGGCACCGAAGTGATGGGCAGCGGCACCATCGAGGTGATGCCCGATGGCTTCGGCTTCATGCGATCGGCCGACAGCAGCTATCTGGCCGGGCCGGATGATATTTATGTGAATCCGCAGATCGTGCGCCGCTATGGCCTGCGCACCGGGGACACGGTGGAAGGCGAAATCCGCGGGCCCAAGGATGGGGAGCGTTATTTCGCACTGAACCGGGTGACGGCGATCAATTTCGACGAACCCGAGTCGCTGCGCCACCGGGTGAATTTCGACAATCTCACCCCGCTTTATCCGGATGAAAAGCTCAACCTGGAAAATGGCGACCCGACGTCCAAGGACAAGACCGGCCGGGTGATCGACATCGTCTCCCCGCTCGGCAAGGGCCAGCGCTGCCTGATCGTCGCCCCGCCGCGCGTCGGCAAGACG
>CAZHTW010000186.1:0-1828 GCA_964535865.1 uncultured Sandarakinorhabdus sp. | reverse complement strand
AGGCGGGTGGCCAGGGCGGTGCGGCTGTAGAAGGGTGTGTCTTCCCAGGTGGCGCGGATGCGGGCGGTGTAGCCGGCGTCGGCGCGGGTGAGGCGGTCGAGGCGCCAGGCGGTTTTGGGCAGCACCACGGGGGCGGGCATTTCCATCACTTCGGCCTGGCCATCGGGCGTGATGCGCAGGGCCATGCCGAAATCGGCGCCGCTGGCCAGCTTGCCTTCATACATCACCGCGGTGGAGCCATCCTGCAGATGGGCTCTGCTCCACTGCCAATCGGCAAAGCCTTCTTCCAGCGATTCGCTGCCGTGGTTGGCATCCAGATAGCCGGTGCCGGACCAGCCGATGGCGGGATCGGTGAACTTGGCTTCCACGCGGGCACACGGGGCGATGGGTTCCCACACGTGGCGGCCGCCGGGATCAAGCCGGAAGCGGCGCTGGCCATAGACCATCGGCGTGACCCGCACCTGCCCGCGCACGTTCAGCGGCAGCACGGCGCCCTGTTCCTCGATATCGATCACCAGGCAATTGCCGTCCCACCGCACCTGGCTGGGGCCGATGCGCAGCGTGTGGCGATCGCGCCACAGCGCGCCCTGGCCGCGTTCCGTCATCGTCCAGCGGCGGGCGCCCTTGCCATAAAGCGCGACGTTCAGGGAGACATGGTCTTCCGGGCGGCCGCGGCCAGAGGCCTTGTAATAGGGGGAGAAGACCGAGCCGATGAAGGCGATGATGGTCAGGCCGAACTGTCCGCAGTCGCTTTCGGCGTCGACATACCACCAGCGGTAGCCGCCGGGTGGAATGTCCTGATCGAAGCGCGGGCCTTGAGGATCGCTGCGCTCGCCAAGCGGCCGGACAAGGCCGCCATCGGCACGCCCGCCCCCGGATGCGCGCTGCCCGATGCCACCCACAGCCCGGGCAGCTTCGTCTTGCTGCCCGGCCGGCGGAAGCTGGCCTGCCACCCGTGCGAGGCCCGACCATAAAGGGCCCCACCGCTCGAAGGGAAAAGCGCCTCGAACATCGCCGGGCCCACCGGGTGCATGTCCCGTGGTTTCAGGTTCAGCCCGCAGCGGGCCAGAACGGCCAGGGTTGCTGTCTGACATTGGGCCATCTCCTCAGGCGTTGGTGGGGAGCCGTCACCGGTGGGTGGGGCGTTGACGATCAATTGCAGACGCTCAAGCCCCGGCGGCGGCGTGATGCCACGGTCTTGCGCGCAGATATAGATGCTGGGCTCGGCCGGCAGGCGGCGCTCCCCGAAAATCTGCCGGAATTCGGCGGCATAATCGCTGGAAAAGAACACATTGTGCCGGTCCATCGCGAAGCCGCTGGCCTCCGCCGTCATCATGGTGACCAGGCCCGACAGGGAGCGTTCGTGGGGCCTCACCCCGGTGACCGCGCGCGACGCGGCCGGGCCAAAGCGGCCATCGGCCAGGGCGGAGATGTCGCCGTTGGACAGCACGTCAGCGGCCGGCAGCTCCTCCCCGCTGGCGAGCTTCACCCCGGCGGCGCGGCCGTTTCGCACCATGATTTCAGACACATGGGCGTTGTAGTGGAACTTGGCCCCCAGCCGCGTGGCCAGCGCCGCCATCTGCCGCGCCACTTCGTGCATGCCGCCATCGACCAGCCACACGCCGCGCGCCTCCAGATGGGCGATCAGCATCAATGTGGCGGTGGCCTGGAAGGGATCGGCGCCGGTGTAGGTGGCATAGCGGCCATAGAGCTGGTGCAGGCGCGGATCGCGGAAATAGCTGCCCAGCGCCTTCCACAGCGTGGTGAACGGATTGATCGCGAACATCTCGTGCAGGTGGAAGGGGGCATATTTCAGCGTGAGGCCGAT
>CAZHTW010000185.1:0-1849 GCA_964535865.1 uncultured Sandarakinorhabdus sp. | reverse complement strand
GAGGGCGCGGGCCGTATCCTCCTCGGTCAGATGCTGAGTGACAGCCTCGGTCAATACCACGCCGGGGCAAATGACATTGGCCCTGATGCCCTTGCGGCCCCATTTGCTGGCGATGTGGCGGGCGAGCGCATGGATGGCATTCTTGGTCATCGGATAGGCCACCTGCCAGGGCGCACCACCTGAGGCGGCACCAGACGAGGTGAAGATCATCGCACCGCCGCCGCCGGCCAGCATCACTGGCAGCGCCGCCTGCGTCGCCAGGAAATGGCTCTTGGTGTTGATGGCAAAGCTGCGTTCCAGCACCTCGACCGGGCAATCAAGGGCATCGACATCGCCCTGGGTGCCGCCGGCGAGGTTGGAGTGATAGATGTGCAGGCCGCCGAACTGGCTAACAGCCGCCTCGACGATGGCTGTCTGGGAGGCCGCATCAGTGCCATCAAGCCGGACCGCAATGGCCCGACCGCCATCGGCATTGATGGCGGCAGCCACCGCCTCCCCTTCATCCACCAGCAAGTCACCAATCACCACGGCGGCGCCCTCCGCCGCCAGGCGGCGCGCTGTGGCCGCGCCAATGCCGCGCGCACCACCGGCCACGATGGCCACCTTGTCTGCCAGACCACGCATCACATCATCTCCCCGCAGGCCAGATCGGCCATCACATCACGGCGCGCAGCAAATAGGGAATGCCGGCCACGCCCAGCAGCCCGGCCTGGCCCCAGCGCGCCAGCGTGGGCGACTGGTGATTCCACAGCCCCAGCGAGCCAAAAGCACCAGTGGCCCCGGCGCCATCGATCCAGATGCCGGTCAGCCCGGCAAAGCCCAGCAGCCCCAGCACGCGCATGGCAAGGCCAGGGCGGTCCTTGGCCACCGGATTGCGCAGGCCGGCGAGACCGGAAAGCCCGATCAGACCGATCAGACCGACAAAGGGCGCGAATGTGTCGAGCATCAGAGCGTTGGCCTTCGTTGTGCCCAGGGTTGGGCGGTTTCCAATTGCATGGCGAGCTGCAGCAGGCCCGCCTCGTCACCATAGCGGCCGGTGAACATCACACCGATCGGCAAGCCGTCGCGGCTGCTGCCCAGCGGCACCGACATGGCGGGCTGGCCGGTCAGGTTGGCGATCTGGGCAAAGGGCGTGAAGGCCGCCGCCCGCTGCCCCCAGGTCGGGAAATCGCAGTCTGGCGACAGGCTGATCTGGCCCAGCGGCAGTGGAGGCGCCGCCAGCGTGGGCGACAGGATCATGTCGTGGCTGGTCAGGAACTGCGCCATCGTCTGGGCGGCCGCCTGCAGCGTGTTGTTTGCCCGAGCGAGATCACGGCCGGTGACGCTGCGGCCATAGGCGAGGAAGGCCAATGTGATCGGTTCCAGAACGTCAGGACCGGGCGTGATGTTCAGCAGTTTGGCCCTGTCCTCGATGTCGGCGGCGACCGCTGAGGCGATGATGGCAAAGCTGGCCATGCCAATGGCGGCCGGGTCAATGGCGGGCGCCGCAATCTCGACATGGTGGCCAAGCTGTTCGCACAGCCGGGCCGCCGCCTCGGCAGCAGCAACGCATTGCGGGTCAACCGGGCTGCCGCTGAATGGCCGGGTCATCAGGGCCAATCGCAGGGCACGCGGCTTGCGCCGGGCCGCTGCCAGAAAGCCGCCGGGCGGAGGCGGCGGAGCGCCGTAACGGCTGCCCGGCTCGATCCCGGCCGTCACATCCAGCATGGCGGCCGAGTCGCGCACGGAGCGGCTGATCACGTGATGCGCTGAAAGCCCGCCCCAGCCCTCGCTGCGCGGCGGGCCCATCGGCACGCGCCCGCGGCTGGGCTTGAGGCCGAACAGGCCGCAGTGCGAGGCCGGGATGCGG
>CAZHTW010000184.1:0-1984 GCA_964535865.1 uncultured Sandarakinorhabdus sp. | reverse complement strand
GTCGCCGGTGTGCAGCCAGCCATCGGCATCAAGTGCTTCGGCCGTGGCAGCCGGGTCGTCCAGATAGCCCAGCATGACGCCCGGGCCGCGCACCCAGATTTCGCCAGCTTCACCCACGGGCAACGGCAGGCCTTCGTCATCGACAATGCGCAATTCATTGCCTGCCACCGCCACGCCACAGGTGTTGGCGATCATTTCCGCCGGGTCGCCGCGGCGGCAGCCGGTGATGTTGGTGCATTCGGTCATGCCATAGGCGGTGATGATGTCGGGCATGCCCAATTCGGCGCGTATGCGCTCGATGAGCACGGGCGGCACCACGGCGGCACCCGTTGTGCCGCCGCGCAGCGAAGAGGCATCGAACGGCCTGTTCTCGCGTGCCGCGAGCAGGGCTTGGAAGATGGTGGGCGGGCCGGGCAGGAAGCTGATGCGATGCTGTTCGATGGCGGCGATCACGGCATCGACATCGAAGACCGGCATCGGCACGATCACGGCGCCAGCCAGGATGCAGGCCACCCAACCGGCTTTCATGCCAAAGCTGTGGAAGAAGGGATTGACGATCAGATAGCGTTCACCGGTGGCAAGTCCGGTGTTTTCGATCCAGGTGCCGAACTGCGGAATGATGCGGCCATGGGTCATCAGCACGCCCTTGGGGCTGCCGGTGGTGCCGCTGGTGAACATGATGTCGGAAATCGTGTTAGGCCCGATGCCGGCCATCGCCGCGTCGACGGCGGCTCCCGGAATGTGATTGCCGCTGCTGATGAAGGCTTCCCATTCGCGATCAATGCAGATCGTGCGGTTCAGTGCTGGCAGAGCTTCTTCGGCCAGCAAGGCCGGATAATCCGTGCCCAGGAAGTTGCCGACTGTCACCAGTATACGGGCCGAGGTGCGCCGCAGGATCTCGCCCGCTTCATGGCCCTTCAGCCGCGTGTTGAGCGGCACGATGGCCGCACCCACCGCCATGGCCGCCACCGCCGCCACGATCCATTCGCGCCGGTTGGGCGCCCAGATCGCAACCCGGTCGCCAGCGCCGATGCCGGCGGCCAGCATGGCGGCTGCGCCAGCGCGGCATTGCCGCCAAAGCGCGGCAAAGCTCCAGGTCTCGCCAGCGTCGATGATGGCTGGCGCCTCGCCCCACCGTGCGGCGGCGGCAGCGACAGCGTGGGGAATTGTCGGGGGCAGGGGCTGCAGCATGGTTCAATCGGCCGGGAAATAGCGGCTGATGGTGTCCACGACGCAGGCGGGCCGGTCGGCATCCTCGATCTCCACCGTCACCCGCACGACCGACTGGATGCCGCCCTTTTCCGGGCTGGCGGCGATGATCTCGCCGCGGGCGCGGATGCGCTTGCCCACGCGCACCGGGTTCAGGAAACGCAGCCGGTCAGCACCCACATTCACGGCATGCGCAAAGCCCTGCACATCGAGCAGTTCGGGCAGCAGCGCGTTGACCAGGCTGAGCGTGAGATAGCCATGGGCGATGGTGCCGCCAAAGGGGCCTTCGGCAGCGCGGACCGGGTCGACATGGATCCACTGATGGTCGCGCGTTACGGTGGCAAAGCCATCGACCATGGGCTGATCGACCAGTAGCCACCCGGTGGGGCCAAGCTGGGTGCCAACGGCCTCCAGCAAAGCGGCGGGTGTGGTAAACACCCGGGCAGGCGCGGCCTCGCTCATGCCCGCTGGCTCGATACCGAGATGACCTCGCCGGTCAGATAGGAAGCAAGATCGCTGGCCAGGAAGATCATCACGTTCGCCACCTCCCACACCTCGGCGGGGCGGCCGAAGGCTTCGCGAGCGGCCAATTGGCCAAGCAGTTCGTCGCTGGTCACCTTGGCCAGAAACGGGTGCATGGCAATGGAGGGCGCCACGGCATTGATGCGCACGCCATGATCGGCCGCCTCCAGCGCGGAACACCGGGTGAAGGCCATCACGCCGGCCTTGGCGGCGGCATAATGGGCCTGGCCCTTTTGCGCGCGCCAGCCTAGCA
>CAZHTW010000183.1:0-2136 GCA_964535865.1 uncultured Sandarakinorhabdus sp. | reverse complement strand
GGGTTCTGCGGCACCTTGCTGTCGCCCATGGCGGCCAATTTCAACATCGTGCCGGCCGCCTTGCTCAATCTGCCCGATCGTTATGCCGTGATCCGGGCGCAGTGGCCCACGGCCGTGGTGCTGTGGCTGTTCAACACCGCGCTGATCTGGGGAGCCGCCTTCCGATGATCCTGGACGCGGCACAGGCCGCCCGCATGGCCGGCATTGCGCTGGGCCATGTCACCCGCGAGTATCCGCACAAGCTCGATCATGTGCTCGCCAGCGATGCCGACGCGCAGAGCCCGCGCGCCCTGCACCCGATGTTCTTTGGCAGCTTCGATTGGCACAGTTGCGTCCACGGCTGGTGGCTGCTGTTCCGGCTGCTGCACCGGTTTCCGGGCCATGCCCGCGCCGATGAGACAAGGGCGCTGGCCGCCGCCACCTTCACGCCGGAAAAGGTCGCGGCCGAACGGGCCTATGTCGCGCGGCCCAGCTCCAAGGGCTTTGAACGGCCATATGGCTGGGCCTGGGCCCTGATGTTGCAGGCCGAATTGTCCAGCGCAGACAATCCCTTGGCGGCGATTTTCAAACCATTGGCTGAGGATTTCGCCGCGGCCTGGGCGGCGCACCTGCCGCTGCTCACCTATCCGATCCGCACCGGCGCCCATGCCAACACGGCCTTTGCGCTGGTGTTGATCAGCCAGTGGGCAAAGGATCAGGATGGCCCGCTGCTGGATTTGATGCAGGCGCGGGCCACGGCCTGGTTCGGGGCCGACAGGCACGCCCAGGCCTGGGAACCGGATGGCGATGCCTTCCTGTCGCCCACATTGATGGAAGCGTTGGCGATGGCCACGCTGCTGCCGGCGCCGGAGTTCCGCGGCTGGTTCAAGGAATATCTGCCGGCCGCCAGCACGCGCCAGCCCGCCAGCCTCTTCACGCCGGCCAGCGTGTCAGACCGCAGCGACGGAAAGATCGTCCATCTGGATGGCCTCAACCTGTCGCGCGCCTGGGCCTTCCGGCGCATCGCCGCTGCGCTTGATCCCGGCGATGCCACAGCGGCCGTGCTGCGCCAGGCGGCCGAAGCGCATCTGGCCACCGCCCTGCCCCACATTGCCGGCGATTATGCCGGCGAACATTGGCTGGCGACTTTCGCGCTGCTGGCCTTGACGGCTTAACGCCGTGGTGGCGGCGGGCCCCTGCGGGCAGGCGGCGGGCGTTGAGCAGAAAGTCGGGGACGTTCCGGTGCGCGCGGTGGGCCACCGGCGGGGATGATGGCAATCTGATCTTCGGCGCTGTTGCCCTTGCGGGTGGCATGGCGCTTCAACGCGACAACAAAGCGTTCCGCCATGTCGGGCGCGATTTCCACCAGCGTTTCAGTGGGGAAGATGCGGATGGCACCGATATCGGGCTTGGTCACGCCGCCGCGCCGGCACAGCAGCGGGATGATCCAGCGCGGATCGGCACTGTCACGCCGGCCCACATCCAGACGGAACCACACGCCTTCACCGCCGCGATCCTGGCCCTGGTCAGGTCCCCGATCCCTGGCGTTGCCGGCATCATTGCCCTGGCGGCTGTCGCGGCGTTCGGCACGCGGTGCCGGGCCGGCATCCACCAATTCCTCGGCCTGCGGCAGGCGGGCGCGGTGCATGCGCACCAGGGCCGACGCAATCTCGTCAACGCCGTGCCGGGTCAGCAGTTCTTCGCCCAGGCGCTTGTCTTCATCGTCCAGCGCGCCAATGCCTTCGCCAATGCTTTCCAGCAGGCGGGTGCGATCCTGCTTGGCAATGGCGTCCAGCGATGGCGGCGCCAGCCATTCCGGCTTCACCCCGGCGGTGGCCAGCATGCGCTCGACCCGCCGGCGCGCCGGATAAGGCACCACCAGCACGGCCGTGCCCTTGGAACCCGCGCGGCCGGTGCGGCCAGACCGGTGCTGCAGCGTTTCCGGATCGCGCGGCAGTTCCACATGGATCACCAGGTTCAGGCCGGGCAAATCAATGCCACGTGCCGCCACGTCCGTGGCCACGCACAGCCGCGCGCGGCGATCGCGCAGCGCCTGCAGCGCCTGGTTGCGTTCGGACTGGCTGTGCTCACCCGACAGCGCAACGGCGGCAAAACCACGCTCCACCAGGCTGGCATGCAGCCGGCGGACATTGTCGC
>CAZHTW010000182.1:0-2136 GCA_964535865.1 uncultured Sandarakinorhabdus sp. | reverse complement strand
GCGGTGCGGCAAGGTGGGTCCGCAGCCCGAGCGCCAGCCCCATGGCCAATGCGGTTCCGGCCAGCGCGCCGCGCAGCGGCCAGCCCAGCGGCGGCGGCTCGACCATCACAGCCAGGTGCAGGGCGGCCTCCAGCCGCTGCAAGGCCAGTGGGGCTGGGGCCATGGCCAAGGCTGCCAGGTCGGAATCAAGCCTGTCCATCGTTCATGCTCCTTGATCCACAGTTACGCACCGATACCGCGCCACCCTCTGCAGTTTGGGTGAGGGTCAATCATTGCCCCTGCGTAACATGGCTGCACGCCCTTGTGCATCCACTTTGCTTTTGTAAGGCAAGCTGATGCCTGGCACGAAAAGGATGATTGTGACGACGTTTCGGTTCTGGTTGCTGATGATTGGACTGCTGTCCCCTGTGGCGTTGCGGGCGGCGACGCATGATCTGGTGGTCGAACAACGGGCAATGCAGATTGTGCCCGGCCGCACCGACACGGTCATCGCCATCAACGGCAGCGTGCCCGGCCCGGTGCTGCGTTTCCGCGAGGGTGAAGAGGCGGTGGTGCGGGTGACCAACCGGCTGGACCGGCCGACATCAATCCACTGGCATGGCCTGCTTGTTGATGGACCCTTTGATGGCGCGCCGGGCTTCAACGGCTTCAAGGGCATCGCGCCAGGCGAAACCTATGTCTATCGTATCCGGGTGCGCCAAAGCGGCACCTATTGGTATCACGCCCACAGCGAAGGCCAGGAGCAGGCCGGCCAATATGGCGCGCTGGTGATCGCGCCAGTTGGCGATGATCTCATCAAGGCAGATTCCGAACAGATCATCCTGTTTTCAGATCACACCCAGCAAGATCCCGGCCGGGTGATGCGAAATTTGAAGGCCGACAGCGGCTATTACAACTGGAACAAGCGCACATTGCCCGATCTGCTGCGCGATGCGAAGAAATTCGGCATGCCGGCCACGCTGGCCGAACGCCGGGCCTGGGGCCAGATGCGGATGGACGCGACCGATATCGCCGATGTGTCGGGCTATGCCCTGCTTGCCAATGGCCAGCCCACGGCAGCCAGGCCGCTGGTGGCCTTTGTGCCGGGCCAGCGCCTGCGGCTGCGCCTGATCAACGGCAGCGCGATGAGTTTTCTGGATGTGAGAATACCCGGAGTGGCGATGACGGTGGTGGCTGCCGATGGCCGCCCGGTGCAGCCGGTGACCGTGGACGAACTGCGCATCGGTGTGGCCGAAACCTGGGATGTGATCGTGACGCCGCCAGCCGGCGCTCACGCGTTGTGGGTGGAAACGCTCGATCGCCGCGCCAGCGTGCTGACTGCGCTGACCAGCGATCCCGCCTTGCCGGTGATTGCCCCAGCCTCACGCCCCAAACAGGTGCTGTTGCTGGCCGAAATGGGCCACAGCATGCCAGCACCGGGCGAAGCCTGCACGGCCGAACATGCGGCCATGGGCCATTGCACGCCGGCGGGGGCCAAGCCGGCGGTGGCTGCTGCTGATCCCAATTGTCCGCCGGAACATGCGGCTATGGGACACTGTACGCCCAAGGCGCCAGTGGCGGCGGCGGCAGATCCTGATTGCCCGCCCGAACATGCGGCGATGGGACACTGCACGCCCAGCTTGCCCGCCGTGGCCGGCCCACGTTTCGGCACGGCAGTGGCGTTGGCCAGCCGGCCCAATGGCGGCACGCCTTACCCAGTGGTGGACTATGGCTATGGCCGCGATCAGATGGCCGGCATGGCGCCGATGAAGGGCATGCCCGTGCTGGGCCGCGAGGGCGACACCGATGGCAGTGGCCGGGTGTTCGGTTGGGCCACCGGTGCGCCCTATGGGGCGCGGGTGCTGTCGATCCGCGATCTGGCGGCATTGAAGCCAAAGGATCAACCGCCGCCAACCCGTGATATAGTCGTGCGGTTGCAGGGCAATATGGAGCGTTACATCTGGACCCTGAACGGCCACAAATTTGGCGAAGGCCCGCCAATCGCCCTGAAATTTGGTGAGCGGGTGCGGATGACTTTCATCAACGAAACCATGATGGCGCACCCGATGCACCTGCACGGCATGTTCTTCGAGGTGGAAAATGGTCAGGCGCCGGGCCGGATGCCGGAAAAAAATGTGATCGTGGTTGCGCCGGGGC
>CAZHTW010000181.1:0-2224 GCA_964535865.1 uncultured Sandarakinorhabdus sp. | reverse complement strand
CGACATCGGTGATCAGGCCCTTGGCCGGCAGATTGGTGAACACGCGCTGGTGATACACCTCAAGGATATTCACCTGCTGCTGATCGAAAATGCGGGCGACTTCAAACAATTGGCCGGGCCGGTCTTTCAGGCGGATGCGCAGGCGGGCCAGCCGGCCAACCCGGGCCAGATCGCGCAGCAGCACGTTGGCGAGCAGGCGGGTATCGATGTTGCCGCCGCAAAGCACCAGGCCCACCTTGGCGCCCTTGAAGCGGCGCGGATGGGCGAGCAGCGCCGCGAGGCCCGCGGCGCCGGCGCCTTCGACCACGGTCTTTTCGATGCCGAGCAGCAGGGCAACGGCGCGTTCCAGATCGCGTTCGCCCACCAGCACGATGTCATCGACCAGGGCGCGCACCACTTTCTGCGTGAGCTGGCCGGGGGTTTTGACCGCAATGCCTTCGGCCAGCGTGTCGCCATCGCACAGCGCCGATTGGCCCTTCATGGCGGCATACATCGACGGGTAGAGCTCGGCCTGCACGCCGATCACGCTGATATCGGGATTGCGGGCCTTGGCCACGGTGGCGATGCCGGAGATCAGCCCGCCGCCGCCGATGGGCACCACCAGCGTATCGAGTTCGGGCACATCCTCAAGCATCTCGAGGCCCACCGTGCCCTGGCCGGCCATCACCTTGGGATCATCAAAGGGGTGGACATAGACCAGCCCCTTTTTGGCAGCCAGTTCAAAGGCATGGGCGCTGGCGTCATCATATTTCTCGCCAAACAGCACCACATTGGCATCATGGCTTTCGGTCTGCTGCACCTTCACGATCGGGGTGAAGCGCGGCATCACGATGGTGGCCGGGATACCGAGCCGGCGGGCGTGATAGGCCAGCCCCTGGGCATGGTTGCCGGCCGATGCCGCAATCACGCCGCGCGCCCGTTCCTCGGCGGTGAGCGACAGCAGGCGGTTCAGCGCGCCGCGTTCCTTGTAGGCGGCGGTGAACTGCAGATTTTCGAATTTCAGCCACACCTGCGCCCCGGTCATCTGCGACAGGGTTTCCGATTTCAGGCAAGGCGTGCGGATGATGTTGCCGGCAATATTGGCGGCGGCAGCCTCCACATCGGCAAGGGCAATCGGCAGGCGTTCGGCCTGATGGTCGGTGGTTTGCGCGGTCATCCCCGTTCCATAACGCCGCAGGGGCAGCCGCGCCAGCCTGCAACGCCGGGGTTGACCGGGCACGGCACAGGTGAGCAAGCTGTTTCAGATAGATGGCAAGGATTCGGCGTGATGTATCGGCATGATGTGGCAGTGGTGCAGGCCGATATCGACCATATGGGCCACGTCAACAACGCCGTCTATCTGCGCTGGGTGCAGGATGCGGTGGTGGCCTATTGGCAGAACACGGCGCCAGCCGAAGCGGTGGCCAATCATCTGTGGGTCGCGTTGAACCACAACATCAGCTATCGCGCGCCGGCCTTTCTGGAAGACGATGTGGTGGCCAGCGTGGTGGCCGAAAGCGTGCAGGGTGCCCGCGCCTTCTTCACCACCATGTTCAAGCGCGGCGAACAGGTGATTGCCGAGGTGAAAAGCACCTGGTGCTGCATCGATGTCGCCACCATGCGCCCGGCACGGCTGGCCCGCGATGTGGTGTCGCTGTTCCTGCCGGGTTGATTGCACGGCCGGGCAGGCGGTAAGGCCCGCACATGGGCATGAACATCGCATATCTGGGCTTGGGCATCATGGGCGCGCCCATGGCCCGGCATCTGGCCGCCGCCGGCCATACACTCACCGTTTATAACCGCACCGCCGAAAAGGCGGCGGCCTGGGTTGCGGCGCATGGTGGGCGCACCGCGGCAACCCCGGCGGAGGCCGCCACGGGCGCTGATGTGGTGATTGCCTGCGTCGGCGCCGATGCCGATCTGGAGGCGGTGACGCTGGGTCCGGACGGCGCCTTTGCCGCGATGGCGCCGGGCGCCCTGTTCATCGATCACACCACGGTGTCGGCGGCCATTGCCCGGCGGCTGGCGGCCGAGGGCAAGGCGCGCGGCCTGCATGTGGTGGATGCGCCGGTGTCGGGCGGACAGGCCGGCGCGGAGAATGGCAAGTTGACCGTCATGGTCGGCGGTTCCCCCGAAGCCTTTGCGGCAGCCGAGCCGGTGATGAGCGCCTATGCGCTGCGCATCGGCCATATGGGCCCGGCCGGCAGCGGGCAACTCACCAAGATGGTCAACCAGTTGTGCATCG
>CAZHTW010000180.1:0-2497 GCA_964535865.1 uncultured Sandarakinorhabdus sp. | reverse complement strand
CGTCGGCATAGGGCGATTGCACGGTCTTCAGCCCGGCCAGCGGCACGACATCGGTGCCCAGGCCGACACGGGTTGGCAGGAACGGCAGGCGGAAGGCGGCCGCCTTCAGGCCCCATTGCAGCATGCCCTCGTCCAGCTCCATCACCTCGATGGCGCCGGCTTCCCGCACCTTGCGGAACCAGGCTTCGAGCGGAATGGCATCCAGCGAGACAAAGGCAAAAACGAGCTTCTTCACCCGGCCGGCAGCACAGAGCATGCCGACATCGGCGCCGCCGTAAGAGACGATGGTCAGGTCCTTCAGGCCTGAGCGCAGGATTTCCCGCACCAGGGCCATTGGCTTGCGGCGCGGCCCCCAGCCGCCAATGCCGATGGTCATGCCGTCCTGAAGGCGGCTGACGATTTCGGCAGCGGACAGGCGCTTGTCGAGCATGGCCGTCATTCGGCGGCCTCCGCCTGGGCGGCGGCCTTGGCCATGGCCACCTGCCAGGCCCAGACATGGCCCCACTCGCTGATGCGGGTGTGGGCCGTGGCCTGCCAGCTGGCTGGGTCGATCACCAACCCATTGCACCCGATCTCGAGATCAAAGCCCGACGGGGTCTGCATGTAGAAGCTGGTCATCTCGTCGTTGCCATGGCCGCCCAGCGTCGCGCTTTCGGGCACGCCAGCGAGGCGCATGCGGTCATGGCACCGGCCCACGTCAACCAGGCTGGTCATCTCGAGCATAAGGTGAATGCAGCCCGATGGCGGCACCGGGCTTTCGCCAAAGGCGATGCTGTGATGCCGCCCATTGTCGGCGTGCATGAAAACAAAGCCCATGCCCGGATCATCGGGCGGGCCGCCGCCAAAGTAGAAGCGCGGCACGTCGGTGTCGTGAAAGCCGACGACATCGCGATAGAAACGGTGCGACGCGGCCAGATCGGGCGCGGCAACCACGGCATGGCCCATGCCCAGCACCCCGGTCACAAAGCCCTCGACCCCCTGGGGCGAAACGAAGGGGACGCTGTCGCGCCGGTCGCCACAATAGAATTCCAGCCCGTTTCCGGCCGGATCGCTGGTGCGCAAAACGGCATCGACGCCGCGCGCGGCCGCCAGTTCGGCGCTGCCGCGCTCAACGGGCCGGCCGGCAGCGGCCAGGCGCCCGGCCAGCGCTTCGAATGCGGCGGCGTCACTGATCTCATAGGCCGCAGCCAGCAGCCGCTCGCCATCAAACGGTTCCACCCAGAAGCGGAAGGGCCGGTCATCGAGGCGGTAGAGTTCGGCACCGCCGGGCGCGGCGCCGGCCGGCATGATGCCCACCACGTCGACAAGAAACTGTCGCCACGCCGCCAGCTTCTGGGTGCCGATCACAACATAGCCAAGCGCCTTGATCGCCATCGCTCAGCTTCCTTTCACCAGTTCGAGGAAATAGGGGCGCTCGCCGCCGCCATCGACCTGCAGGCGCGCGCCACTGACCCAGGCGGCATCGTCGCTGCACAGCCAGCACACGGCACCGGCCAGATCATCGCCGGTGCCCATGCGGCCCAACGGCATCGAACGGCCCACCGCGGCCTGGGCCGCGGCATCGCCATAGGTGTGCTCGGCCGGTTCGGTGGCCATCAGGCCGGCGATGATCGCGTTCACCCGGATGCCATCGCGGCCCCATTCCTGGGCCAGGCTCTGTGTGAGGTTCATCAGCCCCGCCTTGGCCGCGCCGTAGATGGCCGTTCCCGGCGATGGCCGCGCGCCTGAGACGCTGGCGATGTTGATGATGCTGCCGCCACCGCGGGCCGCCATGTGCGGATACACGGCCTGTGCCAGCGTGAACGGGGCCACCAGATTGAGCTTCAGCAAGGCGTCAACCAGCCGCGGGCTGGCCGCTTGCGCCGGCACCGCCGGCGAGCCGCCGGCATTGTTGACCAGAATGTCGATGCCGCCATGGCTGGCCGCAACAGAGGCCACCAGGGCCTGGGCCTGTTCGGCATCCCGGATATCGAGGACATGGGCATCGATGCCGGGCAGGGGATCCGCCGCCGGCGTGCGCGAGCACACCGCCACCCGGCAGCCCTGGCCGGCCAGGCCCTGCGCGATGTGCCGGCCAAGGCCGCGCGTGCCGCCTGTCACCAGCGCCACCTTGCCTTGCAGGCCATAATGCCCGGAAACTGCCACCTGCCTCCCCCTCGTGTGGCCGTCATCTTTGCGCCGGCCGGTGCCCCGCTGGGTGATGCGGCAATCTGGACGATTGCTGAATCACGCGCTTTTGGGGCGTTGAATGAACAGTATCCGATAGTCCGGCGCTATTCAATTGACGATTTGCGTAGAGTGAGCCATATTTTTTTACGAACAATGGGCATGGCCGGATGAGTCGACCTGCCCCGGGGAGGAGAAGCAGGATGGCGACAGCCTTTGCCCATGATGCCGATGCCGGCTTGCCCAGCGCCGACGAGTTGGTGGCGCGCGCGCGGGCGATGATCCCGGTGCTGAAGGCGCGGGCGCGTGCCTGCATTGCCGCGCGCGACAT
>CAZHTW010000179.1:0-2503 GCA_964535865.1 uncultured Sandarakinorhabdus sp. | reverse complement strand
GAGCAGGCGCGAGAAATATTCATTCTGCATCGCGCCCAAGCCCGTGGTGACATGATTGGGGCAGACGGCGTTCACCGTGATGCCATGCACACCCAACTCCACCGCGCTGGCCCGCGTCAGGCCGATCATGCCATGCTTGGAACTGACATAGGCCGGCAGATGCGGAAAGCCGGTCTTGGCGGCCTGGCTGGCGATGTTGATGATGCGGCCACCCCTGCCGACGGCGATCATGGCGCGGGCGGCGGCCTGGGTGCCATAAAAGGCGCCCGACAGATTGACCGCAATCACCCGCGCCCAATCAGCCGGATCAACCTCCAGCATGGGCTTCATCATGAAGCCGATGCCGGCATTGTTGACGAAAATATCGACGCTGCCGAATTCGGCCACCGCCTGGGCGACAAGCGCCACACATTGGGCGGAATCGGACACGTCACAGGCAATTTTGGCCACGCGGCCGCCACGTTGGGCAAGCTCTTCCGCGACATGTTCCGCCTCGGCATCGATGCGCAGATCCGACACGACGCAATTGGCGCCCTCATCGGCAAAGCGCCGCAAGATGCCCTGGCCCAGGCCCTTTTGCTTGCCCGAACCGGTGACCACGATGGTCTTGCCCGCAAAGCGGCCCATCACAGATCGTCCGTCAGGATGAAGGTGGGATTGTCGGTAAACGCACCGAAACCGGCTGCCACTTTCTGGAACTCCGGGTTCGACACATCCGCAACAAATTCATCCATCCCCTTGATATCAATCACCTCGATATAATCAAAGGGCGATGGTCCGTCGGATCCGAACAGGCCGGTGGCGCGGTGGACGGTGAAGCCGTTGACGCTGCCCAGCGCGTTGACACCCGGGATATCGGTGCCGCGCGCCCAGGCCTCATAGGCGTCGCGGCTGGCACCGGGCTTCAGATTGAACAGGCAGATGATGCGCATCGGGTTACTCCCCTCTTGGCGGACGGTATGAATTCAGCGCGCTATCCAGTTGGCGTGCAAGAGAAATCAGCCGGCGCTCACTGCCGGCGGGGCCAACCAGCTGCACCGAAACCGGCAGGCCATCTTCACTCCAGCCCGACGGCAGCGCGATGGCCGGCAGGCCGGCAATGTTGGCCAACCCGGTGAAATCGGCCTGGTTCACCGGTGGGCGGGTGCCATGGGCAAAGGCCGCCTGCGGCGCAGTCGGCAGCAGCATCACAGCATCATCGCCCAAACCATTGATCAGCATGGATTTCACGTCAGACAACAGGCCCGGATTGGCCGGCACATGTTCCAGCGCCGCCAGAATGAAGCGCAGTTCGGGCGATGCCATGGCCCGGCTTTCGCCAAGTGCTTCAATGAGATAGCGCACCGAACCAGCCAAAGCCGCAAGCCGGATCGCGCCAGCGTCAGCCGGCAATCGAAGGCTGGCAGCGGGCAGATCAAGCGCCGCGCAAGCCTGACGATAGCCAGCCAGCACTGCGGGTTCACAGGCCACCCCGCCCAGATCATCCAACACAACAAGCCGGGCGAAGTCACCTGCTGAGCCGCCGTTGCCGATAATTTCCCAAGCCAGTTCAACAAGATCCACGCTTCGTGCCAGCGGCCCGATGCAATCCAGCGCCGGATCAAGATAGAGCAACCCCGCCTCGCTCACCGCGCCGTGCGTGGGTTTCAGGCCATATACCCCGCAATAGGCGGCCGGCAGCCGGATGCTGCCCAGCGTGTCCGTGCCCAGCGCCAGATCCACCAGTCCCGCCGCCACCGCCGCTCCGCTGCCGCCTGATGAGCCACCGGGCGTGTGGCCCATTCGGTGCGGGTTGTGGGTTCGGCCATAGAAAATATTGTCAGTGGTGGCGCCAAGCGCCGCTTCGTGCATGTTCAGTGTGCCGATGATGCTGGCCCCTGCTGTGCGAATTTGTTCAACAACAGCAGCGTCTTGCGGTGCAATATTGCCCTGCAGATGCCCCATGCCGCCCGTGTGCGGCAGACCGGCCACCGCGATATTGGATTTGACACCGACACGAATGCCGGCAAGCGGCCCCGGTCCACCCCCAGGCTCGGCAGCCAGATCGACGAAGGCATTCCAGCGGTCGTGGCTCACAGCCCCCTCCGGTCGATCAGGCGGATCGGCTTCTGGCGCACATCGATCTGGGTGGCCTCGGCCGTGCCGCCAGGCCGACAAAGCGCCACCTCCACCTCCACACCAAGGCCACGGCGCAGCAGTTCGCCCAACACCATCACATCGGTGCCGCCGCGGCTTTCAATGGTCACCAGCATCGAATCCCGCCCGGCGGCATCGCGGGTGAGGGTGCACACATATTCGCCAGTGAGGTCAGCGCGATTTTCAATAAGCGCTGCAATGGCATGCGGGAAGATGTTGATACCGCGCAGCTTCACCATATTGTCGCTGCGGCCCTTGAAACCGGCGATGCGGCGGAAGGCAATTTCGCCCTGGCCGCCCAGTTCATGGGTGATATCGTGCGTGTTGAAGCGGATGCACGGGGCGATATCGTCCTTGAACAGGCAGG
>CAZHTW010000178.1:0-2628 GCA_964535865.1 uncultured Sandarakinorhabdus sp. | reverse complement strand
GATGATGCTGCTTTTCGTGCCCTTCAGCTTGGCCTGCATCGCCTCCACGTCGGCGACGGGGATGCCCTTGTCCAGTGCGCCGTAGAGGCCGAGCACCGGGGCCTTGAGTTCAGCCACCACGTCCAGCGGAAACTTGCGGCCTTCGGGGCCGGGGTTGCCCTTCAGGCCGCCATACCAGGCACCGCCGGCCTTCAGTTGCGGGAAACGCGCGGCTGCCATCCAGGTGATGCCGCCGCCCCAGCAGAAGCCGGTGATGGCCAACCGCTTGGCATTGCAGAATTTTTGCGCCGATGCCCAGCCAATGGCCGCCTCCACGTCGCCCATCACCTGTTCCAGCCCGGCCTTGGCCACGATGGCGCGGATGGCGCCAAAATCGGTCATGGCCGGCAGCTTGCGCTCTGGATCGCCGCGAAAGAAAAATTCAGGCGCCACAGCCACATAGCCGGCCTTGGCAAAACGACGGCACACATCCTTGATCCATTCGTGCACGCCGAAAATCTCGTTCACCACAATGATGGTGGGGTGTTTGCCCTTGGCCGAAGGCCGGGCGACATAAAGCGGCAGGCCGTTGGCGGCGGTTTCCCAGCCCTGGACCAGGCCGTCAGCCGGCGTGGTGATCGGCTGCGCATTGGCGGCCACATCGAACGCGGCATAGCCGGCGGCGATCAGCACGGCGCGGCGGGACAGGGCAAGATCGTCGGCTTCGGTGCCCTCGGGGCGGGTAAGCGTGGCCATTTCAGTCTCCGCTGTGCTCGGTTGGTGAAAGGATAAGACCAGCCTGTGGCAGCGCAAGCCGATCCTGCTTGTGGAATGGCCAGCACAATATTACATTGATGTAATAATATTGTCGGCCATTGGAGGCTCCCCATGAAACGTCTGCTCTGCCTGCTGCTGTTCTATGGTCTGGCCGCGCCCACTGCTGCTGCCGAAGCGCCGCGCGTTGATCCCAGGCTGGCGTTGGAACATCGTGGCTGGGTGGATGATCATGCCCGCTGGAACAGCCAGCACATGGCGGCCGCCCGGCGGCTGGAAGCCGTGGTGGCCGCCTTGCGCCGGCATGACACCAGCTTTGATCGCCACGGGCTGGAACTGCGCCAGCATGACCGGCTGGCATCGGCGCGCGGCCATGATGCCGAGACCCGCGCGCGCCATGCCCAGCTGCGGGCGGCCCATGCTGCGGCCGCCGCCAGTCACAAGCGGTTGATGGCCGAGGTGGCCGATCTGGAACGCACCATTGCGGCAAATCTGGCGGCCGATCGCTTCAAGCCGCGCTGAGCCGCGGTTACGGCCGGTAGCGAATCAGCCCTTCCTGCATCACGCAGGCCACCGGCTGCCCGTTGATATCGTGCACGATCGCCCGGTTCATGCCGCGTCCACCGGCCGCCATCGGCGAATCCTGATCAAACAACTGCCAGTTGTTCATGTCGGGCGTCTGGTTGAACCAGATGGCATGATCCAGGCTGGCGGTTTGCAGCTGGGGATTGGCCCAGCTGATGGCGTGCGGGGCCAGGCAGGTGTCGAGCAGCGACATGTCGCTGGCATAGGCGAACAGGCAGCGTTGCAGCACCGCATCGGCGGCGGCTTCGGCTGCGATCGGGCTGGCCAGCCGGATCCAGGTGCGTTGCTGCGGGGCACGCGCCTTTGGATCGAAGAAATCATCGGATTCGACCTGGCGCACATCCAGCGGCCGTTCGCGGGTGAGCCAGATGGTGCGCCAGGGTTCGGGCGCCTTGGGGGCATTGCGCCTGGCCCAGTCCGAATCGCTTTCAAGGCTATCGGGGTGGGGCACATCGGACGGCGGCGCCACATCATGTTCCAGGCCGGTTTCCGGCACCTGAAAGCTGGCGGCCATGTTGAAGATCGGCCGGCCCTTCTGGATGGCGATCACCCGGCGGGTGGTGAAGCTGGCGCCATCGCGGTCACGCTCCACCTTGTAGACGATGGGCAATTTGGGATCGCCGGGCCGGATGAAATAGCTGTGCAGGCTGTGGCACAGGCGAGGGGCCTCCACCGTGCGGCTGGCGGCCATCAGCGCCTGGGCCACCACCTGGCCACCATAGACCCTGATCCAGCCTTCATCGGTGGATTGGCTGCGGAACAGATCGGTTTCAATCTCTTCCAGTTGCAAAAGGCCAAGCAGGCGGGCGACAGCGCGGGCCGAGACGGCTTCGGGGGAGTCTGTGGTCATGGCCATGGTCTTAGCCGAAAACCACTTGTCCACACCATGATATGAAACGATGCTTGACAGGAAAGCGCCACCCCCGTATCGGCGCGCTTCCGCAAGATACGCGGGTGTAGCTCAGTCGGTTAGAGCGTCGGCCTGTCACGCCGAAGGTCGCGGGTTCGAGCCCCGTCACTCGCGCCACTTTCCTATCAGGCAAGTGGCACAAACCCCAGTCGCATTGATCCTAACCGCCGCAGGCTAGTGCTGCGCGTCAGTTGGCGCGGGCGGTGACCAGCTGCCGGTCTCCATCCAGATCAGAAACCGCTTGAGCGGCAGCAGCCAGATCAGCCCCAGCACCACATAGACCACCGTCTGGGCCAGGCCCGACCAGCTGCCGATGATGCCTGGCGCATAGCGCGCAATCACCACGCCATAGATGATCAGCGCAATGAACAGGCTGATAA
>CAZHTW010000177.1:0-2641 GCA_964535865.1 uncultured Sandarakinorhabdus sp. | reverse complement strand
CCTCGCGTCGTCAGCGATGCGAGCGCGATGGCAAAGGGCGGCTGGTTCGCGCTGAATGTGCAAGAAGGCTAGCCAAGCCCCGTGTCAAGCCCGGGGCGACGGGGAATTGGAGCTGCTGCAACGGGGTCGCAAACGGACACAATTCTATGCGGCACACCCGAAAACGCACGGGTGCAGGGGCCTCGCCCCTGCCCGCCGGATGCCTTTCCTTCCTCTTGCCCGACCAGTGCAGCGCCCAATTGAACCGCTTGCGCCCCGCTGCTATGGGCGCGCTCATGAACCTGATGGCCATCCTGTCCAGCCAACAAGGCCGCAATTTCGCGGCGGTGTTGGGGCGCGTGGTGGGTTCGAGGGTCGGATAGTCCGGCGCCTGCCATCGAGAGCCAAGAAACCCCGCCCGGCTGGCGGGGTTTTTTGTGCTGGTCGGGCGGTCTGATAGAGGAGACATTCCATGTCACTGACCACTGATCCTGAAATCGAACGCCTGACGCTGGCCATGGTTGGCTGCAGCTTGCCCAAGGCGGAATGGACGCATGCGGGGCATTTTGCGGCGGCCTTGTGGTTGCTGCGGCACCGGCCGGATCTGGCGACGCCCGATGCGATGCGCGGGCTGATCATGCGTTATAATGAGGCGACGGGCACGCCCAATACGGATGCGGGCGGCTATCACCACAGCATCACCGTCGCGTCGCTGCGGGCGGCGGCATGGCATCTTGGCCGGCTTGGCGGGGATGCGCCTTTGGTTGAGGTGCTGGCGGCGTTGATGGCGTCGCCGCAGGGCCGGTCTGACTGGCTGTTGGCGCACTGGCGGCGGGAGACGTTGTTCAGCGTGGCGGCGCGGCGGGATTGGGTGGCGCCGGATTTGGCGGCGTTGCCGTTCTAGGCGGGCAGCGCGGCCGTCACCTCGATCTCGATCTTCATCGCCGGGTCGATCAGATCGGCGAAGATCACCGTGCTGGCCGGCGGGTGTTCACCGAAGGCGGCGCGCAGCTGCGGCCAGCAGGGTTCGAAATCGGCGCGATCGGGCAGATAATAGGTGACGCGCACGACGTGGGCGAAATCCGTGCCGGCAGCTTGCAGCGCGCGGCCGATGATGGTCAGCGCGTTGGCGCATTGGCCTTGCACATCGGCGGGCAGTTCACCGGTGTCAGGGTTACGGCCGACGGTGCCGGCCACGAAGACGAATGGCGGGGCAACCACGGCGCGGCAATAGCCGACCAGCGCTTCCCACGGCGCGCCGCTGCTGATCCTGGTGATTGCCACCGATCAGTTCGGCGGCAGCGCGCGGCCACCGGAGCCGCTGGCGCCGGCCAGGGTTGGGGCAGAGAGGCCACGATCACCCAGCGCGGCGATTGCGCTGTCCACGTCCACGGTTTGTGCGACACGGACCGGACGTTCGGTGGCTCCGTCAACGGCGAGTTCATTGCCGCCCAGGCTTTCCATCACGGCATCGGGCAGATCATCCGGTTCGGCAAAGCGGGCTGCCACGGTGAGATTTTCGCCCAGTTGCCGGCGCTGCAGCACATCAAAGCCGATGCTGAGCAGATCCTGCACATTGCCGTCGCGGCCCATGCGGCTGGGCCCACCCAGCACCACGGCGACCAGGCGGCGATTGTCGCGCACCGCCGATGCAGCCAGGGTGAAGCCGGCGGCGTTGGTGAAGCCGGTCTTGATGCCGTCCACGCCCGGCATGGTGGCCAGCAGATGATTGTGGTTGGCCACGGCCATGCCGCGATACCGATAATGGGTTTGTGAAAACACCGGATAATGCGCCGGGAAATCGCGCAGCATGGCGCGGGACAGGATGGCGATATCGCGCGCGGTGGTGGTGTGTTCGGGATGCGGCAGGCCCGATGAATTGTAAAACACACTGCTCATCATGCCGAGGCGGCGGGCGGTGGCGGTCATGCGTTCGGCAAAGGCGGCTTCGCTGCCGCTGATATGTTCGGCCAGGGCGACGGAGATATCGTTGGCGCTTTTGGTGGCGATCACGCCGAAGGCATCGCGCACACTGATGGTTGCACCCACCCGCAGGCCCAGCTTGGACGGCGCCTGGGCCCAGGCCCGGCGGGAAATGCGGATGTCATCATCGAGGGAAAGCCGGCCGGCGGCGAGTTCCTCGAACGCGACATAGAGCGTCATCACCTTGGTGATGGACGCCGGATAGCGGGTTTCATCGGCACGGCGGGCATAGAGCACTTCGCCCGTGTCATGATCGATCAGGATGGCGGCATAGCGGGGTGCGGAATAAAGGCTGGCGGCAAAGGCCGATGGCGCCATCAGTGCCATCAGCATCACAAGAAACCGGGCCAGGCCCTTCATCAACAAACGCTTTTCCCCTTATCTCCAGCGTTGACGGCAGTTTAATCACAATGGCGCGATGCTGGAAAGGGCCGAATGACGGTGCAGCAGCCTGCCGCAGGCCCGACCGCGCCCAACCGTGGCGCTGCTGCGATCAGGCCCGTCCCCAAGCCGGTCTCCACCCCCAACCCATTGCCCTTTTGCCCGGAACCTGCCAAGCGCCGCCGAACCCCTGACGCCGGCTGACATTCATGACCCTCGCCCCCAATCGCTCGGCCAATCCGGTGGAAAACCGCCGCACCTTTGCGATCATTTCCCACCCGGACGCCGGCAAGACCAC
>CAZHTW010000176.1:0-2691 GCA_964535865.1 uncultured Sandarakinorhabdus sp. | reverse complement strand
GTGCCGCTGGCGGCCATTGGTGACCAGATTGATTTCGCCACCGATCCGCCCGGCATCATCCCCGGGCCGCACCATGTCACCCCGGCCTGTCGCCATTATCCGGCCTGCGGCGGTTGCCAGCTGCAGCATATGGACGATGCCGCCTATGGCGATTTCGTGGCTGATCGGTTGAGCCGGGTGATGCCGGGCGGGCTGCCGGCCGATGTGCGGCCGATTGCGCTGTCCCCGCCGCGCAGCCGGCGCCGCGCCAGCCTGAAGGCACTGAAGCGCGGCGGCAAGCTGCTGCTGGGCTTTCACAGCGAGGGCACGCACGCCCTGGTGGATGTGCAGGATTGCCCGGTGCTGGCGCCGGAACTCATGGCCCTGCTGACGCCGCTGCGGACATTGCTGCGGGCGCGGTTGAAGGACGGGCAGGGCGCGGGCATCGCGCTCACCCTCTGTGATGCCGGGGTGGATGTGCTGCTGGCCAATGTTTCGGCCGAGGGGTTGGCGGCGATCGAGGCGCTGACGGCTTTTGCGCAAGCCTGTGATCTGGCGCGGTTGAGCGTGGAGGGGCCGGGCGGCATCGACACGCTGGTGGAACGGCGTTCGCCGATACTGACCATGGGGGGCGTCGCGGTCCCGCTGCCGGTGGCGCCGTTCCTGCAGGCCACGCGCGAAGGCGAGGCGGCCCTGGTGGCGGCCGTGCTGGCGGCGGTTGGCGATGCGGGCAGAGTGGCCGATCTGTTTTGCGGGCTGGGCACCTTTGCCTTGCCATTGTCGCAGCGTGCCGCCGTGTTGGCCGTCGATGCGGCCGGGCCAGCCGTGATGGCGCTGGGGGCGGCCGCCCGCCGTGCCGGCCGCCGGGTGGAGGTGCAACACCGCGACCTGTTCCGCCGGCCGCTGGTGGAAAAGGAACTGGCCGGGCTGGACGCCGTGGTGTTCGATCCACCGCGCGCCGGGGCCGAGGCGCAGGCCAAGGCGCTGGCAGTGTCAGCTGTGCCCGTGGTTGTGGCCGTATCCTGCAACCCCAACACGTTCGGCCGGGATGCGAAGATCCTGGTGGACGGCGGCTATCGCCTCACCACGCTGTGGCCGGTGGCGCAGTTCCGTTGGTCAAGCCATGTTGAACTGGTGGCGCGGTTCGAGCGGAGATAAAGTTGCGCGCAAGGGAGGGCTTGCCATGCCGCTTGATGATCGCGTCACTGCCTATATCGGCCAAAGCCGTGAATTCGCCCAGCCAATCCTGGGCCACCTGCGCGACATCGTGCATGCCCACTTCCCCGAAGCGACCGAAGCCATCAAGTGGAGCGTGCCGTTCTTTGAGCTGAACGGTCGGCCGCTGGCGATGATGGCGGCGTTCAGGGCGCATGCCGGCTTCGGGATCTTTGATGGCAGCCCGATGGCCAAGGGTCAGGGCATGGGCAATTTCGGAAAACTGGCGAGTCTTGCCGATCTGCCCTCGGATGCAGCCATCGTGCAGCAGCTGGAACATGCGGCCGCACTGATTGCAGCGGGTGGCGGCGGCATGCGAAACTCAGCCCGCATTGCGCGTGCGCCAAAGGCCGATATTGCCATGCCAGACGATCTGGCGGCAGCGCTGGCCGCCATTCCCGCCGCGGAGACGAATTTTGCGGCGTTTTCGCCTGCGTGTCGCCGCGAGTATCTGGAGTGGGTGACCAGCGCCAAGCAACAAGCCACTCGCACCCGGCGCATTGAGACGACGGTGGCGCAAGTTGCCGAAGCCAGGAAGCTCAATTGGCGATATGAGAAGTGCTGATCAGGCGCTGGCGGTGCTGAGCGCCAGCCCGACCAGCCCGAACAGGCAGAGCGAGGCCAGGGCAAACACCCCGAACCGCACCAGTACCCGGTTGGAGAGGATCTGCACCAGGCTGTGCACGATGCGCAGGCCGGCATAGCCCCAGGCCAGGTTCACCGCCAGGCTGCCGCCTTCGCCCATCACGGCCAGCGCCAGGGCCGTGGCATAGAAGATGGTCGGCTGTTCCATCAGATGGTTGTAATTGTCCGCCACCCAACTGGCGCGCACTTCGCCGGCGGCAACCAGATCATCGCGCAGGCTTTTGCCGGTGCTGCCCACCATCTTCGCGCCATCGATGCCGGCGCGGCCCATGGCGGGCAGGCGGGTGGCATACATCCAGATCCACACGATCATCGTCCAGCCGGCCAGCACCAGCATCGGCAGCAAGATTGCCTTGTTCATCAAAAAACCCTCCCCGATTGTGGCGGGGAGGGTTCTTCGTTTTTTCGTTGCCTGTCAATTCAGGCGAACAGCTTGCCCCCGTTCACTTTCAGGCGAACAATTTCCCCCACGCACGCTTGGCGCGGGTTTTCCAGTGGCCGCGGTGATAGGCATCGCTGGCGAGCAGCGGCATCACGCTGCCGGCTTCGGCAAACACCATCTGTTCGATGCCGGTGTTGACCTTGCCCCAGCTTGCCGCTTCCTGCAGCGTGGAGGACGAGCAGGCGCCGTCGCGCACGTCGGCCACGGTGATCTGCACGGCATATTTGTGCACTTCCACGTCGTGGTGACCAAGGATTTCGGCGCAGACCACCGTGTCCTGGATGAAGTTCTTCGGCACGCCGCCCCCGATCATCAGCAGGCCCGTGGTGCCGGCCTTGATCTTGATGTCGGTCAGTTCGCGGAAATCGGCGATGGCATCCAGCATCATATAGGGCTGGCCGGCCTTGGCG
>CAZHTW010000175.1:0-2734 GCA_964535865.1 uncultured Sandarakinorhabdus sp. | reverse complement strand
CACGCCATCGTCGAAGATCAGCGTGACAACCGACAGGCCGGTGATGGACACCGACCGCATGGTGGTGACTCCCGGCGTGCCGGCGAGCGCGCGTTCAATGGGCAGCGAGACGGCCCGTTCAACCTCCTCGGGCGCCTGGCCGGGCTGCTGGGTAATCACCACCACCTGCGTGTCCTGCACATCGGGAAAGGCCTCGATCGGCAGGTTGAAGGCAGCGCGGACCCCCATGACCATCAGGGCCACGGTCAAGATGAAGATGAACAGGCGGCTGGTGGTGGAGAAGCGGGCAAGGCGTTCAAGCATGGTATGGCTCCTTCACTGGTCGCCAAGCTGGGCATTGAGCAGCAGCGCACCTTCGCCCACCACCCGGTCGCCGGGTTTGAGGCCGGCCTTCACCCAGCTGCTGTGTTCACCGCGCACGCCCACGGTGACGGCAATGCGGCGGAAGCGGCCCGGCCCCTCCTGGCGGAAGACGTGGCTTGCCAGCCCGCGTTCGAACAGCGCCGCGTTGGGCAGCTTCACGGCCATGTGGCCATCATCGGCCACCAGGCGCGCCTTCGCGAACATTTCGGGCTTCAGCGCAAGATCGCGATTGTCGACGCGTGCGCGCACCTGCACGCGCCGGGTGGCGGGGTCGACAGCCAGGCCGATCCTTTCGATGCTGGCTGAAAAGGCACGCGTGCCAAAGGCATCGACCATGAAGTTGACCTTCTGGCCGACATGCAACCGCCCGATGGCGCTTTCGGGAACATCGATCAGCAGCCAGAGGCGGGAAGGATCGGTGATGGTGAACAGCGGGCCCTGACCGGCGGCCAGCTGCTGGCCGGGTTCGACCTGGCGGTCAAGGACGGTACCGCTGACCGGCGCTGTCAACGCCAGCGCCGTGCCGGCGCCGGTTCCGCCAAGCGATGCCAGGCGCTGGCGGGCGCGGGCCAGTTCGGCGCTGGCCAGCCGGCTGTCGGCCGCGGCGGCATCGAGATCGCGTTCGGCGATGGCGCCCCCTGCGTACAATTCACGCGCCCGCGCCGCCGCCCTGGCCTTCAGACCCGCAGCGGTTTCGGCCTCGGCCAGATCAGCGCTGGCCTGGGCCAGATCGGGGGCATCCACGCGTGCCAGCGGCTGGCCGGCGCGCACATGATCGCCCATGTCCGCGAGCAGCGCGGTCACCCGGGCAGCAACCGGTGCGCCAACGCGCCCCGTCACCGCCTCGTCCACCGCCAGCCGTGCATTGAGGTCGACCGAAACCGGTAGCGCATCGGCCGTGGCCGTCGCGATCTGCAGCGCATCGAGATCAGCAGAATCAGCCGGGAAACTGATCACGCCAGGTTCGCTCACCAGCTTTGGCGGTGGGGCCGGTGCCGGATCGGAGCAGGCCGGCACAAGCGCGGCCAGACTGGCAGCCAGCAGCAGGCGGGTGATGATGGTGTGTGTGGTCATTGGTCGTCCCCTGTGGCTTCGGCGGCGCGCAGTCGGGCGCCGGCAGCGGCTTCATCGAGATGGGCATCCACCAACCCGAGCTCGGCAGCCGCAAGCGCTCGCCGTGCGTCAAGCAGGTCGGTCAGTGGCAAGGCACCGCGGCTCCAGGCAAATTCGGCTGTCGCAGCTGAGGTGCGCGCCGCCGGCACCAGTTCGGATTCCAGCCGGCGCCGACGTTCGGAGGCGCTGGCCAGTGCGCTGCGAGCGGCGGCAATGTCAGCCGTGGCTGCCGTCAGCGCCTTTTCGGCGCTGGCCTCGGCATCGGCCAGGCCTGCGCCGGCTGCGGCCACCTGGCCCGAATAGCGGGTCCCGACGGGCAACGGCACCGACAGGCCAAAGCCGACCGATCCGCCAACACCCACCGGTTGGGCCTGATATTCATACTGCACCCCAACGCTGATGTCCGGTGTGCGCAACGCGCGCGCGCCCGACAGCTCATGCCGCGCCTGATCCACGCGCGCTGCTGCAGCACGGACATCGGGCCGCTGGGCGGCCACATCGTCGGGTGGCGCTGGCAATGGTACCGGCGGGGCGGGCCATGGATCGACGGCCTCCAACTGGCTGGCATCGGCATCCCGACCGATGAGGATCGCCAGCTGGGTCTGGGCTTCCCGTACGGCGGCGCGGGCCGCCAGCGCATCGGAGTCTGCCCGCGTGGCTTCAACCTGCTGGCGCGCCGATTCCCCCTGCGAGAGGTCGCCCGCTGCCAGGCGCCGGGTGGCAATGGCAGCGCTGCGTGCCCAATCGGCGGCAATGGCGGCCGTGGCTGCCGCGCGATCCTGTGCAGCGTGCAGCTCGGCATAGGCCGCCTCGACCGAGGCCAACACCTGCCGGCGCGCATCGGCAAGGTCATTGTCTGCCGCGACAAGGGCCGCCTTGGCAGCCGCCATGCGTTCCCGGCGCTTGCCGCCCAGTTCGATCGGCTGATCGATGCGGACCACCTCGTCAATCGTGCTGCCTGGTTGCTGGGCACCAAAGCTGCGCGGCCGAACCTGTGTGCCGCCAAGGCTCAGCACCGGATTGGGGCGAGCGGCCGCGATCGTCTGTCCCGCAGCGGCGATGGCACGGGCTTGGCGAGCATGGATGATGTCGATGTTGGCGCCCGCAGCCGCGTCACGAGCCTGTTGGAGCGTGATTGGCAGCCGATTCAGCATGGAAAGCGGTGCGGCCGGCCCAGCGGCGAGCAAGGGGGCTTTGGGCTGGCTGGCGCTGGCCGCACCGTTGGCCATCGCGACGTCGGGGGAAACCGCCGCGATGG
>CAZHTW010000174.1:0-2947 GCA_964535865.1 uncultured Sandarakinorhabdus sp. | reverse complement strand
CGCACTGGATGGCCCGCCGGCACGCATCGAGATTTACGACAACAGCCATATCCAGGGCAGCAATGCGCTGGGTGCGATGGTGGTGGCCGGGCCGGACGGCTTCATGAAGGGCCAGTATCGCAAGTTCAACATGAAGGATGAGCGCATCACGCCGGGGGATGACTTCGCCATGATGAAGGCGATGCTGCACCGGCGCTTTGCCCGGCTGGAAGCCGAAGACCCGGATCGGGAAGGCGGCAACTGGCCCGATCTGTGCCTGATCGACGGCGGCAAGGGCCAGGTGACGGCGGTGATGAGCGCGCTGGCCGAACTGGGCGTCGATGTGCCGATCGTGGGCGTGGCCAAGGGGCCGGACCGCAACGCCGGGCGCGAGACCTTTCACCTGCCATCGGGCCGCGAATTCACCCTGCCGCCCAATGTGCCGGTGATGTTCTTCCTGCAACGCCTGCGCGACGAGGCGCACCGCTTCGCCATCGGCGCGCATCGGGCAAAGCGCGCCAAATCCATCACGCAAAGCCCGCTGGACGAGGTGCCCGGCATCGGCCCGGCCCGCAAGAAGGCGCTGTTGCTGCACTTCGGCACCAGCCGTGCCGTGAAGGGCGCCACGCTGGAGGATCTGGAACGCGCGCCCGGCATTTCCAGCCAGATGGCGCTGGCGATCTGGCAGCACTTCCACCCGAACGGCTAGACGCGTAGGCTGTCGCCATGAGCCTGATCCTCTTCACCGCGCCAACGCCCGATGGCTACAAGGTTTCCATCGCGCTGGAGGAGGTGGGCCTGCCCTATCAGGTGCAGCCGCTGGATCTGGCCAAGGGGGAACAGAAGAGCGCGGCCTTCCTGAAGCTGAACCCCAATGGCAAGGTGCCGGCCATCGTGGATGATGGTTTTGCCGTGATGGAATCGGGCGCCATCCTGCTGTGGCTGGCGGAACGTTCGGGGCAGTTGCTGCCCACGGACCCGCGCCGGCGTTCCGAAGCCGTGCAATGGCTGATGCTGCAGGTGGGCGGGCTGGGGCCGATGATGGGCCAGGCAAATTTGTTCGGGCATTATTGGCCGGAAAAGCTGCCGGCCGTACAGGCCCGCTACCTGGGCGAAGTGAAGCGCATCTTTGGCATCCTCGATGGCCGGCTGGCCGACCGGGATTTTCTGGCCGGCGATTACAGCGTCGCCGATATCGCGCATTTCTGCTGGGTGCGCACGGCCGGCTGGACCGGGGTGGACCCCACCCCATTCCCGCACCTCACCCGCTGGCAGGCCAGCATCGCCGCCCGCCCTGCGGTGCAGCGCGGGTTGAAAGTGCCCGAAGTCTCCCCCGTGAAGGACGGCGGCGACAACAGCGATTTCATCGCCCGCACCAGGAAGTTGATGGGACTGGGGCCCAGAGAAGCCTGAGCGCGAGGCTTAACCCGCAAAGCCGATCAGCATCGCCCCGGCACACACCACCGCCGCCCCGGCCCAGCGGCGCGGCGTGACCTGTTCCTTCAGCAGCAGCGCCGCCAGCGCTGCCCCGAACAGCACGCTGGTTTCCCGCAGGGCCGTGATCGGCCCGATCGGCGCGCGCATCTGGGCCCACAGCACCAGCATGAAGCCGGCGCTGGATATGGCGCCGGCGATCAGCCCCTGCCGCCAGCGCCCGGCCGCCGCCGCCATGAAATCCGCCGGCCCACGCCGGGCGATGACAAACAGGCTGATCGGCAGAAAGGTGAACAGCGCCCCCCAGCCCTTGTAACTGAACACATCGCCATTCACCCGCACGCCCAGCGCATCAACCAGGCTGTATCCGGCAATGGCACAGCCGGTCAGCAGCGCCCAGCCGGTGGCCGGCAGCGGTGCGGCGCGGTTCACCCCCACCAGCATCACCCCGGCACTGATCGCCAGCACGCCCAGCCCTTGCCCCCAGCCCGGCACCTCACTGGCAAACACCACCGCCGCCACCGTCACCAGCGCCGGGGCAATGCCACGCGCAATGGTATAGACATGGCTCATGTCGCCGGAGTCATAGCCCTTGGTCAGCGCCGTCCAATAGACCAGGTGAATGGCGCTGGAGGCCAGCACATAGGGCCAGGCCCCCGCCACCGGCGCGCCGAACAGCGTGATCAGCACCAGCCCGAACAGGCTGCCGCCCAGCCCCATCATCGCCACATCCACCAGCCGATCGCCCGCTGAACCCTTCAGCAACAGGTTCCAGCCAGCGTGGATCAGCGCCGACAGCAGCGTGGCGGCAAGGGCGGAGAGCGGGATCACATCCCGTGGAAGGCCGCCCAATCCGCCAGCGGTGCCCGCGCCGGGTGGACGAGATTGGCCTTGTCTTGCTGGTCAATGAAACCGATGGCCATGCCGGTGAACAGCATGCGCTCCTCTGGAATGCCGACGAAATCGCGGATGGTCTGCGGATAAATCGCCCAACATTCCTGCGGGCAGGAATCAAGGCCTTCCTCCTTCAACAGCAGCATCAGCGTCTGCAGATACATGCCCAGGTCGCTCCACTGCGGCGGGCCCATGCGCTTGTCGACCGAGCAGAACAGCGCCACCGGAGCGCCAAAGAACTGGAAATTGCGCGCAAACCACATGCGCCGGCCCATCTTGTCCTCGCGCGGAATGCCCAGCCGGGCATAAAGCTCCTCACCAACCGCAAAGCGGTAATCGCTGTAGGGCTTGGGCAGTTCCTTGGGATAAATATCATATTCGGTGGGCTCGGTCTGGCCGCCGGCCATCAGCTTGCCCAGCATGATCTGCTTCAATTCATTCAGCTTTTCGCCGCCCACCACATCGATGTGCCAGGGTTGCAGATTGCCGCCCGATGGCGCCCAGGCCGCCTGTTCCACCACCCGGCGCAATAGGGCGGCGTCCACCGGCGTGGGCAGAAAGCCGCGCACCGAGCGGCGGGCCAGAACCGCTTCAGAAACCTGCATAGCCATGCCTTTCCTTCACTTTTCACTTGGGCCGG
>CAZHTW010000173.1:0-2983 GCA_964535865.1 uncultured Sandarakinorhabdus sp. | reverse complement strand
ATGGCGCCGGTGACGCGCCCGCGGTCGGTTAGTAGTTCGCGCATCGGGCTGTTGAGCCACAGCGGCACCCCGCGCCGATTGAGCGCCAGCCGCAGCCCACCCGCCAGCGCATTGCCCAGGGTGAGCCGGCGATCCTTGCGGGATTTCAGGCGGAACGGCAGATCCAACCAATACCGCGCCAAGGATTTGGCCAGGTGCAGCCACCAGCGCGGCGCGCGGAACAGCAGGATATAGGTCTCGTCGAAATGCCAGTTCAGATAACCGAACAGGCTGGCGGCCGGCGAGGCGAAGCGCAGGGTTTCCACGTCGCGGCCCAACTGCCGGCCATCCATAGGCAGTGGCATATGCGTGCGATAGCCTGTCGGGCTGCCGCCGGGACTCTCGGCGTGATAATCGGGATAGGGGAAGGACTGGTAGTTGATGTCGGTGTTGGCCGTCAGCCAGCGCAGCATCGGCGCCGCATTCTCGACAAAGGCCCGGATGTTGGCATCCGGCACATTGTCGGCCGACAGGGCGCGGACATAGCGAAACGCGTCTTCGGTGCTGTCCTCGAAACCGGCGGCCCGGGCCTGGTCGCTCGCCGGGATCCAGATGCCGGCGCCAGAGGTGGCCGACGTGCCGCCCCACTGGGCGGTCTTTTCGATCACCAGCGCGTCGGAGCCGGCGTGGCTGGCCACCAGGGCCGCCATCATGCCACCGGCACCGGAGCCCACGACCAGCACGTCGACGCTCTTGTCCCAGGCCTGGCTCATGACGGCAGGTAGAGTTGGGCGGCCTTGCCGCCATCGACGGGCAGTGCCACGCCGGTGACATAGCTTGCCGCGTCCGACAGCAGGAAGGCGATCACTTCGGCGATCTCGTCCGGCTGGCCGCCGCGCTGCATCGGGATGGCCTCAGCGGTGCGGCGGGCGACGTCGGGTGCGCGTGCGGCGAAATCCTCGTTGCCGGCCGTCTGCACCTGACCGGGCACCACGGCGTTGACCCTGACGCCGCTGGCGGCGGCCTCCATGGCGGCAACCGCCGAAAACTGGATCAGCGCTGCTTTCGAGGCTGAATAGCTCGACATCATCGGCGCGGCCTTGATCCCGCAGGTCGAGGCCACGTTGACAATGCTGCCACGGCCGGCCTTCAGCATGATCTTGAGCGCGGCGCGGGTGCCAACGAACACGGCATCGGCATTCACCAGGAAATCCTTGCGCCAATGGTCCAGCGTCAGCCGGGTGATCGGGGCGTAGTGAACCGACATGGCATTGTTGACCATCATGTCGAGACGGCCATGGCGGGTCGCCACATCACTGATCCAGGCTTCCAGCGCGACCGCATCGCCAACGTCGAGCGCCATGGTCTCCCCGCTACCGGCGGCGGCCAGCGCGGCGCCTGCGCTGGCCAGTCTTTCGGCATTGCGCCCGCACACCGCCACATGGGCGCCGCGCCGGGCCAGCAACAAGGCGGTTGCCAATCCGATCCCATCGGTGCCGCCCGTGATCAGGGCCACCCTGCCGGAAAGGTCGCCGGCTTGTGCCGCGTTTGCCATGGCTCTCCCCTTTGCTGCGGGAATCTCGCTCGTCCCAGCATTATTCATCGCAATCCTTGGCCGAATATGGCAATATGTCAACATTATGCGTAGAGAAATGCAGAAAAAATTACGTGAATCGTGGATGGGGGTATGGAGATGACCAATCTGGCGGGCAAGATTGCCCTGATCACCGGCGCCGGCCAGGGCGTGGGGCAGGGGATAGCGCTGGCCATGGCAAGCGCGGGTGCTGTTGTCATGCTGGCCGGGCGCACGCTTGCCAAGCTGGAGAAGACAGCAGGCTTGATCGAAGCGCGCGGTGGAGTCTGTGCCACGCACGTGGCCGACGTGAACGATGCCGCGGCCTTGGCTGGGCTCATTGATGCCACCGTCGCCAGGTTTGGCGGTCTCGACATCCTGGTCAACAACGCGCAGCAGGCGCCGCTCGGGCGCTTGCTGGAAGTGAGCGACGAGCAGTTCCTGGCCGGCTTCACCTCCGGGCCAATGGCCAGCTTCAGGCTGATGCGCCTTGCCCAGCCGATCATGGCAGCGCGTGGCGGCGGTGTGATGTTCAATCTGGCATCGTCGGCCGGGATCCGGTGGGACATGGCGGGCTATGGTGCCTATGGGGCGGTCAAACAGGCGACGCGCGCGTTGACCCGGGCCGCTGCCGCCGAATGGGGCCGCGATGGCATCCGGGTGTTGACCATTGCGCCTCACGCCGAATCGCCCGGCATGAAATGGTGGATTGCCAACCACCCGGCCGAAGCTGCCGAGTTCTTCAAGACCATCCCGCTGGGCCGGGTTGGCCATATCGAGCAGGATATCGGCGCTGCCGTGGTGGCTATGTGCGATCCGGCCATGGCCTATCTCACCGGCGCGACGATACCGCTGGATGGTGGGCAGGCCAATTTCGACTGAGCCGATCGGGCATGGCTGCGCATATCAACGCCAGTGGGGCGGACAAATCGCATAATGCGTAACGAAAAGGGGCTTCCAATTTCGCGTTACGTGGTCAATAATCCAAAAAAAGCGCGATATGCGTTGCGAGTGGGGAGGGTTTATGCCCAATCATGAACGGGTGGCGCTGGTCACCGGCGCCAGTCGTGGTGCCGGCGCCGGCATTGCCCGCGGCTTTGGTGAGCTGGGCTACACGGTCTATGTCACCGGCCGCACCGTGTCCCCCGGTGATGCCCGTGGCTGGGATGGCACCATCCTGCCCGGCACCGTGGCCGAAACGGCGGCTGCCGTGACAGCGGCGGGTGGCCGCGGCATTCCGGTGATGTGCGATCATGGCGATGATGCGCAGATCGCGGCGCTGTTTGCGCGCATTGCCGACGAATCGGGCCGGCTGGATGTGCTGGTCAACAACGCGACCTACATCCACCACCAGCTCATCGAGAAAAAGCCATTCTGGGAGAAGGAACTGGACGCCGTCCGCATCCTCGATGTCGGCTTGCGTTCGGCCTA
>CAZHTW010000172.1:0-3047 GCA_964535865.1 uncultured Sandarakinorhabdus sp. | reverse complement strand
TCAAGATCACCTGAAACTGGTAATAATGCTGCAGCCGGTTGGGGTTTTCGCCGTACCGGCCGTCGGACGGCCGGCGGCTGGGCTGCACATAGCAGGCGTTCCAATGATCGGGCCCCAGGCTGCGCAGCGTGGTCGCCGGGTGGAAGGTGCCGGCGCCAACCTCAAGATCATAGGGTTGCAGGATCACACAGCCGTGGCTGCCCCAATAGCTTTGGAGCGCCAGGATCATGGATTGGAAAGAAAGGGGCTTCGTCACCCCGTGGCCCTTAGCGGCACGGGGCTTGGCTGGTCAATCAGCGACGAGCCAATCCAGGATCGCCTTGTCATCCGCCGGATCAATCGGGGCGGCATAGACATTGCGCATCTTGGCGATGGTTTCGCCCCATTGCACCCGGCTGAGGCGCGGCTGGGCGGTGATCATCGCGGCACTGTGGCAGGCCAGGCAATTGCTGTTGGCGGCATCGGCCGACACGCCATAGCGTTCGGGCAGCAGGCCTTCGGCATCGGGCAGATCAACCGCGAGGCGCCTGGTGGGCGGCGCGGCGGCAACCAGCGCCAGGGCGGCAAGAGCAAGAGCCAGGCGCATCAGCCAATCTCCACGGCAACCGGATCAACCCCGGCCCGGTTGTAGCCACTGGGGTTCCAATTCTGCACCAGCGGCTGCGACACTCCGGCGGCATTGGTGGCGCGCGCCAGCACGACATGCTTGCCCGGTGGCAACGCCAGCGCGCCCCGGAAACGGCGGAAGCTGTAACGGCCATGATCGGGGCCCAGTTGCGCCGGCAACCAGTGGCGGCCGCCATCGGCCGACAGTTCAACCAGGGTCACGCCATGGTCTCCGCCCAGCGCGACCCCCTGAATGGGGGTCAACGCGCGGGCGGGCAGCTTGGCGCCGGCGGCGATGTTGGTGACGATGGCGCGCGGGCGCATGATGGTGACGGGCACGCGCGGGCCCGCCGGCGCACCGGGCGCGATATCGGCCAGCGCATTGGCGGGTTGCAGATAGGCCTTGGCCATCCAGAAACCCTCGTCGGGCTTGGCCAGCACCTCGATCCGGTCGAGCATCTTAACCCAATAGGTGGAATACCAGCCCGGCACCACCAGCCGCAGCGGGAAGCCGTTGAGCAGCGGCAGCGGCTGGCCGTTCATGGCCCAGGCGATCATGACATCATCACTCATCGCATGATCGATCGGCAGGGATTTTTCATAGTCGGGCGCGGTGTCCACCAGCGGCGCATCCAGCCCGCCAAAGCGCACCGCCACCGCGCCGGCCTGCACGCCGGCCAGGGCCAGCACGTCCTTCAGGCGCACGCCTTCCCACAGCGCATTGCCCATCGCGCCATTGGCCCATTGCGCGCCGGCGACGCGCGGCGCGAACAGGCCGCGGCCATTGCCGGCGCACTGGTTCACCGCCGCAATGGCAACGCGCGGCAGCCGGGCCAGATCGGCAAGGGACAGCGACAGCGGCTTTTTGATCTGTCCGGCAATGGCCAGCCGGTGCTTGGCCGGATCGATTTGGAGCGGGAACGGATAGTGCCAGCGCACGAAAAAGCGGTCGTTCGGGGTGAAATCAGCCTGGTTGAACACACTGATCGGGGTTTCCAGCAGCGGCGGGGTGGAACGCTGCAGGATCATTTCGCCCTTTTGCGGGAAAGCGCTGGTGGTGGGGCGCAGGCCGTTGTCGGCAAAGCCCAAGTCCACTTGCGCCGCAGCCGGCGCCGCCAGGGCAGAAGCGATCAGGGTGCGGCGCGTGAGCATGGGGATGGTGTAGCCGGCTGTGGCAACGGGCGCCACCCCTCCGTCGCCTTCGGCGCCACCTCCCCATTCAAAGAATGGGGAGGTGCTTGTGGTTACGCCCCGTGAAGAATGTGCATCACATCCCCATCGGCCACGGCATAATCCTTGCCTTCCGCCCGCAGCTTGCCGGCCTCCTTCGCCGCCGTTTCGCCGCCAAGGGTGACATAGTCATCATAGGCGATGGTTTCGGCGCGGATGAACTTCTTCTCGAAATCGCCGTGGATTTCGCCGGCGGCCTGCGGCGCGCGGGCGCCCAGCTTCACGGTCCACGCCCGGGCTTCCTTGGGGCCCACGGTGAAGAAGGTGATCAGGCCGAGCAGTTCATAGGCGGCGCGCACCACGCGGGCGAGGCCGGTTTCGGCCAGCCCCAGACTTTCCAGATATTCCTGCCGGTCGGCCGGTTCCATGGTGGCAATCTCGGCCTCGATCGCGGCCGAAACCACCACGGCCTTGGCGCCGATGCTGGCGGCCATCGTCGCCACCGCATCGCTCAGGGCGTTGCCGGTGGCGGCGCTGGCCTCTTCGACGTTGCAGACATAGAGCACCGGCTTGGTGGTGAGCAGCTGGGCATTCTTCAGGGCGCGGGCTTCATCCTCATCCTTGGGTTCGGCCAGGCGGGCAGGCTTGCCTTCCCGCAGCAGGTCGAGCACCGGAGTCAGCGCCGCCACCTGCACCTTGGCCTCCTTGTCGCCCTGCGCCGCCTTCTTGGCCAGCGCCGGCAACCGCTTTTCCAGGCTTTCCAGATCGGCCAGCATCAGCTCGGTCTCAACCGTTTCGGCATCCTCCACCGGATCGACCCGGCCAGCCACGTGGGTGACGTCATCATCGATGAAGCAGCGCAGCACATGGGCGATGGCATCGGTTTCGCGGATATTGGCGAGAAACTGGTTGCCCAGCCCTTCGCCCTTGCTGGCGCCCTTCACCAGCCCGGCGATATCGGTGAAGCCCAATTGTGTCTCGATGATCTTCTGGCTCTTGGCGATGGCCGCCAGCTTGTCGATGCGCGGGTCCGGCACGGCCACATTGCCCACATTGGGTTCGATCGTGCAGAACGGATAATTGGCCGCCTGTGCCGCAGCTGTTTGCGTCAGCGCATTGAACAGGGTGGATTTGCCCACGTTGGGCAGGCCGACGATACCGACACGGATGGGCATGGAATGTTCCGAATGCTTGAGGTTTGCGCGGCTCTGTAATGTGCGGCGGTCAAGCCTGCAACCTGAGCGCGATGTCTGACAGGTAGCGCGGCTCGT
>CAZHTW010000171.1:0-3054 GCA_964535865.1 uncultured Sandarakinorhabdus sp. | reverse complement strand
GGCGCCGGCAAGATGTTCCTGCCCCAGGTGGTCAAATCCGCCCGCGTCATGAAAAAGGCCGTGGCGATCCTGCTTCCCTATATTGAAGCGGAAAAGCAGGTTGGTTCATCGTCGAAAGGCCGCATCATCATGGCGACCGTGAAGGGCGATGTGCATGATATTGGCAAGAATATCGTCGGCGTCGTGCTGCAGTGCAACAATTTCGAAGTGGTCGATCTGGGCGTGATGGTGCCGGCGCAGACCATATTGGATGCTGCGGTGAAGCATGAGGCGGACATGATCGGGCTTTCCGGCTTGATCACCCCCAGCCTGGATGAAATGGTGCATGTGGCGTCCGAGATGCAGCGCGCTGGCATGACCATGCCGCTGCTGATCGGTGGGGCGACCACCAGCCGGGTGCACACTGCGCTGCGCATCGCGCCGGCCTATCAGGGCCCGGTGGTGCATGTGCTGGATGCCAGCCGCGCCGTGGGCGTGGCCGGCACGCTGGTTTCCGACACGTTGAAGGATGCACTGGTGGCCGAAACCGCGGCCGATTATGAAGCCATCCGTATCCAGCGCGCCGGCAGCGGCCAATCGAAACTGGTGCCCATCGCACAGGCCCGCGAAAACGGCTTTGCCTGCGATTTCGCTGCGCATCCGCCGGTGCAGCCGAATTTCGTCGGCACGCAGACCATCGATGATGTGACGGTGGAGATGCTGATCCCCTATATCGATTGGACGCCCTTCTTCCGGGCCTGGGAATTGCACGGCAATTATCCGGCGATCCTGACCGACGAGGTGGTGGGGGCCAGCGCCACCAGCCTGTTCGCCGATGCGCAGGAGATGCTGGGGCGGATCGCGGCCGAACGCTGGCTGCATCCCAAGGGCGTGATCAGCATCTGGCCGGCGCGGCGCGAGGGCGACGATGTCGTGCTGTTCAGCGACGAAAGCCGCACCAGCGCCATCAAGCGACTGCCCTTCCTGCGCCAGCAGATCGCCAAGCGGGATGGCCGGGCCAACATGTGCCTGGCCGATTTCATCCACCCCGAAGCTGATTGGCTGGGCGGCTTTGCCGTGCAGGCCGGTGAGGGGATCGATGTGCAACTGGCCCGTTTCAAGGCGGCCAATGATGATTACAACGACATCCTGTTGAAGGCGCTGGCCGATCGGCTGGCCGAAGCCTTTGCCGAATATCTGCACGAGCGGGTGCGGCGTGAGATCTGGGGCCATGAAACCGGGCCGCGGTTGAGCAACGAGGATCTGATCCGCGAGCGTTACACCGGCATCCGCCCGGCGCCCGGCTATCCGGCCTGCCCGGAGCACAGCCTGAAACGCCAATTGTTCGATCTGATGGACGTGGAGGTCTGTGCCGGCATCACGCTGACCGACAGTTTCGCCATGTGGCCCACCGCCGCCGTTTCAGGCTTTTACTTCGCCCATCCGCAAAGCGCCTATTTCGGCGTGGCGCGGGTGGGGCCGGACCAGTTGCAGGATTATGCGCAGCGGCTGGGCGTGAGCCTGGACCGGGCGACGCAATTGCTGCGGCCAAATCTGGACTAGCGGTGCGGGCGGGCGCGCCCTATCGAAGCCGCGCTGCCCGTGACCACCGCCCCCGCCTCGTTCCTCACCCGTTCGCCCGGCCTGCTGCCGGATTGGCGGCGCGTGCCGGTGCTTGCGGTGGTGATCGCACTGCATGTGCTGTTGCTGCTGTTGCTGCTGTTGCTCGCCCCGCCACAGCCCAAGGGCAAGCCCGGGTCGGGATCGATGGTGGCGGTGAACATCGCGTCGCCCACGCCCGAACGCGCCCGCCCACAGGTGCAGCCCAAGCCGCGCGTCACACCCCAACGCACCGCGCCGCAGCCCGAGGTGATCGTGCAGGTGCCGAATCAGCCGCCGGCCAAGTGGAGCTTTGGTGACCCGGCCCTGCTGGGCTTTGATTTGCGCAAGACCCAGCGCGCCGAACTGCCGGCTGCGCAAGTGGCTGGCGCCAATCTGCCTGACACGGCCGTGGTGGGCGTGGCACCCGATGGCAGCAAGCTTTACGCTGCCGAGTGGCAACGCGAGCCCACCGATGCCGAATTGGCCTTCTATATCCGCGGCAAGGGTCGCCCCGGCGCCTATGGCCTGATCGCCTGCCGCACCGCGCCGCGCTTCAAGGTGGAGGATTGCAAGGCCATCGGCGAAACACCCGGCAGCGGCCTGGGCTATGCCGTGCAGGAAGCCGCCTGGCAGTTCCGTGTGAAGCCGCCGCGGGTGAACGGCGATTTTCAGGTGGGCACGTGGGTGAGCATCAGGATCGATCTGCGGGAAGCGGAGTAGACCTCACACCATCTTTTCACGCACCTTCGCGGCATCGATCAGGCTGATCGTGCTGGATGCCTTGGCCAGCACCTTGCCGTCCAGCGTTGTCAACCGGCCTTCGGCGAACAGGGTGCGGCCGCCGGCCTTTTCGATCCAGGCTTCGGCCAGCACGCGGCCGGGGTTGGCCGGGGCGAAGTAACTCACCTTCAGTTCCAGGCTGATCGGCACGCGTTCAAAGCCATATCTGGCCATCACGGCGTGGGCCATGGCCGCATCGATCCAGCCGGCGACGAACCCGCCCTGCGCCACGCCGCCCGAATGGCAGATGGCGGGCAGCACTTCATATTCGATCACGGCATGGCCGGGGTCGAAACGGTGAATGCGGCGCTGGGCCAGGCTGTGGCCCAAACTGCCTTCCGGGTGGGTGTCGGGCGGCTGCGGGAAGCGCGTGTCGCTCATGCGGTCTTGCCGATCTTGTCCTGGGTCTTGGTGTCGAAATCGCTGGCGTCGTGGCGTTCGAGCAGCTGGCTGGAAGGTTCGCCAAAGGCGCGGTTGACCATGCGTCCGCGCTTCACCGCCGGGCGCTCACCGATCTGCCTGGTCCAGCGGATGACATTGGTATAACCCGCCACCTCAAGGAACTCCCCGGCTTCATAGAGCAGGCCCAGGCTCATCGCGCCATACCAGGGCCAGATCGCCATGTCGGCGATGCTGTATTCGCTGCCGGCCATATATTCATGGGTGGCCAGATGCCGGTCGAGCACGTCCATC
>CAZHTW010000170.1:0-3131 GCA_964535865.1 uncultured Sandarakinorhabdus sp. | reverse complement strand
AACGATCATGCCAGCGCCTTTGATGCCAATATCATCCCCACCTTTGCCATCGGCTGCGGCGAACGGTTCAAGCCAGCCGATGAAGGCTGGGGCCCGCGCCCGGTGCCCGATGTGATCGGCCACCCCGATCTGGCCTGGCATATCGCCCAAAGCCTGATCCTCGATGATTTCGACATGACCATCATCAACGAGATGGATGTCGATCACGGACTCACCGTGCCGTTGTCGCTGATGTTCGGCACGCCGGCCAAGTGGCCGGTGCAGGTGATCCCGTTGGCGGTGAATGTCGTTACCTATCCGGTACCGTCGGGCAACCGCTGCTGGGCTCTGGGCGAGGCGATTGCCCGTGCCGTCGCCAGTTTCCCGGCGGACCTGAACGTGCAGCTTTGGGGCACCGGCGGCATGTCTCACCAGTTGCAGGGGCCGCGCGCCGGCCTGCTCAACCGCGAATGGGACAATCGCTTCATGGACCTGCTTGTTGGTGACAGCCAGGCCGCCCGCGCCATCCCGCACATCGAATATCTGCGCGAAACCGGCAGCGAAGGCATTGAAATGGTGATGTGGCTGATCATGCGCGGGGCCTTGGGCACCCGCACCCGGCTGCTCCACCGCCATTATCACATCCCCTGCAGCAACACGGCCATTGGCCATCTCGTATTGGAGCCAACACCATGAGAATCGCATTGGCCGGGGCCGGCGCCTTTGGCGAGAAACATCTTGATGCCCTCAGGCTGATCGACGGCGTCAGCGTCACCTCGCTGGTTGGCCGCCGCCTGGAGCCGACACAGGCGATCGCCGACAAATATGGCATCGGCCATGCCTGCACCGATCTGGCCGACAGCCTGGCGCGCGATGATGTCGATGCCGTCATCCTGTGCACCCCCACCCAGATGCACGCACAGCAGGCGCTGGCCTGCATGGCTGCGGGCAAGCATGTCCAGGTGGAAATCCCGCTGGCCGACAGCCTCGCCGACGCCGAGGCCGTGGCGGCGCTACAGGCCAAAACCGGCCTTGTCTGCATGGTCGGCCACACCCGCCGCTTCAACCCCAGCCACCAATGGGTGCGCCAGCGCATCACGGCCGGTGAATTTGCCATCCAGCAGATGGACGTGCAAACCTATTTCTTCCGGCGCCAGAACATGAATGCCAAGGGCCAGCCGCGCAGCTGGACCGATCATCTGCTCTGGCACCATGCCGCCCACACCGTCGATCTGTTCGCCTATCAGACTGGCGAACCGGTGGTGGCCTGCAATGTGCTGGCCGGCCCGTTGCACCCCGAACTCGGCATTGCCATGGACATGTCGATCCAGCTGAAATCGGCCGGTGGTGCCATCTGCACCCTGTCCCTCAGCTTCAACAATGATGGCCCTCTTGGCACCTTCTTCCGCTACATCGGCACCACCGGCACCTATATCGCCCGCTATGATGATCTGTTCACCGGCAAGGATGAACGCATCGACGTGTCGGCGGTGGATGTATCCATGAACGGCATTGAATTGCAGGATCGCGAATTCATTGCCGCCATCCGCGAAGGCCGCGAGCCAAATGCCAGCGTGGCCCAGGTGCTGCCTTGCTACCGCACCCTCCACGCGCTGGAACAGCAGCTGGCATGACGGCACGGCCACTCGCCGGCCGGATGGTGCAGCCCGTCGGTCTGGGCTGCATGAACCTTTCGCACGCCTATGGCCGGCCTCCGGAACGGGGAGAGGCGATCCGGCTGCTGCACGCCGCGCTCGACACCGGATATGACCATCTCGACACGGCCGCCCTTTATGGCTTTGGCGCCAACGAGGAACTGCTGGGCGAGGCGCTGGCCGGGCGGCAGGGGCAGTATTTCCTGGCCACCAAATGCGGCATGGCCGGAGTGGATGGCCGCCGCGTGATTGATGGCCGGCCGGCAACCATCACGGCAACGGTGGACGCATCGCTGCAGCGGCTGCGCACCGATCATGTCGATCTCCTCTATCTGCACCGCCGCGATTTTGCCGTGCCGATCGAAGACAGCGTTGGCGCCATGGCGCGGCTGGTGGCGGCCGGCAAGGTGGGGGCCATCGGGCTTTCGGAAGTTTCAGCGGCCACGCTGCGCGCAGCCCATGCCGTCCACCCGATTGCGGCGGTGCAGAGCGAATATTCGCTGTGGAGCCGTGAGGTCGAAATCGGCGTGCTGGCCGAAACCGCGCGCATTGGCGCCGCGCTGGTGGCCTTCAGCCCACTTGGCCGGGGCCTGCTGTCGGGCGCCATCACTGCGGCCACCACCTTCCAGCCCGGCGACATCCGCGCCGGCATGCCGCGCTTCCAGGGCGATGCCCTGGCCAGCAATGCGGCGCTGGCCAGCCGGCTGGCGGCGCTGGCGGCCTCCGCCGGGATCAGCACAGCACAATTGTGCCTGGCCTGGGTGTTGTCCCGCGGCAGCCATGTCCACGCCCTGCCGGGCACCACCAGCTCGGCCCACATGGCCGAGAATCTGGCCGCGGCCCCACTGGCGATTTCGGCCACAATTCTGGACCAGGCGGGCACCATCTTCACCAGTGCGGTCACCGGCGAACGTTATCCGGCCGCGACCTACGCCGAAATCGACACGGAACGCAGCTGAACTGCCCCTTGCGCACAGGTTTGCGAAGCCTGTAACCAGCAGGCAAGATCGCCAAGTGAAGAGGGGTGTTCGCGTGACCGCAGCCGAAAACCGTCCTGGCCGCAGCCACGATGCCGATGCCACCCGCGCCGATATCCTGCGCGTTGCCGCCACCGAATTCTCCGCCAAGGGGCTGGCCGGCGCACGCATCGACGAAATTGCCGAAAAAACCCGCAGTTCCAAGCGGATGATCTATTATTACTTCGGCAGCAAGGAAGAGCTTTATCGCGCCGTGCTGGAGCAATCCTATGGTGGCATCCGCGAAGCCGAGGCTGACCGGCATTTCGAGGAAATGCCGGCGCTGGAAGCGCTGCGGGCCCATGTCGAACACACGCTGGATTATCACCTCGCCCACCCCGAATTCGTGCGACTGGTGATGAACGAGAATATCCACCACGCCCAACATCTTGGCGGTGTCGAAGGCATCAGCGAACGCAACCGCCGTGTGGTGGCATCGATGCAAGCCATTATCGACAAGGGGATGGCCGAAGGCACGTTC
>CAZHTW010000169.1:0-3185 GCA_964535865.1 uncultured Sandarakinorhabdus sp. | reverse complement strand
CCATCGTGCCAGCAATCGAAATCCGTCACCATGGCGACCAGCGCATAGGGCAGCTCGGCCTCACGCGCGAGCTTGGCTTCGGGCATCGCGGTCATCCCCACCAGGTCACAGCCCCAGCCCTGGTGCAGCCGGCTTTCGGCCCGTGTGGAAAAGGCCGGTCCTTCCATCGCCAGATAGGTCGCGCCGCGGTGCACACGCCCGCCAGCCGCCGCCACGGCATCAGCGGCCAGGCCAGACAGGCGCGGGCAGGTCGGATCGGCCATGGGCACATGGGCGACCAGCCCGGTTTCGAAAAACGTCGACGGCCGGCCCTTGGTGCGATCGATGAACTGGTCCACCACCACGAAATCCCCGGGCGCCATGGCCGCATTCAGCGACCCGACGGCCGACACCGCCAGCAGATCGGTGCAGCCCAGCCGCTTCAATGCGTCGACGTTGGCGCGCACGTTCAACTGGTGCGGCGGGATGGCATGGCCGCGGCCGTGGCGGGGCAGGAAACAGATCTCGGTCCCGGCAATCCGCCCGGTCAATACCGCATCAGACGGCGCGCCCCATGGGCTGTCCACCGCCACCCAGCGCGCATCCTGCAAGCCATCGATGGCATAAAGCCCGGAGCCGCCGATGATGCCGATCTTCCAGTTCACAGGCTGGCCCGCTGCGCATCGATCGGCCAGCGTTCCAGCCCGCCATCTTCATCGGCAACGAAAAAGCCATCGTGCAGGGCCACCGTTGGATCGACATGGCCGGGTTGCAGCCACACCAGATTGCCTTCCGCCGCACCGCCGGGCGGGATGATCGCACCATGCTCATCGCCCATCGGGCGATACTGGCTGCCCATGGGCCACACCACCCGCTGCGGCGGCCCGTTGGGGTGCAGCGCCTTGTGCCCGGCATCGCAGGTGACATGGCTGGCATGGCAGGCCGAAACCACGCTGGCGGCCAGAAACAGCGCCGGCTGGAACGGCAGATCGCCCAGGTCGCCATATTCCACATCCATCAGGGCATAGCTGCCGGCCTGAATCTCGGTATAGACGCCCGCCGCCAGGTCCATCGCCGCCGTGCCCGTGCCGCCACCCGTCACCTGCCCCGGTTCCAGCCCGGCACTGCGCAGATCGGCCAGCAACCGGCGCAATTTGTCGGTCCATTCGGCATGGGCCGCCGCCCGCTCTGCCGGCAACAGATGCTGGTGATGCCCGCAATAGCCCTGGATGCCCGCCCAGTTCAGCCCGGGCAAGCTGCAGATCAGCTGCACCAGCGCCAGGGCATCCGCCGGAGCGACACCGGCGCGGCCCATGCCCGGATCAACGTCCACAAAGGCGTCAAATGTCACGCCAGCGGCCACGGCGGCCGCACTGGCGGCGTGGGCCTGCCGCGCGCTGTCCATCACCGCGCCCAGCCGCGCGCGGTCAGCCAGCGCCGCCAGCCGCGCCCAACCCCAGGGCGGCACCGGCGCCGTCACCAGCACATCGCTGATCCCGCCCGCCACATAGGCTTCCGCCTCGCCCACCGTCTGGCAACAAAGGCCAACCGCGCCCAACCGCACCTGCGCCCGGCCCAGCGTGCTGCACTTGTGCATCTTGCCATGGGCGCGCAGCCGCACGCCCTTTGCGTCACAGGCCGCCTGCATCTGCGCCAGATTGGCCTGCAGGGCCTCTCGGCGGATCACCAACGCCGGGGTGATCGGCGGCTTCACATTGGCCAGAAAGGCTGAGACGGCTTGCATGGCGTCGTCTTGCCGCGCACGGCGCTTTGAGTCAAAGAGGCTCCGAACAGGGCGCAAGGTTACGGAGTCTCCATGTCGGATCAACCGGTCGTCATCATCACCGGCGCCTCATCGGGCGTGGGCCTGTGGGCCGCCAAGTCGCTGGCGGATCGGGGCTGGCTGGTCATCATGGCCTGCCGCGATCTGCCCAAGGCCAGCGCCGCTGCGGCCGAACTGGCCATCCCGGCCGCCAACCACCGCATCCTGCACATCGATCTGGCCGATCAGGCCAGTGTGCGCCGTTTTGCCGATGAGTTTCACAGCCTTGGCCTGCCGCTCGACGCGCTGCTGCTCAACGCCGCCACCTATCTGCCGCGCCTGGAAGCGCCGCAGCGCAGCCCGGAAGGCTATGAAATCAGCGTCGCCACCAATTATTTCGGCCATTTCCTGCTCGCCCATCTGCTGATCGATGATCTGAAAGCCAGCAACGGCCGGCGCAGCGGCCCCTCGCGGCTGATCACGCTGGGCACGGTCACCGCCAACAGCGAGGAATTCGGCGGCAAGGTGCCGATCCCCGCCCCGGCCGATCTGGGCGATCTCGCCGGGTTCGAAGCCGGCTTCAAGGCCCCCATCGCCATGATCGACGGCAAGCCGTTCAAACCCGGCAAAGCCTATAAAGACAGCAAGCTGGCCTGCATGATCATGAGCCGGGAATTCAACAAACGCTGGGGCAACACGGGCGTTGTGTTCAACACCCTCTATCCCGGCTGCGTCGCCGATACCCCGCTGTTCCGCCACACGCCGCCCGCCTTTCAAAAGATTTTTCCCTGGTTTCAGAAGAACATCACCAAAGGCTATGTCTCCCAGCCGCTCGCCGGAGACCGCACCGCCCAGGTGGTCGCCGATCCCGCCTTCGCCAGCCAATCCGGCGTGCACTGGAGCTGGGGCAACCGCCAGAAAGAAGGCCGCATGCCGTTCGCACAGCCCCTCTCGGCCCGCGGCACCAACGAGGCCCGCAACGAACGGCTGTGGGACTTGACGATGAAAGCGGTGGGGCTGGCCTGAGCTGGAAGAACCAAGGGTGCCTCCGGCGGGCAGGGCCTGAGGCCCTGCACCCCATTCGTTTTCGTGCGCGCAAGCTGGAATGGCGTCTGCTTGCGCCCCAATTGCGTACTCTCAACCTTGAATCTTTCAAACTCAAAAGAAGACATTCGAGTGTGTGGCGTGATAGGTCGAGTGACGGTAAAAGGGGGGTATGGACCCCGCTAATATTATCGCCGCTCGACGCTTTATTGCTCTGGCGACAACCGCAGTCGATCCGACGGCAGACGCCCTAGCACAATCCTTGGATGAGTTGGCGGTCACTTACTATGATACACCGCCGGGAATGCCTGACGAGCAAGCCGGGGACCCGCCACCGGCCCAAGTGGCGTACGCAGATATCAGCGCTCGCTTTCCTGATTTTGGCTACTACAGTGCAGCC
>CAZHTW010000168.1:0-3217 GCA_964535865.1 uncultured Sandarakinorhabdus sp. | reverse complement strand
GGCATGATCGGCCTGACGCGGGCCAGCGCGGTGGAGTTGGGTGTTTATGGCAGCACGGGGAACGCCGTCGGCCCCAAGCATGTCACCACGGGCTTGGGCGCGATGCAGAATGAATATTTCTCGCGCCTGCTCGGCTTCCCAAGCGTGGAGGCCTATCTGGCCAACATGGCGGCCAAGAACCCGATGGGCCGGCCTGGCCTGCCGCAGGACACGGCGGGCGCCTGTGCCTTTCTGGCCAGCGACGATGCCGCCTATATCACCGGCGAGGCGCTGAACGTTTCGGGCGGGGAGGAGATGCACTGATGCTGGCCGAGGAACGCATCGATTGGCCGGGCGGGGCGAAGATGGCGCTGTCGGTCGTCGTCAATGTCGAGGAAGGCTCTGAACAGTCGGTGGCCCGCGGCGATCGCGGCATGGAGCCGGTGGACGAGCTTGGCATCTTCATCAAGGCGCCGATCCGCAACTATGGCAATGAATCCAACTATCTTTTTGGCATCAAGGCCGGCGCCCCGCGCGTGGTCAAGTTGCTGAAAGCCTTCGACATCAAGGCCAGCTGGACCGTGGCGGCCATGAGCCTGGAAAACCACCCGCAACTGGCCGAGGCGATCGTGGAACAGGGCCATGAGCCCGTCAGCCACGGCTGGCGCTGGGTGCACCAGTTCAAGCTGAACGAGGATGCGGAACGCGAATTCATCGCCAAGGCCGTCGAATCCATCCAGCGGACCTGCGGGGTGCGGCCCTATGGCTGGCTCTCCCGCTATTTCCACACCGATCACACCCGCCGCCTGTTGATCGAGGCGGGCTTTGATTATCACATGGATGATTACAGCGGCGATGTGCCGTTCTGGGACAAGGCGACCGTGCCGGAGCGGCCGATGGTGATCGTGCCCTATCAACTCGACAACAACGACATGAAGATGTGGACCGATCCCGCCATGAGCCCGGAACAATGGCTGGCCTATGCCAGGCGCAACTTCGATCAAGTGTATCGCGAGGGGGTGGAGGGCAATCCCAAGATGATGAGCCTGGGGCTGCATCTGCGCATCATCGGCCGGCCGGGGCGGATCTGGGCGCTGGAGGAATTTTTCCGCCATGTTCGCGCGCATGATGGCGTGTGGGTGGCGACGCGGCACGAGATTGCGCAGCATTTTGCGCGGGTGGAGCCGGCATGAGCGGTGAGACATTCAAATCCTCCCCATCCTTCGGCTGGGGAGGATCTGATGCTCAGGCTTGAAGTCGCTGGCCCGATTGCCCGCCTGCTGATCGACCGGGCGGACAAGCGCAATGCCTTCACCCAGGCGATGTGGGCCGAACTGCCGCGCCTCCTGGCCGAGGCAGCGGCTGATCCGGGGATCAAGCTGTTGATCCTGCAATCGGCGCAGCCGGGCGGGGCCTTTTGTGCCGGGGCCGATATCGGCGAATTGCTGGCCAACAGGCAAGATGCCGAATGGCGCGCGGCCAACCAGGCGGCGATCAACCGGGCGCAGCATGATCTCACCCGCTTCCCGCTGCCCACCATTGCCTTTGTCGAGGGTGACGCGGTGGGCGGTGGCTGTGGCCTCACCCTGGCCTGCGATCTGCGCGTGGCCACGCCGGCGGCGCGCTTTGGCATCACGCCCGCCAAGCTGGGCATTGTCTATCCGCTGCATGATGTGAAATTGCTCACCGATCTGGTCGGGCCGGGGCAGGCCAAGCGGCTGCTGTTCACCGCCGCCCTGATCGATGCGGCCGAGGCCCTGCGGATTGGCCTGGTGGAGGCGGTGGCCGACACGCCGGATGCGTTCGTGCAGGCCATTCTCGCCGGCTCGCGCCACAGCACCAGGGCGATCAAGGGCTTCGTGCGCCGCGTGCTGGATGGCCAGAACAGCGATGACGCCGAAACGCTGGCGATCTTTGCCGCCGCCTTCACCGGCGCCGATTTTGCCGAAGGCACCGCGGCCTTCGTGGCCAAACGCAAACCGGAGTTCAGATCATGATCCCGCATGGCACCATCATGGGCGGCCTGTCCGTCGTTCCCGATCTGGGCGCGGCCATTGCCGCCTATCACGGCACGCTGCAGCTTGATCTGGTTGCCCAAGGCCCGCTGCCCGCCGATCTGGCCGCCAGCTGGGGCTGCCCGGCCAGTGCTGGCGCGGCCCATGCCGTGCTGCGACCGAAAAGCGGCGCGCCCTGCTGGTTGCGGCTGGTGGAACAGCCGGCCGTGGCCGAGTTCAAGCCCACCACCAGCTTTGGCTGGGGCGCATTCGAGCTGACGGTGGAGGATGTGTTCGGCTGGCCGGCGCGGCTGGCCGGCAGTGCGTTCAGCATCGTGGGTGAACCCAAGCAATTGCCGGGGATGGACAGTTTCGTGCCGATGCAGGTGCTGGGGCCGGGACAGGAGATGGTCTATCTGAACCAGGTGTTCGGCAACATGGCCACCACCGACCTGCCCAAGGCACGCAGCATCACCGATCATATCTTCATCGTGATCCTGGCCACGCCGGATCGCGCCGGCACCTGCCGCTGGTATGCCCAGGCGCTGGGGCTGGATGAAGCCGATACCTATGAACTGCCCTATCAGATGATCAACGCCGCCTTTGGTCTGCCCGAAACCCATATCAGCGCGCTGACCATGGTGCAGGCCGGCCGGCTGCCGATCGTGGAGGTCGATGATTATCCGCCCCAGGCCACCGCCCGCCCGCGCCATGCCGGCATGCTGCCGCCCGGCAATGCGCTGGTCAGCCTCGCGATGCGTGATCTCGATGCATGTGATGTGGCCTGGATCAGCCCGCCGGTGCAGCGCGACGGCCCGCTGTATGAAGGCCGCCGCGCCGGCACCTGCCTTGGCCCGGCGGGCGAGCTGCTGGAACTGGTGGAGGTGGGCTGATGCCATTGTTTGCCGTGCGCTGTGTGGATGTTGAGGGGGCCGGCCCGCTGCGCCAGCAGCATCTGATGGCCCATCTGGCCCATGTGGAAGCGCACATGGCGCGATACCGCATTGCCGGGCCGCTGGCGCCATCAGGGTCACTGCTGGTGATCGAGGCCGCCGATGCCGGTGATGCCCGGGCCTTCATCATGGCCGATCCCTATGGCGCGGCCGGGGTGTGGGCCGAGGTGATCATCGAGGAGTTCCGCGCCGCAGCTGGCACTTGGGTGGGTGGCGCGACCTGGAAACAGGGCTGATAACGCCAGCCATGCGCGCTGCGCCGAACGCAGGGCGTCACGCCGTGCGGGGCCA
>CAZHTW010000167.1:0-3354 GCA_964535865.1 uncultured Sandarakinorhabdus sp. | reverse complement strand
TGGGCGCGGTTGATGCAGGGCTCTCGCCTGCGCCTGGCCATGGCGGTTCAGGACCTGGGCCGCATGGCCAGCGGCCGCAGCGCCACCATGCAGGCCGCCTGCGTGGAATGCGCCATCGCCGGCACGCCGCAATTGACTGCGGCCCAGCAGAGCGAAACCTGGCTGGCCCGGCTGCTGCTGCCTCAATCCTCGCGGTAACCGGGCAGTTTCAGGCCGGTGTGGATGGCAAGGGCGCGCAGGCCAAAGCCGGCCGCCGCTCCGGCCAGTCCCGCCGGCCATGCCGCCACGCCGAGCAGGCTGAGACCAACACAGACCCCAGCCCCCAGTGCTGCGGCCGACACATAGATCTCCTTGCGCAGCAGCACCGACGGTTCACCGGCCAGCAGATCGCGGACGATGCCGCCGAAACTGGCCGACAGCACGCCCATCACCACCGCTGGCAGCGGCGGCACGCCCAGTTGCAGCGATTTGGCCGCGCCCAGCACCGAATAGGCGCCGAGGCCGACCGCATCGAACCACAGCAGGGCGTTCAATTGCCAACGATCCGCCCGCAGCATCCAAACAGCGGCGGCCGCCACCAGGCAAACCCCAAGATAATCGGACCGGCCAACCCAGAACACCGGCGCCCCGATCAACAGATCACGCAGCGTGCCGCCGCCAATGCCGGTGACCGCAGCGAAAAAGGCGAAGGTCACAATTGTCTGCTTGATGCGGGCGGCAGCCAGCGCGCCGGAGACGGCGAACACCGCCACGCCGGCCATGTCGAGCACGGCCAGCACCGGTTCCAGCGGTGGTAATGGGACCGGCACAATGGCCATCAGCGGCGGCGCCAGAAATGCTTGATTGTCAGCAGCGCGCCTGAAAGCACGACGCCCAGCGCCATCAACGTGGCCATGATGATGACGGGCCCGTGCGTGTTCTCGCGGTCCTGCCAGTCCATGATGTGCAGGCCCCAGAACAGATCATAAAAGCGCCACCACGGCGTGCGCACCGCGCCGATATCACCCTGGCTGTTGATATAGACGCGCACATCGTCCGCAAATTCCACCCGATAGCCCGCCGTGTCGCGCCAGTCGCTGGCCGGATTGGCTGGGGTGATCGCCTCAACTGTCACCGGCCCGCTGAGTGTTGTGCCCGCCCGCGCAATGGCCTCGGCCTGCGTGGGCGTGATGGCGATGGGCTGGCCGGTGACGGCATCCAGCAGGCGCTTGCCCTGCCCGTCGGTGAGCTTCCACACCGGGCGGCCGAGCAATTGGCCCAGTTCCAGTTTTTCCACGCCCGCCAATGCGGGCAGCCCGGGCGGTACGCTCAGCGCCGCCGGTTCCCGCCGCAAGGTCGTCCCGCGCACCTCGTCCAGAGGGCGGACGACCATGACCAGGCCGGACGCCACCCACAGGATGATCTGGATGCCGATGATGACCCCGCTCCACAGATGGAGCCAACGAACGGTGCGGGTGGCGCGGGGGGAGAGCATGGAGCGGCTGTAGCGTTGGGTGGGCAGGACGTCACCTCTCCCATTGGTGGACAAAGGGCGCAGTATGGCGGTCAGGCAACCGGTCAGTCCTCTGAACTGTCCGCCACATACTCAATGTTGAATGGCTTGTTGGTCACGAACAACGCCACCATGTCGCAATCGGGTGAAGCACCATGTTGCATCGCTTCGCCTTCCGGAAACCACACGAAGGTGCCGGGGCCGAATTCGCCCCGGTGCGTTACCAGCCGGCCTTCGAGCACATAGATGCCGTGGCCGCATTCATGGGTGTGATGCGGATTGGTGAACCCGGCCGGATAGCGCAGCATCGACAGGCTCATGCCGGTGTCTGGCTCATCGAGCAGGGGCTTGATGAAAAAGGGCCGCCCGACCTGTGGCAGCAGCATTTCCATCCATTCGATTTCAGCAGGATGCACCACTTCGATCTTGCCGTTGATCATTGTCTTTCCCCAAACCGCGCATTTCGCAGCTTCGCTCTGACGTTACCACAAGCGGCAGTCCGCAAGACGAAAAATGCACCTCGATCAGTCGGCCCACTGCAACCCGTCCGCCAACGCGTGAGAACAATAATCCAACTGCAAGACGCGCCGGCGGCCCGGCACAGTGGCACGGGCCGAACGGTGCAGAATGGGCGTTTTATAGACCCATAGGTCTCCAGCCATCGCAAGGCACATGAGGCGTGCAGATTTTTCGGCTATGGCGGCCGCGTCGGCAGCAGCCACCTGCGCACGGTGGGAGCCGATGGCGACTTCCAGCGGAGCATTGCTGATCGGGCAATCATCGATGTGCAGGCGAACCGTGAGCATTCTTGCCAGCAACGCAAAAGGCGGCTCGACATGGCAAGTGCCATGCTTGAGCGACCAAGGGCCATAGCCGGGAACATCGTGTCGTTGACGCACGGCGATGGTGCGATCCTGATGCCACGGCACCAGCCAATTGGCTTCAGGCGTCTTGTCGAACCAGACGGCGCGCACGGCCCGCGCGCCAGGCAGTATTGGCGCAATGATGCTGGCCAGAGCGGCCAACACCTCGGCCAGCGCGGAATCACTGGTCGAAACCCGTGCGCCGGCATTGACGGGACCAAAGCGAACAGCAAGCCGTGCGAGAATGTCGGGCGTGACAGCGGCGTTGACCAGCAGGCAGCCGTCCCGTTCCAGCCGCTCCCGGTCTGCGGTCATCACATGTGGATGGGTTTGCCGGTAACCGCCATCGCCGCTTCCTTCAGCGCCTCTGAATGCGTTGGGTGCGCATGGCAGGTCAGAGCAATGTCTTCCGACGACGCACCAAACTCCATCGCCTGTGCGGCCTGGGCGATCATCGTGCCGGCCATGGCGCCGATGATGTGCACGCCCAGCACGCGATCGGTCTTGGCGTCGGCCAGCACCTTCACAAAGCCATCGGTGTCGCGGTTGGTCTTGGCTCTGCTGTTGGCGGCGAACAGGAATTTGCCGGACTTGTAGGCGATGCCCGCCGCCTTCAATTCCTCTTCCGTCTTGCCCACGGTGCCGACTTCCGGGTGAGTATAGACCACGGCCGGGATCACATCATGGTTCACATAACCAGCGAGGCCGGCGATATTGTCGGCGCAGGCCAGGCCTTCGTCTTCGGCCTTGTGGGCCAGCATCGGTCCTTCCACCACGTCGCCGATGGCCCAGATGCCGGGCACTTTGGTGGCAAAATGATGATCGATGGGAACGCGGCCCTTGGCATCGAGCGTGAGGCCGGTGGCGGCCAGGTTGAGGCCATCGGTGTTGGGCCGGCGGCCGATGGAGAGCAGCACGACATCGGCGCTGATGGTTTCGGCCGGCCCGCCGGCAGCGGGTTCAACGGTGACGGTGGCGCCGGCGCCCGTGCGCTCGACA
>CAZHTW010000166.1:0-3375 GCA_964535865.1 uncultured Sandarakinorhabdus sp. | reverse complement strand
CCGCGCTTGCCGCCCCCTCCGCCCGGCGGGCACCTCCCCCAGAGGGGGAGGATCCTATCGAAACTGCGCCTGATACCGCGCCAACCCGGCATCCAGATCGGCAATCAGATCGTCCGCATCCTCCAGCCCGATCGAAAGCCGCACGATCGGGCCGGGCAGCGGCGTTTGCGTCGCGGTGCGGATGCGGTCCAGCTCCACCGGCAGCACCAGCGATTCATAACCGCCCCAGGAAAAACCGATGCCGAAATGCCTCAGTCCGTCGATCAGGGCTGCCGTGTGCGGCCGGCTGCCCTGTGTCAGCACCATGGCAAACAGGCCGGTTGCGCCGGAAAAATCCCGCTTGAACAAGCCATGATCGGGGTGGGAGGGCAGGGCGGGATGCCAGACCCGATCCACCGCCGGATGGCCTTCCAGCCAGCGCGCCACCGCCAGTGCCGATTGCTCATGCCGGTCCAGCCGCAGGCCCAGCGTGCGCAGGCCGCGCAGCGCCATGGTGCAATCATCGGCAGACACAAAATGGCCCAGGCGATAGGTGGCGGCCTTCAGGCGGGGCCACAGCGCGGCATTGGCCGTCGCACTGCCCATCATCACATCGCTGTGCCCGCCGACATATTTGGTCAGCGCCTGGATGCTGATATCCACGCCCAGGCTGAGCGGTTGCAGGCGCAAGGATGTGGCCCAGGTGTTGTCGATCATCGTCGTGATGCCACGGCTGCGTGCCACCGCCGTGATGGCCGGCAAATCCTGAATTTCAAAGCTCAGGGAACCCGGCGATTCCAGCAATATGGCCCGCGTTTGTTCAGACAGCACATCAGCGATGCCGGCGCCGCAGCGCGGATTGAAATAGCGGGTGGTGATGCCCAGCGGGCCGAGCAGATGATCGGCAAAGGTGCGGCTCGGTTCGTAGGCGCTGTCGGTGATCAACAGCTCGTCGCCGGCCTTCAGGCAGGCCAGCAGGCTGGTGGTGATGGCCGCCACGCCCGATGGAAACAGCTTGGTGCCCGCCGCGCCCGGTTCCAGTTCGCACAGGGCATCTTCCAGCGCCCAATGGCTTTGGGTGCCGCGCCGGCCGTAATAGAGCCCGGCATCGGGATCGCGGATGGCGCGATCCAGATCGGCCAGATTGTCGAACAGGATGGTCGATGCGCGCGCCACGGGCGGGTTGACCATGTCCACCGCATGGTCTCGCCCGGCCTGGGCCAACCGCGTGCCGGTGCCCAGCCCCGCCAGGTCGGCGCGCGGCGGCCGCCGTTGCGTCACGCGCCCAGCCTCTTACTGACCGGCAACAACCGGGTTGTGCGGGTTCGCGCCCCACTCGCTCCAGCTGCCATCATAAATGGCGACATCGGTCTTGCCGTTCAGCGCCGCGCCAAAGGCCAGCACGGGGGCGGTGATGCCCGAACCGCAGGTGGCCACCAGCGGCCTGGCCAGATCGATGCCGGCCGCATCAAACAGCGCCTTGATGTCGGCCGCAGGCTTGTAGGTGCCATCGTCGTTGAACAGCGCCGAATAAGGGATGTTCTTCGAACCCGGGATATGGCCGGAGCGCACGCCGGGGCGGGGATCAGGCTCGGCACCGGTGAAGCGCGCGGCGGAACGGGCATCGACCAGCTGTTCGGCCTTGGTGCGCAGATTTTCGGTGATCTGGGCGGCATCGCGCACCAGCGACTTGTCAGCCCACACGGTGAAATGGCGGTGGCGCACGATCGGCTTGCCACTTTCCACCTGGCGGCCCTCGGCCTGCCACTTGGCAAAACCGCCATCCAGGATGGCAACTTCGTGGGCGCCGAACAGGTGCAGCATCCACCACAGCCGCGCGGCGGACCGGATCGGGCTGTTGTCATACACCACGATGCGGCTGCCATCGCCCAGGCCCAGCGCCTGGCAGCGCGAGGCGAACTTCTCGGCCGGCGGCAGCATGGTGGGCAGGGGATTGCTGCTGTCGGACACCTCTTCGATATCGAAGAACACGGCACCGGGAATATGGGCGGCTTCGAATTCGGCGCGGGCGTTGCGGCCATGGGCAGGCAGGAACAGCGAGGCGTCGATGATGCGCAGATCAGTCTTGCCCATCTCTGCGGCAAGCCATTCAGTGGACACCAGAAGCTTCATGCGGCTACTCCCCGGGGATTAATGTGCGTAACGATATAGAGGCGTGACATAATTGCGCAGCCAGCGCATGTCACCCCCCATGTCGGGCGGACAAGCGGCTTTGTTACAGCTTGGAGAGATTAAGTGGTCGATGTGTTGCATTTGGGCCAGAGTTCGGGGCTGCCGGCCAGTCCGGAGGCCGCCGTGCTGGATTATCCGCCCAATCCGCGGCCGGGTGCGATCTATCTGGTGCGCTTCACCTGTCCGGAATTCACCTCGCTCTGCCCGGTGACGGGTGCGCCGGATTTTGCCCATATCGTCATCGATTATGTGCCGGATCAAACCATTGTGGAATCAAAGGCTTTGAAGCTGTTCCTCGGTTCGTTCCGCAACCATGCCGGCTTTCATGAGGATGTGACCGTGGGCATCGGCCAGCGGCTGGTGGCGGAAATGCAGCCGAAATGGCTGCGCATCGGCGGTTACTGGTATCCGCGCGGCGGCATCCCGATCGATGTGTTCTGGCAAAGCGGCCCGGTGCCGGATGGCCTGTGGCTGCCGGATCAGGGCGTGCCGACCTATCGCGGGCGGGGCTGAACGGTTCCAAGGGGGGCGCATGATTCGAGCGATATTTGCAGCCTTGTTGCTGGCCGGCACGGCGAGTGCACAGACGGCGGACCAGCGGCTGCAGGCGGTCTATACCGCCGAATGGCAATGGCGCCTGGCCCAGACCGGGCAACAACAGGACGGGCTGGACACCAGGCCCGGCCCTCGGCTGCCCTGCGTGACGCCGGCCTGCCAGGCCGAACGGCTGAAGATGTGGCAGGGCGTGCTCGACCAGCTGGCCGCCATCCCCGATGCCGAACTTTCCGGGCCGGAGCGGTTGAACAAGGCGGTGCTGGCCGAATCGCTGCGTGCCGAGGTGGTGGGCATCAGGTGGCGAAACCATGAGATGCCGATCAACAGTGACGTGAACGTGTGGAATTATCTGCCGGCCCAGGCGCCGTTCCGCACCGCGCAGGCCTACCGGGACTATATCAGCCGCATGCGCGACATTCCGCGCTGGTTTGATGAAAATATCGCCAACATGCGCGCCGGGATGAAGCGCGGTTTCACTCCGCCGGCCGTCACGCTGAAGGGCCGGGACCAGACGCTGGCCGCCCAGATCAAGCCGGCCACCGAAAGCCCGTTTTACGCCACATTCCGGGAGATGCCGGCCACGATTCCGGCCATCGAACAGGCGGAATTGCGCACCGAAGCCCGCACGGTGATCGAAACCATCGTCAA
>CAZHTW010000165.1:0-3434 GCA_964535865.1 uncultured Sandarakinorhabdus sp. | reverse complement strand
TTGTGGCGATCGTAGCTCAGTTGGTTAGAGCGCCGGTTTGTGGTACCGGAGGTCGCGGGTTCAAGCCCCGTCAGTCGCCCCACCCCTTTCAATTCTTGCGGAATTCCGCGCAGGCAAAGCGCGTGCCAGCGTTGCCGGCCGGATCGCTGCGATAATCATCGGGCTTGGCGTGCACCACGATGGCGGCGCCATCCGCATCCAGCACCGGCGCCGCGCCATCGGCCAGCCGCAGGCCGGGCACGATTTCGTTCAAACTGCCCACGCCCTTGGCATCCACCACCAGATTGGGCAGATCGCCGGCGTGGCTGCCCATCGGATTGTCGCGGCCATGCTGGCGGCCGGCCGGATTGAAATGCGGCCCGGCACTGGCAAAATCCGGGGCGGTGCAGCGGCCCACGGCATGAATGTGCACGGCATATTCGCCCGCCGGCAGGCCCTTGATCGCCACGATCACCTGCGTGCCCTGTTCCAACTGCAGCAATTCGGCATCGCCCAGCGCATTGCCATCGGCGGTGAGCAGTTTCGAGGCCAGCATCAGCGACGGCGGCGCACCGCCCACCCGGCCCAGCGATTCGGTTTTGGGCCCGCAAGCGGCCAGCAGCACAGGCAACAACAGCAACAGGCGGCGCATGGGTCACTCCTTTTCGTTCACGCCATAATGGCTGACCAGGCGATCAAGCGCCAGCGAAAGCACCAGTTTGCCGGCCCGCGCCGGCCAGCCCAGGCTGCGCTCGGCGGCCTCAAGCCCCTCCCCCATGCACACCACCCGCCACAGCACATCGGCCAGCCCCGGCCCACAGGCGGCAACCGCGGCATCAAAGCGGCGGCGCGCGGCGATCTGGCTGCCGCCAGGCTCAGGCGCGCCGCCGTGGCTGCGGGTGCCGGGCACCGGGTCCCACCGCATCGTCACGCGCGGGCCCAGGCTGGCGGCGTGGAAATCATCGCGCAGGCGGATGCCGGCCCGCAGTTGCGCGGCGCTGAGATGGCCGCGCCGCGCCAGCCAGGCCAGCGGCGCTTCGGCCAGGTTCACCGTCACCTGGGCCCGGTCGATGCGGTCACCGGGCGGCAGGGTGCGGGTGGCGAGCAGGCGGTTGGCGGGTTCGGGTGCAACGTCGGTCACGGTTTGGGCTTTGGGCATGCGATTCTCCCTTTTGGCACGAAACGGCAGAATCATGCTTGCACAAGCCGCTGGTTGTAGGACAGAACTAACCAAACCGGTTATATGAACGAGGCAATATGATCACCCGCATCCGTGAAGTGCGCAAAGCCCGCGGGCTCACCTTGGCCGATGTTGCGGCCGCCTGTGTGCCGCCGACCACGGCGCAAACCATCGGGCGGCTGGAAACCGGCATGCGCACCGTGTCCATCGATTGGCTGGAGCGGATTGCGGCGGCGATGGACGTGGCCAGCGCAACGCTGGTGACGATGCCCGATCGCCCTGACGTGCCGGTGGCGGCGATCATCGGCCTCAATGGTGCTGACGCCCCGGAACGGCCACGCACCCTGATCCCGCCAGCCCCGCAAGGCGACATGATCGGCCTGGTGATTGATGCTGCCCAGGGCGATTATCGCACCGGAGACGAATTGTGGGCGCAGCGTCTGGCGCCAGCGCACTTTGGCCGCGCCATCAACCGTGATGTGCTGGCGCCGCGCCCGGCTGGCCGCTTTGCCTTTGGCCGTCTGATCGCGGTGGACGGCGCGCGCATCCAGCTGTTGCCCACCACGCCCGGCGCGCGGCAGCAGGTGCTGGCCGAAGTGCCGTGGATCGCCGTGGTGACCACGCTGGTGCGGCGGGTGTAGATACCCCCCAAGGGGGCGGATCTTAACCCGGCACCACCCCGTTCAGTTCCAGCGCCGCGCCGGCCAGGTGCAGGCTTCCGGTGATCAGCACCAGCGGCGGCGCGTCGCCGGTGCGGGCGATGGCCTTCAGGGCCTGGCGGATATTGGGCGCGGTCGCCGTCGCCATGCCCATGGTCGACGCGGTCGCGGCCAGCGCGTGCGGATCATGGCCGGCGTGGCCGGGCACCGGCACGGTGTAAACCGCGCTGGCCATGCCGGCGAACGGCTTCAGGAAGCCTTCGGCATCCTTGTTGGCCAGCATGCCGGCCACCAGCAGCAGGCGCTGGCCAGGTTGCAGCAGCGGGCGCAGGCTTTCGGCCAGGGCGCGGCCGGCGGCGGGGTTGTGGCCGCCATCCACCCACAGGCTGCTGCCGGCGGGCAGCAATTCCGGCAGCGGCCCGGCATCCAGCCGTTGCAACCGCGCCGGCCATTCGGCCCAGCCCATGCCGGCGCGATAGGCGGCATCCTTCAGGGCCAGGGCCGATTGCGCGCGCAGCATGGCCACGGCCAGCGCGGCATTGTCATGCTGGTGGGCACCGGCCAGACGCGGCAGAGGCAACGCCAGCTTGCCGGTTTCATCGCGGTAATGCAGCTGGTTTTCATATACCGCCGCATCCCAATCCTGGCCACGGATTGACAGCCGGGCCCCGGCCAGGCCGGCAATCTCGGCGATGCGCGCGGTTACCGCCGCCGGGTGACGGCCGGTCACCAGCGGCACGCCGCGCTTGGCAATGCCGGTCTTTTCGCGCGCGATATCAAGGATGGTCGGCCCCAGCCACTGGGTGTGATCCAGCCCCAATTGGGCAATGCCCGTCACCAACGGGGCCTGGATCAGGTTGGTGGCATCCATCCGGCCACCCAGCCCCACTTCGATCACGCAGGCATCGGCCGGCACGGTGGCAAAGGCCAGCATGGCGGCGGCCGTGGTCAGCTCGAAGAAGGTGATCGGCGCGTCACCATTCAGGCGGATCACGTCTTTCAGCAACACGATCAGCGCGTCATCGCTGATCAACTGGCCAGCCAGCCTTATGCGTTCGTTGAAGCGCACAAGATGGGGGCTGGAATAGACATGGACGCGATATCCCTGCGCTTCCAGGCAGGCGCGCAGCATGGCGCAGGTGCTGCCCTTGCCGTTGGTGCCGGCCACATGGAACACCGGCGGCAGCCGGTGGTGCGGATTGCCCAGCGCGGCGAGCAGCCGTTCCAGCCGGCCGAGGGACAGATCAATCTCGGTCGGATGCAGCGCATAGGCATCGCGCAGCAGCGCATCCAGCACCGGATTGTCTGACCGGGCCGGCGGCATCTTGGCACCGCTGGAAGGCCCGCCAGCTGTCACGCGGGCTGGCGCCGCGCCATCAACAGGCCCACCAGCCGGCCCAGCGTTTCCTTCAGATCGCGGCGGTGCACCACCATGTCGAGCATGCCATGTTCCAGCAGATATTCGGCGCGCTGGAAGCCTTCGGGCAGTTTCTCGCGGATGGTCTGTTCGATCACGCGCTGGCCGGCAAAACCGATCAGGGCATTGGGTTCGGCAATCTGCACATCGCCCAGCATGGCATAGCTGGCCGTGACGCCGCCGGTGGTGGGATCGGTCA
>CAZHTW010000164.1:0-3515 GCA_964535865.1 uncultured Sandarakinorhabdus sp. | reverse complement strand
GATCTTGCCCTTCTTTTCGGCGGTTTTCAGGGCTTCCATGCCGTCGCGCCGCACGTTGCGGGCGGCAATCTTGGCCTTTTCGGCATAGGTGCCGGCCAGCTTGACCATTTCCTTGCGGCGATCCTCGGTCATGTCCGGGATGGGCAGGCGCAGGGTCTGGCCATCGGTGATCGGGTTCAGGCCCAGCCCGGCCGACCGGATGGCCTTTTCCACCGGCGTCACCGACGAACGGTCCCACACCTGCACCGACAGCATGCGCGGTTCCGGCGCGGTGACGGTGGCCACCTGGTTCAGCGGCATCAGCGCGCCATAGATTTCCACTTGCACCGGATCGAGCATACCCGTGTTGGCACGGCCGGTGCGCAGGCCGGCAAGATCATGTTTCAGCGCATCGATCGCACCGGTGGTGCGGCGCTCAAGATCGGCCTTGAACGGGCCGGCTTCAAATTCAGCCATGGGTCAGTCCTTCCTCATGTCCACCCACCGTCGTTGAAACGCCCTGCCCGGCCAGCACGCGGGCCAGATTGCCGGGCTCCCGGATGTTGAACACCACGATGGGGATATTGTTGTCACGGCACAAGGACACGGCAGCGGCGTCCATCACCTTCAGATTGTCGGCCAGCACCCGGTCATAGCCGATGCGGTCAAATCGTGTGGCGGCCGGATTGGTCTTGGGGTCGCTGTCATAAACGCCGTCCACGCTGGTGCCCTTCAACAGGACATCGCATTTCATTTCCGATGCGCGCAGCGCTGCGCCACTGTCGGTGGTGAAATAGGGCGCACCCACGCCGGCGGCGAAAATCACCACCCGGCCCTTCTCCAGATGCCGCTTGGCCCGGCGCAAGATCAGGGGTTCGCACACCTGGTTCATCTGCAAGGCCGATTGCACCCGGGTGGAAACCCCGATGGCTTCCAGCGCATCCTGCATGGCCAGCGCATTCATCACTGTGGCCAGCATGCCCATATAATCGGCGGTGCCGCGATCCATGCCCTTGGCGGCGCCGGCCATGCCGCGAAAGATGTTGCCGCCGCCAATCACCAGGCAGATTTCATGCCCGGCATCCTTGGCGGCCTTCACCTCGCCAGCCACCCGCGCCACCGTCGCCGGATCGATGCCGAACGATTGGTCGCCCATGGCGGCCTCGCCGGAAAGCTTCAACAGGATGCGCTTGAAACTGGCCATGATCCCCCGATTGTCCTGCCGTCTGCTGCCGCTAGGTCACTAGCCGTGTGTGGCGGCGCTGCCAAGCGGCGCGAATGAAAAAGCGTTGGCGCCACCACCCGCCCACAAAAAGGGCGGGCGCAAGGATGCCCCCGCGCCCGCCCCATCTGGCGTTGGCCGATTACAGGCCGGCGGCCGCAGCGACTTCAGCGGCGAAATCACTCGCCTGCTTCTCGATGCCTTCGCCCAGTTGCATGCGCACGAAACCCTTCAGGGTGATGGGCGTGCCGGCGGCCTTGGCGGCAGCGGCAACCACGTCGCCCACCTTGGTCTTGCCGTCGATCACGAACACCTGGTGCATCAGGGTCGATTCCTGGGCGAACTTGCGCACGCCGCCTTCGATCATCTTCTCGATGATGTCGGCCGGCTTGCCGCTGCCGGCGGCCTTTTCACGGGCAATGGCGCGCTCACGCTCAATCAGGGTCGGATCAAGGCCGGCTTCGTCCAGCGCCAGCGGGCTGGCTGCGGCCACGTGCATGGCGATCTGCTTGGCCAGCGGTTCCAGCACATCAGCGGGCGCCGCCGATTCCAGACCAACCAGCACGCCGATGCGGCCGATGCCGCTGGCCACCGCGTTGTGCACATAGGCTGCGATCGCGCCCTGGCTGACTTCCAGCATCTGGGTGCGGCGCAGCGACTGCTGCTCGCCGATGGTGGCGATGTTGGTGGTCAGCTTGTCGGCCACCGTGCCTTCGCCGCCGGGGAACGGCAGGGCGGCCAGCGCGGCGACATCAGCACCGGTTTCCAGCGCCAGGCCGGTCACGGTGGTCACGAACGACTGGAAGGTTTCATTCTTGGCGACGAAGTCGGTTTCGCTGTTCACTTCCACAGCAACACCACGCGTGCCGGCAACGGCAACGCCCACCAGGCCTTCGGCGGCGGTGCGGCCGGCCTTCTTGGCGGCTGACGCCAGGCCCTTGGCGCGCAGCCAATCCACGGCGGCTTCCATGTCGCCCGCGGTTTCGGCCAGAGCCTTCTTGCAATCCATCATGCCTGCGCCAGTCTTGTCGCGCAGATCCTTCACCATAGCGGCGGTGATATCAGCCATGGGCTGTTCCTTTCGGGTTGAACTGGGCAGCCTTTGCCGCGCCAATATGAAATGCTTGTGACAAGAGGCCGGACGCGCAGCGCACCCGGCCTCCCGTTATTTGGGGCCAGCGCCTCAGGCGGCGGGCTGGGCGTCCTCGGCCACAGCGTCAGCCACCGGGGCTTCGGCCAGAAACTCGACCGGGGCTTCGTCCATCGCGCCCAGATCCACGCCCATATCGGCCGCGCGACCCTGACGGGCATCGATCACGGCATCGGCGATGGCGTTGACATAGAGCTGGATGGCGCGGCTGGCATCGTCATTGCCCGGCACCGGGAAGGCGATGCCGCTGGGATCGGTGTTGGAATCGAGGATGGCCACCACCGGGATACCCAGCACATTGGCTTCCTTGACGGCCAGCTCTTCCTTGTTGACGTCGATGATGAAGATCACTTCCGGCAGGCCGCCCATGTCGCGGATGCCGCCCAGCGAGGCTTCGAACTTGTCGCGCTCCCGCGTCAGCTTCAGCACTTCCTTCTTGGTGAAGCCGGTGGTGTCACCCGACAGGGTTTCTTCCAGCTGCTTGAACTTGCGGATCGAGCCCGAGATCGTCTTCCAGTTGGTGAGCATGCCGCCCAGCCAGCGGTGGTTGACATAATGCTGGCCGCAGCGGCGCGCGGCTTCGGCGATCGGGTCCTGCGCCTGGCGCTTGGTGCCGACAAACAGCACCTTGCCGCCATGCTGCACCGAAGCGCGCACGAAATCGAGCGCACGGGCAAACAGCGGAACGGTCTGCGACAGATCGATGATGTGGACGCCGTTGCGATCGCCAAAGATGTAAGGCTTCATCTTCGGGTTCCAGCGATGGGTCTGGTGGCCGAAATGGGCGCCGGCTTCAAGCAATTGCGCCATGGTAACGACGGGAGCCGCCATGATATCTAACCTCCGGTTGAGCCGCCGCGGGGGAGTGACAAGGCATGAGTGCCCGGCACCGGATATGTCCCCCCGCGTGGGGTTTGGGAATGGCGCGCTTAGCGAAGCCCACCCCTCCCGTCAAGCCGCCTCACTTCGCCGGCGTCACCTTCAGCAACTTGCCGTCCACCGCATCGGTGACCAGATACAGCTCCCCCGCCGGGCCTTCCACCACGTCGCGGATCCGCTCCTTGCGGTCGGTGAGCAGCCGCTCCTCGCCCACCACCTTGTCGTTCTTAAGCACAGATCGGAAGAGCACACGTCTGAACTCCAGTCAGACGTGTGCTCTTCCGA
>CAZHTW010000163.1:0-3710 GCA_964535865.1 uncultured Sandarakinorhabdus sp. | reverse complement strand
GCGTGGGGAATGAAAAGGTCGCCAGCGTGCCGAGCAATTTGTCTGGATGGCCGGCCATGAAGGCCGGGTCCATCACCAGCTTGATCATGTCGCGCCGGCTGCGGTAGCGCATCAGGCCAAAGACGGTCCAACCGGGATCAGGCTCGGTGTTCCAGGCATCGACATAGCCGCCAATCTTGCGGCCAACGATGCCGGGGTGGCCGCCATTGCGCAGCAACACCGGCATGAAGCGTCTGGAATAACGCTTCAGCAATTCAAAGCCCTGAACGCGCTGGCCGGTGGCGGGGTCGTCCACCTCGGCCATCTGCGCCTTGACCAGATTGAGCATCACGAATTCGCGGCCATCATCGGCAGCCAGAAAGGCCCGCAGTGTTTCCGGGCTGTTGCCGGTCCCGTCAAAGCGTCCGGCCATCCGGGCCAGAAAGGCGTCAATCTCGGCGGGGGTCAGCGGGCCTGACCAATTGTCATACCAATATCGAAACGCGCCATAGGCCAGCAGAGCCGCGCCCCAGATGCTCAATTCCGCCGTCATGCCAACCGCTCCCCTTGCTGCCCGGCAATGCCAGCTTGCTGGCCTATATTGACATTAATAGTGCCAAGAAAAACGCGCAAATGTTTTTGCGGCTTGCGCCGATGCCGGTTTGCCGCAAAACATGGGCGATGGCCAACCCGTCGCAAAAACTGGCAACCCGGTCGCACTCGCCGCTTGCCGATGGCCGGCGCGAACGCAGCCGATCCAGCCGCAGCAAGATTGTCGCCGCCATGCTCGATCTGGTCGGCAAAGGCGAAGTGTCACCAAGCGCCGCGCGGATTGCCGACGTGGCGGGCGTTGGCTTGCGGTCGGTGTTCCGCCACTTCGACGATATGGATGAACTTTATCGCGAGATGGGCGAGGCGATCGAGGCGCGGGTGATGCCGATCATCCTCCAGCCCCCCGCCGGCGCCAGCTGGCAGGAAAAGCTGTTCGATATCGCGGACAAGCGCGCCAAGGTTTATGAAGTGATCCTGCCCTACCGGATTTCGGCCAACCTGAAACGCTTTCAGTCGCCCTATCTGATGCAGGATTATCGCCGGATGCTGCGCTTTGAAGCCCAGGCCATCGAGGCGCATTTGCCGGCCGTGGTGAAGGCCGATGTGGCAGGCGCACTTGGGCTGAATGTCATACTGAGTTTCCAGACCTGGCGGCTGTTGCGCCACGATCAGGAACTGCCGGTGGATGCGGCCAAGGCGGTGGTGCGGCGCCTGCTGAGCGATGCCATGGCCCGAATGCCGGACGCGTGATGCGACGCCGCTGGCTTGCGGCCAGCCTGATCCTCGCCCTGTCTGCCTGTGCAGAGCCAGACCAGCCGGCCGGCAGCCCGTGCACGGGTTTGGCAGCCAATCAGATGGTCTGGGTGCCCGGTGTACGACATGCTCGGCAATGTCTGGGAATGGACCAGTTCCAGCGGTTCCCGCGCTGATTTGGGCGAGCCGGTCAACATCATCAAGGGCGGTTCCTGTCTGTGTGCCGCCAGTTATTGCGCCCGCTATCGCCCCGCCGCCCGCCAGTTTCAGGAACGTGGGCTGGGCACCGATCATATCGGCTTTCGGTTGGTGGACACGGCCAGGCCAGGGCCTGATGCTTGACCCGAGCCGGGCAATATGACACCAATCATGCCAATAAAACCGCTGCCTGTGGAGCCCGCCCGTGAAAATCCTGCGCACGCCCGAAAGCGCCTTTGCCGGCATCAGTGATTTCCCCTTTGCCCCGCATTATGTGGAAATTGCCGATCCCGGCGATGGCACCCCGCTGCGCATTCATTATGTGGATGAAGGCCCGCGCGATGCGCCGATCGTGCTGATGATGCATGGCGAGCCGAGCTGGTGTTATCTCTATCGGCACATGATTGGCCCGGTGGTGGCCGCCGGCTACCGCGTGATTGCCCCCGATCTCATCGGCTTTGGCAAATCAGACAAGCCGGCCCGGAAATCCGATTACAGCTATGCCCGGCACGTCGGCTGGATGCGCCAATGGGTGGAAGCGCTGGACCTGACGGGGATGACATTGGCCTGCCAGGATTGGGGCTCGCTGATCGGTCTGCGTCTGGTTGCCGCCATGCCGGATCGGTTTGCCGCCGTGGTGCTGTCCAACGGCGGCCTGCCCGAAGGTGGCAAGCCTCCGCGCGCCTTTGCCATCTGGCGCGCCTTTTCCCAATGGAGCCCGGTGTTTCCGATCGGCCGCATCGTCAACGCCGGCGCCCAGCGCGCGCTGAGCGCGGCCGAAATCGCCGCCTATGACGCACCGTTCCCCGACAGACGCTACAAGGCCGGCGCGCGGATCTTCCCCAGTTTCGTGCCGTTCGAAAACAACGTCGCCATTCCCGATCAGAAGCGCGCCTGGCAGGTGTTTGATAAATGGGAAAAGCCGTTCCTGTGCTGCTTCAGCGATGGCGATCCGGTGACCCGCGGCGGCGAAAGCCGGTTCATCGGCCGCGTGCCCGGCACCGCGGACCAGCCGCACCGCACGTTGAAGGGTGGGCATTTCGTGCAGGAGAATGATCCGCAGGGCTTTGTGCAGGCCATTTTGGATGTGGTGCCAAAAGCCTGAGTCCGAACGGCACCGATCCCGACATCAGCACATCATCATGCCAGCGCCGCGCCGTCACGCGTGGCCGGTCCCTTCGTCATGAATAGGAATTCGGTGGCAATTCCCCTGTTGCTCCCGGTGCGGCTGCCGTCATAGTCAGGGTTGGGGGAAGGCTGGTGCCACCAGAAATTCACCTTTCCTGACGGGCTGCAGTCCGTGTAGGGTGAACGTTCACATTCAGGAGTCAGTGGCGCATGCCATCCACACCCAGTCCACAGGCCCAGGCGCTGGCGGCGCGTATCGACGACGCTTTGCGCCACCGGGTGGGCAAGGATGCCCGCTCGGCCAAACGGCATGACTGGTTCACCGCTGCCGCGCTGGCCCTGCGCGATGAGGTGATTGATCGCTGGATGGAAAGCACAAGGCGCACCCATGCCGCCGGGGCCAAGCGGGTTTATTATCTCAGCCTGGAATTTCTGATCGGGCGGCTGCTCCGCGATGCCGTCACCAATCTTGGCGTGGTGCGCGACATGGAGCAGGCGCTGCGCATTCACGGCCTGGAACTGGGCGATCTGGCCGAGCTGGAGCCGGATGCGGCGCTGGGCAATGGCGGGCTGGGCCGCCTGGCGGCCTGTTTCATGGAGAGCCTGGCCAGCCTGAACATCCCCGCCTATGGCTATGGCATACGCTATGTGAACGGCATGTTCCGTCAGCGCATCGATGATGGCTGGCAGGTGGAACTGCCGGAAACCTGGCTCGCCCATGGCAACCCCTGGGAGTTTGACCGGCGCGAGAGTTGTTACCGCATCGGATATGGCGGCGAGGTGGTGTCCAGGGGCGAGGCTGTTGCGTGGCAGCCATCCGAGGTGGTGGAGGCTTCGGCCTTCGATACGCCGGTGGTGGGCTGGCGCGGCAAGCGGATCAACACACTGCGGCTGTGGACGGCCAACGCCCTGGATCCGATCCGGCTCGATGCCTTCAACGCTGGGGACCATTTTGGCGCGCTTGCCGATCAGATGCGGGCCGACAGCCTGGTGCGGGTGCTTTATCCGGCCGATTCCAGCCCGGCGGGGCAGGAGCTGCGGCTGCGGCCGGAGTATTTCTTCACCTCGGCCTCCATTCAGGACATCGTGCGCCGCCACAT
>CAZHTW010000162.1:0-4002 GCA_964535865.1 uncultured Sandarakinorhabdus sp. | reverse complement strand
CCGGCAAACCATGTGCGGTTGGCCGGCGCTTTCGCAGTTGAAGGAAAGGTGGTGCCCCTGGCCGGAATCGAACCAGCACGGATTTCTCCATCCGATTTTGAGTCGGACGCGTCTACCAATTTCACCACAGGGGCTCTGCGCCAGCGGTTAGCGCAAGCGGCGGGGCAGGGCAATTGCCGGAATGGCGATCGACACAAAAACATCACACGCTGTTCGCCTGTCCCTGTTCACAGCGCTCCGTGCGGCATTTTTTTGACAATCCTCGGGCTTGGCCGCATGGGATGCGCCATGCGACCACCCCGCAAGCCCTCCGGTCCCGGCCGCCCCCCTGCCCGCACGCCCCGTGCCGATGGCCGCCCGGTCCGTTCGCGGCCAAATGCCGATGGCGCAGCCCGCCCGTTCCGCAGCCGTGATGCCGGCCCGGATCGCCGCGAGGCCGATGCCCGCCCGGATCGTCGCCGCGCCGAAAGCCGCGACCGCCCGGATCGCAGTGAGCGCCCAGGCCGCGACGGCGCAGTCCGCCCCTTCCGCAGCCGCGATGCCGGCCCGGACCGCAGCGAACGCCCCGTGCGCCCCGGCCCCCGCACCGCTGCCCCCGGCCCCGGCCCCGGCCCCGGCCCCGGCAAACCATCACGCGCCGAACCACCCCGCATCAAGCGCGCCCCGCCGCCGGTGCGCCAGACCGAGGTTGAACAGCAGCGCATCGCCAAGGCATTGGCCCGCGCCGGCGTGGGCTCGCGCCGCGATATCGAACGCATGATTGCCGAAGGCCGCATCGCCATTGCCGGCGAGGTGCTCACCTCACCGGCGCTCAACATCACCAGCCTGAAGGATGTGACGGTTGATGGCCAGCCGGTGGCCGGCATCGCACCGGCCAAGCTGTATCGCTTTCACAAGCCCGCCGGTTTCCTCACCGCGGCACGTGATCCGGCCGGGCGGCCCACCATCATGGACATCCTGCCCGAAGGCCTGCCGCGCGTGGTGCCGGTGGGCCGGCTGGACATGAACACCGAAGGCCTGCTGCTGCTCACCACAGACGGCGAGTTGAAGCGGGCGCTGGAGCTGCCGTCCTCAAACGTGCCGCGCGTCTATCGTGTCCGCGCCTTTGGTGAGGTGACGCAGGCGGCACTGGAAAGCCTGGCCGATGGCATCAGCATCGATGGCATTCATTATGGCCCGGTGCTGGCCGATATCGAACGCAAGACCGGCCACAATCTCTGGCTGATCGTCACGATCCGCGAAGGCAAGAACCGCGAGGTGCGCCGCATCCTGGAACATATTGGTTTGCAGGTGAACCGGCTGATCCGCGTGGCCTATGGCCCCATCGGCCTGGATGATCTGCCGCCGCGCATGGCCGATGAAATCCCCGAAGCCGATCTGGCCCTGCTGAAGGCCATGCTGAAGGCTGCAAAACCGGAGAAGCGTTGATGCGGGTGATATCCGGCCGCTGGCGCGGTCGCGCCCTGAAAGCCCCGCCCGGCGACTCCACCCGGCCCACCAGCGACCGCGCGCGGGAAGCGATTTTTTCCATGCTGGCCAGCCGCCTCGGCAGTTTCGAGGGGCTTGATGTGCTGGACCTGTTTGCCGGCACCGGCGCGCTTGGCATCGAAGCCTTGTCGCGCGGCGCCGGCACCGCCTGTTTCATCGACAATGACGCGGCGGCCGTGAAGGCCATCCGCGCCAACCTCGCCGCGCTGGGGGCCGTCGGCGACGTGCGGCAAAGCCCGGTGGCCAGCATCGGCGGGCCCCTGCGCGAACATCATCTGGTGTTCCTCGATCCGCCTTATGGCCTGGGGCTCGCCGATCCAGCGCTCACCCATCTCCATGAACGCGGCTGGATCGCGCCCGGCGCACTGGTCAGCGTGGAGACGGCCGCGGCCGACCCCCTCGCCTGCGAATGGGAACGGGTGGTCGAGCGTCGCTTTGGCAAGGCGCTGGTGCGGCTGCTGCGGGCGCCCGCCTGAACAACCAAGCCCTGATTACTCTGCGCGATCCCGCGCGCGGGGATAGGTGCCGATCACCCGCACCCAATTGGTGAAATAGGCCAGTTCCTCCAGCGCCCGCGCCACCGGCGGCTCGGCTGGCGATCCTTCGATTTCGGCATAGAATTCGGCTTGGCTGAACTTCCCGTCGCGCAGGTAGCTCTCCAGCTTGGTCATGTTGACGCCGTTGGTGGCAAAGCCGCCCAGCGCCTTGAACAGCGCGGCGGGAACCGATCGCACTTCGAAATTGAAACTGGTCATCGCCGGCAGACCCAGCGGCGGCACCTCCGCCTGTCGGCTCAACACCACGAACCGGGTGGTGTTGTGATCGGCATCTTCCACCCCTTCAGCCAGAATCTTCAGGCCATAGAGCTCGGCCGCCAGCCGGCTGGCGATGGCGCCGGTGGCCGCATCACCCTCTCCCGCCACGGCCGCCGCCGCTGCCGCGGTGTCGAAATATTGCACTGGCGCGATGCCCCATTCCCGCAGATGTCGGCGCACCTGGCCCAGCGCCTGCGGATGGCTTTTCACCTCGCGCAGCGCGGCCATGTCACCCAGCGCCAGCAGGCAGTGGCGCACCCGCACGAAATGTTCACCCACGATGGACAGGCCGGATTCCGGCAACAGAAAATGCATGTCGGCCACGCGGCCGTGCAGGCTGTTTTCAATGGGAATCACCGCACAGCCAGCGCGGCCCGCCTGCACGGCCTCGATCGCATCTTCAAAGCTGGCGCAGGGCAAAGGCAGCCGCTCCGGGAACGTCTCACGCACCGCCTGATGGCTATAGGCACCCGGCGCGCCCTGAAACGCCACGGCATGCTGCGGTGCGGTGGCGGCCTGCGTCACCATGCGATCAACCAGGGACTGGGCCAGGGGCGGATAGCTGCTCGTCATGTCCGTTCGTTATGATAGTGCGCTGCAACAAGCAAATGCTTGCGAGCCGCGCCGCAATTGCCTATCCCCTGCGGCAGGACGGCGCAGGCTGTGATCATGGCCAGCCGCCGCGCGAATGGAGCGACACGTGGACAGTTTCGAGTGGAACAAGATTTTCGGTGGCACGCTGGCGGGTCTGCTCGCCGTTCTGGGCGTGTCCATCATCAGTGACGAGATGTTTGCGCGGCACGTGCCGGAAAAGCCCGGTTATGAAGTGGCCGGCGCCGAAGACACCCCGGCACCCGGGGAGCCCGCCGCTGAAGCTGAAAAGCCCGCTGCCTTCTATCTGGCCAGCGCCGATGTCGCCAAGGGCGAAGCCGTGTTCAAGAAATGCGCCGCCTGCCACAATGTCGATCCCGGCGGCGCCAACGGCACCGGCCCGGCCCTGCACGGCGTGGTTGGCCGCCCGATCGCCGCTGCTGCCGGCTTCTCCTATTCCGATGCCCTGGGCGGCATGAAGGGCAAGAACTGGGATTGGGATAATCTGTGGGGCTGGCTCAAGAACCCGAAAAACTTCATGGCCGGCAACAAGATGAGCTTCGCCGGCATCAGCAAGCCGGAAGACCGCGCCGCTGTGATCGCCTATCTCAACAGCAAGAGCGCCAGCCCGCTGCCCCTGCCCGCTGCGCCTGCCGAAGAAGCCCCGGCCGCAGAAGCAGCGCCTGCGGAAGAAGCTGCGCCTGCCGACGCGGCTGCCAAGTAAGGCTCCTCGCTGGAAATGCGGGGGCGGTGGCCGGAAACGGCTGCCGCCCCTTTTTCGTGCGAAGCCAAGACGGCGGTCAAGCGTTGTGGATCAACTCTGGCATGACGTGGGCCGGGGCTGAGCCGTTGCTGCCCTTGGCTTTCACGCCGCCGAAGTCTCCCCGACAGTCTCAATACAGATGATGCCAATTGCGGATACTGCAATAAGCTGTACTCTGTTCTTGGGGAGCCAGGGGTGTGAAACCGCAAGAGGCGCAATATCGTGCCTTCATCAGCTACAGCCATGCCGATGCGCGGGTTGTGGACTGGCTCCACCGCGCCCTTGAATCATACCGGATCCCCGCAAAGCTGGTCGGCTTCGAGACCGCGCTTGGGCCGGTTCCGG
>CAZHTW010000161.1:0-4050 GCA_964535865.1 uncultured Sandarakinorhabdus sp. | reverse complement strand
CGGCGTGTCTGGCCCGTCCTGGTGGGGCTATCTGCCCGCCATGGGCCTGGGATCTGCGATCACCATGGGGCGCATCGCCGGCCTTTCGGCCGCCGCGATCACGGCTGGTTGAACGCCGCCCAACGCGCATCCTGGGCATAGACTTCGTCAAACCCCAGCAGGCTGCACATGCGGGCAAAGCTGTAGAGTTCCACGCCGTCGTTCAGGCTGGTGCCGGTTTCGAACAGCCCGCGCAGGGCGCGTTCGTTGGCAGCGGCGGCGGCCAGCGCCGTCATCGCCGGGAAGATCGCGCCGGCAAAGCCCATGGCCTGCAGGGTGGCGGCCGGCAGGATGGGCGTGTGGCCGCCATCGGCCATGTTCATCATCGCCGGGCCGGGCAGGCGGGCGGCGACATGGGCCATTTCGGCTTCGGTGGTCAGCGCCTCGGGAAACAGGATGTCGGCTCCGGCGGCGGCATAGGCCTCCAGCCGGCGCAGCATGGCGTCCATCCCCTCCATGGCGCGCGCGTCAGACCGGGCGATGATCAGCGGGCCGTCCTGGCCGTCGCGGGCCTCCACCGCCACCCGGATGCGCGCCACCATATCGCCCACCGGCACCACGCGCTTGCCTTGGGCATGGCCGCAGCGCTTGGGAAATTCCTGATCCTCAAGCTGCAGCGCCGCCACCCCGGCGCGGGCATAGCCCAGCATGGTGTGGCGCACGTTGATCAGCCCGCCATAGCCGGTGTCAGCGTCCGCGATGATCGCCATGCCCGGCACGGTGCGCACCAGAGTTTCGATGCGTTCCAGCATCTGGGTGAAGGTGGCGATGCCGGCATCGGGCAGGCCATAGGCCGATGCGGTGAGCCAATAGCCGCTGGCATAGCCGAAGGCGAAGCCCTGGGCCTGCGCCAGCCTGGCGGTGATCATGTCGAACAGGCCGGGGGCGAGGAAGAATTCGCCGCTGGCAAGGGCGTGGCGCAGTTGGGCGGGGGCGCTGGTCATGGCGGGGCTGTCCTTGGTCATGGTGCTGGCTACCCCGATGGGCCCTGCAACGGCAGCGGCGGCGGCCATTTTGTCCGGTGCGCGGCCAAGGCCAAGCGGCGGCGCTTGCGGCGGCGGCTGGCGGCGCTATGCCGGGGGCCGAGTGGAGGGATGATGATGAGCCAGGAACTGGATGCCAATTATGCCCGCGCCTATGGCGGGCAGGCCGGCTTTGGCGCCAAGCCGGCGTTGCTGATGATCGATTTTGTTGAAGGCTATTTCGATCCGGCCTGCGATCTTTATGCCGGGGTGGATGATGCGCTGGCATCGGCGCTGCGGGTGCGGGCGGCGGCGCGGGCGGCCGGCGTGCCGGTGATCCTCACCAATGTTGTCTATCATCATCCCCAGGCGCTGGATGGCGGGCGCTTTTTCCAGAAGGCGCGGCCCTTGCGCTATTTCCTGAAGGGCAGCCCGATGGGCGCCTGGCCGGCCGGGCTGGCGCCGGAGCCGGACGAGCTGGTGATTTCCAAGCAATATCCGAGCGCCTTTTTCGGCACCTCGCTGGCCTCCACCCTGACGGCGATGGGCGTGGACAATGTGATCCTGACCGGGTTGACCACCAGCGGCTGTGTGCGTGCCACCTGTGTGGACGCGATGAGCCATGGCTTCATCACCACCGTGGTGCGCGATGCCTGCGGCGATCGCCACCCCGGCCCGCACGAGGCCAATTTGTTCGACATGCAGGCCAAATATGCCGATGTCGTTTCAGAGGCCGAGATTATCGCCCATCTGGGCGGGTTAGGCTGAGGGCGGCGTGGCTGCCGGCCAGCCGGCCCAGCGTGGTGGCGGTGAGCAGGCCATTGCCGGCCATATAGCCATCGGCGCCCGGCCCTGACACGCCGCGCGCCGCGCCGCCGCCGGCATAAAGATTGGGGAAGGGCCGGCGCTGGCCATCGAGCACGCGGGCATCGCCGTCCACCTCAAGCCCGCCCTGGGTGTGGAACAGCGCGCCGGTCACCTTCACGGCGTGGAAAGGTGCGGCCAGCGGGGCCTTGCCGGCAAAGCTGCGGCCGAACTGGTCAGGCACGCCGCTGGCCACCAGTTCGTGGGTGTGGGCGATGCTGGCGGCCAGCCCGGCGGCATCAATGCCGGCCAGCGCCGCCAACGCGTCCGGGCTGTCGGCGGTGAGGATGCAGCCGGCGGCCAGCGCCTGTTGGTAATCATCGAATTGCAGCATGATCTGGTGGCGCGCGGCGTCATAGATGCTCCACGCGACATGGCCGGGCTGGCGCAGCACCTCCACCGCCTGTTCGGAATAGCCGGCGGCTTCGTTGGCGAAACGCTGCCCGGCGCGGTTCACCTGGATGCCGCCTTCGGTGATCAGCGGCCACAATATCGGGATGCCATGCCCCGCCGCCAGCCCGGCATGGCCCTGATAGGCGGCCAGATCGGCCATCGCCGCGCCCAGCGCCCGGCCCCAGGCGATGGCATCGCCCTTGTTGCCGGGGTGGCCGTGGAAGGTGGCGTGTTCCAGTTCGGGGATGAGATCGCGCACCATCGCCTGATTGCCGGCAAAACCGCAGCAGGCCAGGATCAGCGCGCCGCAGCCGATGGTCTCGCGCACGCCGTCCGGCTGCACGGCCTCCACCGCGATCACCCGGTTCTCGGCATCAACATGCAATGTATCGACAAGACTGTCGGTGAGGATATCCACCCCGGCCGCGGCGCAGGCGTTGGCCAATGCGCCCATCAGTTCGCCGCCGGAACGGCCGGGCATGCCGTGCATGCGCAAGGCGCTGTGGCCGGGATAGGTGAAGCCTTCCACCAGGCTGAGTGCCACGCCATGGCGCTCCACCAGCCAATCGATGGTCGCGGCCGATTCATCCGCCAGCCGCTGCACCAGCGCCTGATCAACCTTGTGCTTGGCCTTGGCGGCAATGTCGCGCGCGAACAGATCCGCGCTGTCTTCAACCCCGGCGGCGCGTTGCAGCTTGCTGCCAGCGGCCGGAATCAGCCCGGTGGACATGGCGGTGGTGCCCATCGGCTGGCGGTCCCGCTCGATCACCAGCACATCCAGCCCGGCATCGCGCACGGCCAGCGCCGCGCACAGGCCGGTGGCGCCGCCGCCCACGATCACCACCGGCACGGTGATGGCCGGATCGGGTTGGCCGCCCCGCACAAGGCGCGCGCCGCTGGTCATGGGTCAGCCCAGCTGGCCGGGAAAATGCGATTCGTGATTGGCGACATACCAATCGGCGATTTCCTCGCGGCTGGCCCACCAGATGCCATCAAGGCTTTGCGCAAACTGGATGAATTCGCGCAGCGCCCGGATCGTATAGGCCCGGCCCGACACGTGCGGGTGCAGGCCGATGTTCATGATGCGGCCGGTGGTGGCGCCTTCCTTGTGCAGCACCGTCAACTCCTCGATCAATATGTCGCGATATTCATCGGTGGTGCGGGCGTTGCGGGTGAGGATGGTGAAATCATTGATCACGTTGGAATAAGGCGTCGCCACGATCGGCCCGGCATCGGTGCGGATCATATAGGGCTGATCATCATTCATGATGTCGCAATAGGCCTTGAAGCCTTCCTCCACGAGGATCGACGGCGTGTTGAGCGTCCCGCGCAATGAGGACGACAGCCACACCTTGGGCCGCCGACCGACATGCTGTTCATACATGGCGATGGAACGGCGGATGATGTCGCGCTCGGCTGCCGGGTTGTCGTGAAAATCGGTGAGCAGCTCGCCCTGCTCATAATTGTGGGCGATCAATTCCCAGCCCCGATCCAGGCAGGCATCCACCATGGCCTTGCGCCGTTCGAAGGTGACGGCGTTGGTGGTGCAACCGGCCTTGGCGCCCAGTTCATCGAACAGATCGAACAGGCGCCAGATGCCCACGCGCTGGCCATATTCGCGCCAGCTGTAGTTGGGATAATCCGGGATGCGCCCGGCCAGTTCGTTGGGCAGCAGGGGCGGCCCGCCGGCGTAATAGGGCTTGTCCGTATCCTTCACCAGATCCCAGGTTTCCAGGTTGAAGGTGAACAGCAGCGCCACGCGCGCGCCGCCGGGCCAATGCAGCGGATTGCG
>CAZHTW010000160.1:0-4080 GCA_964535865.1 uncultured Sandarakinorhabdus sp. | reverse complement strand
GATGGCGGCGCAATTGTTTGAAATACAACGGAATGAAACTGGTGGAGCAGAGGGGGATCGAACCCCTGACCTCAGCAGTGCGATTGCTGCGCTCTCCCATCTGAGCTACTGCCCCGCACCAGTTCTGGCGCCCGCATGGCGGGAGGCGTTCGTATAGCGCGCCGGGCCGGCTTTGCAACGGGCTATTTCACGTCCAACCATGGCCAGACAGCGCACCCCGATGGTTGCAGTTGCTCCCCTGTTCGCCAGCCGCTACGCCGCCTGCCATGCATGATGCGATCATCCTTGGGGCGGGCGGCGCCGGCCTGTTCTGTGCAGCAACGGCGGGGCAGGCGGGTGCACGGGTGCTGGTGATCGATCACAACCCGGAACCGGGCAGGAAGATCCTGATCTCGGGCGGTGGCCGCTGCAACTTCACCAATCTCGGCGCGGTGCCGGATCGCTATCTGAGCGAGAACCGCCACTTCGCCCGCTCCGCCTTGTCGCGCTATACCCCGGCCGATTTCGTCGAACTGGTGCAAAAGCACGGTATTGCCTTCCATGAGAAGACGCTGGGGCAATTGTTCTGTGATGGATCGGCCAAGCAGATCGTCACCATGCTGATGGACGAGTGCGCGGCCGGCCAGGTGGATTTTGCGTTTGGCGCCTCGATCGGCACTGTCACCCATGCTGATGGCAATTTCACCGTAACCACCAGCGCGGGGGTGTTCAGCGCGCCCAATCTGGTAATCGCCACTGGCGGGCCGGCAATTCCGAAACTGGGCGCCACCGGCTTTGCCTATCAACTGGGCAAGCAATTCGGCATGAAGATCATCCCGCCGCGCCCCGCTTTGGTGCCATTCACGCTGCCGGGGGCCGAAAGCCTGTTCCGCGAACTGGCCGGCGTGGCCGCCGAAGTGGTGGCCACGGCCGGCAAGACCGCCTTCCGCGAAGCGGCGTTGTTCACGCACCGTGGTCTGTCGGGGCCGGCGATGTTGCAGGCTTCCAGCTATTGGCGGCATGGCGAGGCAATCGCGGTGGATTTCCTGCCCGATGCCGCGCCCGATTGGCTGGTGACGATGAAACGCCAGCGCCCCAAGGCCGGCCTGAAAAGCGTGCTGGCCAGCGCCCTGCCGGAACGGCTGGCCACCGCGATTGCCGAGCAACTTGCGCTTGCCGGCGACATGGCCAGCCAGAAGGATGCCAGCCTCACCGCCGCGATGAGCCGCCTGAAGGCCTGGGCCTTCCGTCCCGACGGCACCGAAGGCTTTGCCAAGGCCGAAGTGACGGCGGGCGGCATCGACACGGCCGCCCTGTCACAGCGCTCCATGGCAGCCAATCATATTGCAGGGCTGTTCGCCATTGGTGAGGCAGTGGATGTAACGGGCTGGCTGGGCGGATATAATTTCCAGTGGGCTTGGGCGAGCGGACATGCCGCCGGACAGGCAATTGCGGAAAGGGCGCGGGGATGACGATGAGTTATGACGAGGTGGTGCTGGGCCGCCGTTCCATTCGCGGTTTCAAGCCCGATCCGGTGCCGATGGAGCTGCTGAAGGAGATATTGACGCTGGCGATGCGCAGCCCGTCATCGATGAACACCCAGCCGTGGAACTTCACCGTGGTCACCGGTGAACCCCTCGATCGCATCCGTGCCGGGAACACTGAACGCAACATCGCCGGCGTGCCGCACAGCCGCGAATTCCGCACCGGCACCGCGTTCGAAGGTGTGCACCGCGAACGCCAGATCGGCGTGGCCAAGCAATTGTTCAGCGCGATGGGCATTGCCCGCGATGATGCGCCGGCCCGCATGGACTGGGTGCTGCGCGGCTTTCGCCAGTTTGATGCGCCGGTGTGCGTGATCATCACGTATGACCGGGTGCTGTCGGGCAGTGATGACACGCCGTTTGATTGCGGCGCGGTTTCCACCGCGCTGGTCAACGCCGCCTGGTCGCGCGGGCTGGGCGCGGTGATCAACAGCCAGGGCATCATGCAATCGCCAGTGGTGCGCGAACATGCCGGCATTGCCGATGATCAGGTGATCATGAAGGCCATCGCCATCGGCTGGCCGGAAGATAGCTTTCCGGCCAACACTGTGGTGTCGGAACGCAAGAGTGTTGAGGAAGCGGCGCGCTTCGTGGGGTTCTGAGGCCTATTGGCAGGGCGCGACCGCAGCCGCGCGTTGCCGGGCTTCGGCCATCGCCGTCCCCAGCAGGCGATCCCGCACCGTGTGATCAGCCGGGCGCAGCGCCAAGGTGGCGAATGGCTTGGCAGTCTTGTCCACCAGCGTGACGGTCACCTGTGCCTCGGTATCGATCGTCTCGACCAGTTTCGGATTGCGCTTGTCGCCCCAGGGCGTCTTCACGCCAAGTTGGGCCAGCCCCATGCTGAACATGGACTGGATCGGGGCCGTCCAGCGCTTGCCGCTGCCGGTGTCCAGCACCGCGCTGGCGCCGCGCAGCGACACGCCGCTGCGCATCCCGCTGTAGAAGGCAGAGACCGATGTGACCGGCCCCAGCGCGTCACCCGCTGGCGCCACATAGCCCAACTTCACGCTCATGCCGTCGACCTGCGGTGCGCCGGGGACGGAAAATTCCCATTCGGCTTCCCGCCCGCCAATTGCCCCGGCCGCATCCACCTTCAGTCGCACCAGCACCCTTTGGCCCGATGCCTCGTCTGCCGCGCGGCCCGTGCAGGAACCGGGGCCGGCGAGCGCCGGGTCTGACAGGGAAAACAGGGCGGCTGCTCCGATGGTGAGCCGTTTGGCGATCATTTGGCTATCCTTTCGCCGTCAACGGCGCAGTTGGTTGAATTCATCTAGGCCAGACGGTGCGGGGTGGGATCGCCCTGCTCGGCCACCAGTTGTTGCCGGGCCGTGGCCAACGCTGCGGTGAAGGCGGCGGCTGCGGCGGCAGGCGCGAGGTCGATCAAGTCGGCAAGACGATCGATCAATTCCGCATCCGGGCAGACGGCAATCGCACTCGCCACCTTGGCTGGATCAAGGCCATTGTCTTGCGCGATCAGGCTGACGGCGCGGGCGCGCTGCTGAAAGCCGAAGGCCTGCAGCCGGGCGGTTTCCACCTCGGCCTTCTTGTGCAGTGCCTTGGCCAGATCAAAGCCCATCCCGGCCTCACCTGGACTTGCAGGGATATTTCGCCGCCAGCGCCTTGCTGTAAACCTCGATCGAGGGCCTGGCGAGGTCTGTGGGGTGCTTGTCCAGCCAGGCGAGGATGAGCATGCGATAGGCGGCCAGATCAAAGTCCAGGCTTGGCGGGCAATAGGCCGGTGTCACCGACGGGTCTTTCGGGGTGAACCAGCCATGGCCCTGGGAGGTGCCGTTCAGCCACGACAGGCAGATGATGCGGCTGGCCCGGTCGTCCTGCCGGCTGCATACGGCCTTGATGTGCGCGCCAGTGGCCATGGCAACCGGATTGTCGGCCGGTTGCGCGGCGGCCGCAGCCGGCAGCAGGACAAGGGCAATCAGCCAGCGCATTGATCAGCCCTCTGTGCAGGGAAAGGCGGCGGCCATCGCCTTGCGATAGACCATGATTGCCGGGGCCTGTAGCTCGCGCGGGTTGCCGGCCAGCCAGCCCAGCAGCACATCGCGCTGCCGGGCAAGGACCCTGCCGTCTGCCGTGGGGCAGAAATCGGGCACGATCTGCGGGCTCAGGCTCTTGAAGCGCATACTGATCTGGGTGGCGCCGTTGATCCACGACAGACAGGTGAGCTGATGCGCGACATCCTTCGTGTCCGCGCACACCACGCGCAGATCATCGCCGGTGCCGAGCAGAAGCGGGCTGCGTGCTGCATCGCGCGGGCGATCAATCACCACCGGCGGCGGGGCCGCTGCGGTCAGCAGCAGTGCGGCGGCAGCCAGCGCCCTCACACTCCATTGGCCTTGAAATGCGCCAAGAGCTTGCCCCACGCATCCTTGCCGGCCGCCGCGTTGTAACTGGGGCGATAATCGGCAAGGAAGCCGTGATCGGCATCCGGGTAGAGGATGATGCTGCTCTTGCTGCCTTTCAGCCTGGCCTGCATCGCCTCGACATCCGCCACCGGGATGCCCTTGTCGAGCGCACCATAAAGACCCAGCACCGGCGCCTC
>CAZHTW010000159.1:0-4124 GCA_964535865.1 uncultured Sandarakinorhabdus sp. | reverse complement strand
GAGCAGCTTAGCCGCAGCCCCCGCCCCTTCCCGCGCCTCGATTTCGCGCGCCAGCCGGAGGACCTGTTCAGCTATCGGCTGGAGGATTTCCTCATCAGCGGTTACGATCCACATCCCCACATCGCGGCGCCGGTGGCGGTATGAGTCTGGACATCACCATCATCGTTGCCCGCGCCAGAAATGGCGTGATCGGCATGGGCGGCGCCCTGCCCTGGCACCTGCCGGCAGACCTCAAGCGCTTCAAGGCGATCACCGTCGGCAAGCCGGTGGTGATGGGCCGCAAGACGTTCGAATCCATCGGCAAGCCCCTGCCCGGCCGCCAGAATATCGTGCTCACCCGCCAGACCGGCTGGCAGGCCGACGGCGTCACCGTGGTGCCCAATCTGGCCGAAGCCGTGGCAGCGGCGGGCCTTGATCCGCGCATCCGTGGCCACATCATGATCATCGGTGGCGCGGAGATTTATGCGCTCGCCCTGCCCATCGCCACCCGCGTCGAACTCACCGAGGTGGACGCTGCGCCCGCTGGTGATACGATCCTGCCGGCCTTTGATCCGGCGCGCTGGCGCGAAGTGGCGCGGGAGGTGCATGGCGCCGAAGGCGAGCGGCCGGGCTATAGTTTCATCACGCTGGAACGGCGCTGATCCGACATTTGGGGGGAATGGGCATGAAGAAACTGCTGTGGGCCAGTGCGGCCGTGATCGGCCTGGGTGCCATTGGATTCTTCGGCTTTGCCCCCGGCATTGTCGAGCGCGGCATGAACCGCTGGACCGGCGCAGTGTGGCCGGTTTCGGCCGAAGCTAGCGCCGTGCATGGCCGGCTGACCGTGATCGATCTGCACGCCGATACGCTGATGTGGCAGCGCGACCTGCTGAGCGAGACCGAACAGGGCCATGTTGATCTGAAGCGGCTGGAAACCGGCAATGTCGCGCTGCAAGTGTTTTCCAGCGTGACGAAAACCCCGCGTGGCCAGAATTACGACGCCAACGGCGGCGATACGGACAATATCACCCCGCTGGTGATCGGCCAGATGCAGCCCACCCGCACCTGGTTCAGCCTGCTGGAACGGTCGCTGTGGCATGCGCACAAGTTGCAGGACGCCGAAGACCGCGCCCAGGGCATGCTGCGGATCGTGCGCACGCCGGGTGATCTAACGAAACTGCTGGCCGATCGCGCCGCCAATGTGCCCGTCACCGGCGCGCTGCTCTCCACCGAAGGCGCGCAGAATCTGGAAGGCGACATCGCCAATCTGGGCAAGCTGCACGATGCCGGCTTCCGCATGATCGGGCTGGTGCATTTCTTTGACAATGATGTTGGCGGATCGATGCACGGCCTGAACAAGGGCGGGCTCACCGCGCTGGGAGCGCAGGTGGTGAAAGCGGCGGAACAGCGCGGCATGATCATCGATCTGGCCCACAGCAGCGCCGCCACCTTTGCCGATGTGATGCGCATCGCCACCCGCCCGGTGGTGGTGAGCCACGGCGGCGTGAAGGCCACCTGCAACACGCCGCGCAACCTGACGGACGATCAACTGCTGATGCTCAAGGCCAACGGCGGCATGATCGGCATCGGCTATTGGGATGCCGCGGTGTGCCAGCCCACGCCGCAAGCCACGGCCAAGGCGATATTGCACGTGATCAGGGTGGCCGGCATCGATCATGTTGGCCTGGGCAGCGATTATGATGGCGGCACCACCGTGGGGTTTGACACGGCGCATCTCGATGCCCTCACCCAGGCGCTGCTGGCGGCGGGGCTTTCCGAGACCGACATATCCAAAGTGATGGGCGGCAATGCGGCGCGCCTGCTTGCCGCTGGCCTCGCGCCCCGCTAAGCCCCCGACATGAAGCTGATCACCAAGGGCGACGCCCTGCCCGGCCCGTTGCGCGGCGGCATCGTGGCACTGGGCAATTTCGATGGCTTTCACGCCGGCCACCGCGCCGTGGTCGGCGCCGCGCGCGATTGGGCGCGCAAGCTGGGCCGGCCGGCGCTGGTCGCCAGTTTCGATCCCCACCCGGCGCGGCTGTTCCAGCCCGATGTGCCGCATTTCGCGCTGTCCACCATCGAACAGCGCGCCGCCTGGCTGGCCGATTTCGGCATGGACGGCCTGGTGATGATCCCCTTCACCCGCGATCTGGCGGCGTTGCTGGCCGATGAATTTGTCGATCAATGGCTGGAGATGCGCCTGGGCGTGGCCGGCGTGGTGACCGGCGGGGATTTCACCTTCGGCAAAAGCCGTTCCGGCGATGTGACCGAGTTGGCGCGGCTGGGGCTGGCCCGCGGCTTTGCCGCCCGTGTGGTCGATCCCGTGGCCGATCCCGGCGGCACCATCAGCTCCACCCGCATCCGCGCCGCCTTGCGCGCCGGGCAACCGGGTGTGGCGGCCGCCATGCTCGGCCGGCCGTTCACCATCCAGGGCATTGTGGAACATGGCGCCAAGCTGGGGCGGACGCTGGGCTTTCCCACCGCCAACATCAGCCTGGGGGATTTCGTCCGGCCGGCCTATGGCGTTTATGCCGTGCGGGTGCGGCTGGCCGATGGCAGCCGCGTGGATGGCGTGGCCAATCTGGGCATCCGCCCGATGATCGAACCGCCGCTGGAACTGCTGGAAACCTGGCTGATGGATTGGAGCGGCGATCTTTACGGGCAGGAGATTGGCGTGGAACTGGTGGCCTGGCTGCGGCCCGAACTGAAGCTGCCGGGACTGGACGCGCTGAAGGCGCAGATTGCGCTGGATGCGGACAATGCACGGCGGGTTCTGCGCGGCCAATAAATCCTCCCCAAACTTGTTTGGGGAGGTGCCGAGCTACGCGAGGCGGAGGGGCGGCTTGGGGCAAATGCCCCTCCGTCAGCCTGCGGCTGCCACCTCCCCAAACAAGTTTGGGGAGGATCACTGGCCGCGTGACAGCGCCGCACGCTTCCCCTAAAGCCAGCCCATCATGAGCGCGCCCGATTATCGCCCCACCGTTTTCCTGCCGAAAACCGACTTTCCGATGAAAGCCGGCCTGCCGGAGCGTGAGCCGCAGATTCTGGCCAAATGGCAGGCCGCCGATCTCTATGCGCAGCTGCGCGAGAACCGCAAAGGCCGGGAAACGTTCATCTTTCACGATGGCCCGCCCTATGCCAACGGGGACATGCACATCGGCCACGCGCTCAACCATATCCTGAAGGATGCGGTGGTGCGCACCCAGACGCTGCTGGGCAAGGATGTGCCCTATGTGCCTGGCTGGGATTGCCACGGCCTGCCGATCGAATGGAAGGTGGAAGAGGCCTATCGCGCCAAGAAGCTGAACAAGGATGCGGTGCCGGCGGTGGAGTTCCGCGCCGAATGCCGCGCCTATGCCCAGCATTGGGTGGACGTGCAGGCCGGCCAGTTGCAGCGGCTGGGCATCAATGCCGATTGGAAAAAACCCTATCTCACCATGGACTTCCAGTCGGAAGCCACCATCGTTTCCGAACTGCTGAAGTTTGCCGAAAGCGGCCAGCTCTATCGCGGCGCCAAGCCGGTGATGTGGTCGCCTGTGGAAAAAACCGCGCTGGCGGATGCCGAGGTGGAATATCACGACATCACCTCGACGCAGATCGACGTGGCGTTTGAGATTGTCGAAGCGCCGAACGCGCCTGAGTTGGTGGGGGCCCATGCCGTAATCTGGACGACGACGCCGTGGACCATCCCGGTGAACCAGGGGATCGCCTACGCAGCGGACGTTGAATATTCCGAGCTGCTCGTCCTGCCGAGCCACCTGCCTCTGGAATCGATGTCACGTGAGGAAAAGCTGGCGCACGCGGCAATATTTCTCGTCGCCTCTCCTCTCGTTCCCGCCTTTGTTGAGCGCACACAATTCATCGCGGCGGTACAGCGCGTGTGGAAGGGCTCCGCCCTCGCAGGCGCCCTCGCCCGCCACCCGATGCACCACCTCGGCGGCTTCTTCGCCAAGCCCCGCCCCTTCCTGCCCGGCGACCATGTCACCACCGACGCAGGCACCGGCCTCGTCCACATGGCCCCCGATCATGGCGAAGAGGATTTCCTTGTCTGCAAGGCGCATGGCATCGATCCCGTCTTCGCGGTGACCGGCGAAGGCAAATATCGCGACGACTGGCTATGGCTGGGCGGGCAAGGCTCCGTCATC
>CAZHTW010000158.1:0-4227 GCA_964535865.1 uncultured Sandarakinorhabdus sp. | reverse complement strand
AAAGGCGGTGAACGTCTCCCCGCTGCCCGATTGGGCCAGCAGCTTGCCGCTGGGCGCCACGATCTGGCTGTTGCCGTCGGCACTCATCAGCGGCAGCGCCGAACCGGCTATGCCCGCCGTGTTGGCCGAAACCACCCAGGCGGCATTTTCAAAGGCGCGGGCGCGCTTGGCAATGTCTTTGGCGGTGGCCAGCGGCGAACCAATTTCGGAGCTGCTGTGGCAGAAGACTTCGGCGCCCTTGAAGGCCAGGCAGCGGGCAATTTCGGGATAGAGGATTTCTTCGGATGCAATCGCCGCCAGCCGGCCAATCTCGGTCTCCACCACCGGGAACAGGGCATCGGGGCCATAGGCATCGATATAGCGATCCAGCACATCATGCGGGCTGGGCGCAAACATCGAGAGGAGCCGGCGATAGCGCAGGATCACGCTGCCCGACGGCGCCACGATGAAGCTGGTCTGGAAATAGAAGTCCGGGAAATGCCGGTCTGTCTCATAGGCGTTGCCGGCGATGAACAGGCCCAGCCGCTGCGCGATGCCGCCCAGCGCTGCATATTCCGGGCCATCGGCGGCAAAGCCGGCGCGCCGCGCAAAATCGGGGATTGAGATGCGCCCCGGATAGGATGTGAACAGATATTCCGGCAGCACAACCAGCTTGACAGGGGAGCCGCCATATTGTTCCACGAAGATACGCGCGGACCGGATATATCCTTCCAAGCCATTGATTTGGAACAATATTTGTGCGCGGGCGGCGGCCGCGTCGGCGGCCTGCTCCACGCTTTGCGCGGTCAACTGCAGGGCGATGGCGGTATAGGGCGTCATGCGGCGGCCGGTCTGGCGGAGAGCACCGGGTAACGGCCCAGGGTGAGCAGCAGCAGCGCGCCGGCCACGAACAGGCCGGACGCCACCATCAGCATCTGGTCATAACTGCCGGTGGTGTCGCGGATATAGCCATAAAGCACTGGCGATATTGCCGAAAACACCCCGAACGGCATATAGAGCATGCCATAGATGCGGCCATAATTGGCCATGCCGAAATAGCGACTGGCCAGATAGGCGATCAGATCGGATTCCGCCCCGGCGGCAAAGCCGAGCAGGAAGGCCGAAGCCCAGACCATGGGTTCCGGCGTGGAATTGCCCATCAACCCGTAACAGGCCAGCGCCGGGATGGAGAGGATCGGCAGGCAGACATAAGGTGCCCAGATCCGATCGAGCAGCCAGCCGGTGATGATCCGCCCGGACAACAGGGCAATGCCGATCATTCCCATGATTCCAGCACCTTGCGCGGCGGTGAGACCATGTTGCTTGATGATTTCCGGCATGTGGATATGGGCCCCGCCATAGGCCAGCGCCACCAGCGCAATCGACAGCCAGATCGTCCAGAAACGGCGATCCCTGGCTGCTTCGCCAAAGCTGACGCCAATCAGGCCACCGCCCGAGGTGAGCTCCGGCGGGGCCTCCTCCAGCCGGGGTTCGCGAAACCAGGCCAGGCCCACCGGCAGCGCCAGCAGCAAGGGAAACAAGGCGATAACCGGATACATGCCGCGCCAGCCCCAGGTGCCGATGGCCCACACCGCCACCTTGGGCACGATCAGGGCCGCCAGCGAGGTGCCGACCAGCAACAGCCCCAGCGCCAGGCCGCGGCGGTGATAGAACCACATGTTGATCGCCCGGCTCCAGGTGACGGGCGTGCTGCCCATGCTGACCAGGCCGATCAGGAACCAGATGCCGAACCAGGCATAAAGCGAACCGGGTATCAGGCCGATGGCCGCAAAGCCCAGCGCGAACAGCAGCAGCGATCCCAGCGCAATGCGGCGCACGCCGTAGCGATCGGCCAGCCCGCCAATCACCGGAGCCAGCAGGGCGGCGGTGATGCCAAAGATGGTGACGCCGGCGGAAATGCTGGCAAAGCTCCAGCCAAACTCTTCATGCAGCGGCCCAAGCACAAAGCCTATCGTGTTGAACGGCAAGGGCGATGCCCCGCACATCACGCCCAGCATGCCAGCGGTGAGCACCTTCCAGCCGGCGGAAAATTCTGATCTGGCTTGGCTCACGCGGCATCCCCATCAAGGGTTTCGAGCTGGAACAGCCCATCCATATAGCCGGTGACAATGCCCTTCACATAAAGGCGGTCCTCATCGGCGCTGATCCACATCGTGTAGGGTGGATGATTGTTTGTCATGCCCTGAAATGACAGGCGATGGCAGTCAAAGCGGCCGGCCGGCACACTGATGGTCTCCCGCGCTTCATAGCGCAGGCCGGAGGAGGAGGTGACCAGCATCGGCCCGGTGGCGCCGAAATGATGCAGGCTGTGCAGCAGGCTGGGGCCCCAGAAATGCGTGTGGCCCGGCCCCTGTTCAAACGGGAAGCTGGCGGCCAGCCAGCCATCACCGATCAAGGCATGGATGCCAAATCCCCGCATCGGCCGGGTGATGGAAACGCGCTGCGACAGGCGGCCTTCGGCCAGGGTGGCGGTTTCGGCTTCGGCTTCCGTATCGGTGAAACGGAACCAGCCACTGCCGGTGGGCCGGCCGTGATTGAGGATTCGCACATGCGCTTCAATGGGTTGCAGATCGGCATCCACCGCCAGCGTGGTGAAGCGGGTGACGTCCTCGGCGCCGTGGCGCATCTGGCATTCCACCATCAGGGTGCGGCCGCCATCGGCCTGGCGGGTGATGCGGAAGTCTTCGGTTCCCCACAGGGCATGGCTGCTGGCACTGCGATAGGCGATGCGGCCCCGGCGTTGGGGCAGGGGGGCAAAGTCAGCGGACATGGTAAAACTCGGTGAGATTGCCATCAGGATCGGCCACGGCAACCAAGTCGGCCGTGCCCAGCCCCTTGATGCGCACAGCACTGGCCTGCTGCACCGGGGTGACGCCAGCCTTGGCCAGCGCCGCCGTGTAGCCCGCCAGATCGCGCACCGGATAGCGGACCGACAATATGCCCAGATTGGGCGCGCGGGCCATGCCGCCTTGCGCAATGCCGGCAAATTCCGTGATCTCCATCACCTCCACCCGGCCGGTCTCACCCGGCACAGGGTTCAGTGCTGCGGCGGCGCGCAGGGCTTTCAGGCTGTAATTCAACGGAATGCCGAAATTTGAAGGCTCTGGCACGGCGCCGATGGCGTTGGTGCCATCGCCATCAAACACGATGTTGAAGCCCAACTGCTGATTGTAGAAGTCGCGCGCCCGCGTGCGGCTGGCCACCATCCGCATCGCATTGAAGCCCTGGCTGATCAGACCGGTCGGGAAGGCGGTGAACGGTGGTGACAGGCGTTGATAGACGCCGAAATTCACGCCATGCGGCCCGGTCAGCACCACATTGCGCAGATCGGAGCCGCCAAAATTGAAGCGGATCACCGGGCTTTCGGCCCACCAGCCCGCCTTGATCGCCTTGTCGAACAGGGTGGGCAGATCATCCGATCGCATCATGATCGAGTAAATGCCGCCCGGATCCCATGCCCGTGCTGCCAGCCTGATGGGTTGCTGCGGCACACCCTTGAACATGATGAAGCGCAGGCAACCCGTCGTCACCGCCGGAGCACACCAGCGCTCAAACCGGGCGCTGGCAGCGGCTGGCACCTGCCAATAGGCCAGTTCGGCCGCGGCTACCTTGCCCTGATCCACACGCCGCCAGCCGCCGATAGCGCCCAGCAGGCGCGCGAACGGGGCCACATCGGTGACGCTGATGACCGCCTCCGTCCAGGGTGCAACGCCATGATCCTGCGCAAACCCGGCCAGCGCGGGGCTGGCCGGGGTGGCAAGAACAAGGGCTGCAAGAACAGCGCGTTGCATCAGAAATTATAACGGGCCCTGACCGTCCAGGTGCGCGGTGGGTTGAGGTAGCTGTGGTTGGCCAGGCTGGATTCCACCGCTTCTTCATCGAAGCAGTTGCGGCATTCCACCAGCACCGACCAGCCTTCGCTGGCGCTCTTCAGCGTCAGGCTGGCATTGGCGATCCAGCGCGACTGGCTGAACGAACCGCGGATGAAATCGCCGCGATAGGCCGCGTTGGCCGGGTAAGCCACGCCGCCGGCACTGGTGAAGCCCTGGTTGAAGAAGCTGACCGCGCTGGTTCCCACTTCGCTGGACGAACGCCAGTTGGCGTTCACCGACGGGATCAGGCTCAGCTTGTCCATGATGGTCAGGGCATAGGTGGCGCCCATGCTGACCGTCCAGGCCGGGGTGCGCACCGGGGTGGCGATGCTGCCATCGGGCGCCACGATGCCCA
>CAZHTW010000157.1:0-4271 GCA_964535865.1 uncultured Sandarakinorhabdus sp. | reverse complement strand
CCGGCGCCAATGTCTGGGGCTTCCTGACCGTGGATAGCGCACGGGGTATTGTCTACATGCCCTTTGCTGCGCCCAGTTTTGACCGCTATGGCGGTGACCGCCCCGGTGACAATCTGTTCAGCACCACGCTGGTTGCGGCCGATGCCGCCACCGGCAAGCGCCTTTGGCATTATCAGATCGTGCACCACGACATCTGGGACAATGATCTGCAGGCACCGCCCTTGCTGTTCGATCTGAAGAAGGGCGGGCGCAGTATCCCGGCCGTCGCGGTGATGTCCAAGAACAGCCTGGTGTTCATCCTGGATCGCACGACCGGCAAGCCGGTGTTTGCGGTGAAGGAACAGAAATTCCCCAAGAGCAATGTCCCCGGCGAAGTCACCTCGCCCACCCAGCCGATTCCGCAGGTGACCAGGCCGCTCAGCCGCACCAGCTTCACCATGGCGGATGTCGCCGATGTCACGCCGGAGTTGAAGCAGGGCTGCACGGACTGGATTGCCAAGAACAAGATGGTGTCTGGCGGCCTTTATGTGCCGGTCGGCTTCAACCAGGTAACGATCAGCTTCCCTGGGCTGCAGGGCGGCGCCAACTGGGGCGGCGGGACGCTGGCGGCCGACAAGGGCCTGATCATCGTCAACACGTCCGAACTGGGTCAGGTGACCGCGCTGGTGCCGTCGAAAGGTCCGCTGCCCGTCGAGCGGGGTCTTGCCAGTGGGCGCTTTCAACTGCCCGGCACCAAATTGATGTGCCAACAGCCGCCTTGGGGACAATTGTCGGCGATCAACACGCAGACCGGCAAGATCGCGTGGCAAGTGCCGCTGGGCGTGACGGATGAGCTTCCAGAGGGCAAGCGCCTCACTGGCCGGCCCAACATCGGCGGGCCCATCAGTACCGCATCGGGCCTGACGTTCATCGGCGCGAGCGATGATGGCCGCTTCCGGGCCTTCGAAAGCGCAACGGGCAGGATGCTGTGGGAGTACAAGCTCCAGGCTGCTGCCCACGCCACGCCCGCGACATTTCGCGGGAAAGACGGCCGGCAATATGTGGTGGTGACCGCCACCGGCGGCAGTTTCCTCGACAGCCCGCTGGCCAGCGATGTGGTGATGGCGTTCGCGCTGCCGAATTAGAGCCCGACTCTAGGGCGCGAAATGCGTGCCCAGATAGGCGGCGATCGCTTCATATTCGGCGTCGTTTATCTCTGCGCCGCGGCCCATCATTTGGTCGATTGCTTGTTCCCAGGCAGCGCGGTCGCGGCGCTGCGCCACCACGATGGCGATGGCGTGGCAGGAACTGCATTTCGCGCCCACGATCTCACGTCCTGGCCCGGCCGGGAGGAGGGACAGATCAGGCTGGGGATCCTGCGCCGCAGCGATCCCGGCAGCCAGCAGCAGCGGTGCGAAAGGCAGATATTTAATCACGGGCGCGCCTTGCGGCGGACACGCGCGGTGCCGGCTTGGGTTTGAGCGCTGCCACCAGCGCCGCCCTTGGCCAATCGATGGCACGCGATTCCAGATCGAGCCACATCAGCTTGGGTTGGGCCGGATCGAATATCGGCCAGTTTGCTGCCGGTGCTTCCCCGCGCGCAAACCGGACCAGCATATCCGACATCTGTTCCGCCAGCGCCCGGTCGGCCGGCGTCCACTCGCGGGTGACGCGGAACATGTTGAGGCTGTCCAGCGTCTGGAACCAGTAGGGCACGTCGCCGGTGTGATAGGCGCCGGCCGTGGCCGCATCATGATCGGAAAAGCGGATGCCAGGTGCATAGGGTTGGCGGCGCGCAAACTGCCAGACATAGGCCGGGCTGCCGGCATTGGCCTGAGCGGTGGCCCAGCCCATCACCTGCTGTCCAATGCTCATGTCGCGTTGCAAATCGTTGAGCGAACGATAGAGATCGGCTTCGGTCTTGGGGGCATAGCTGTCCAGCACCGCAGCAGCCTGCTTGCCGAAGCGGGCGCGCACAGCGGACTGAAACTGGGCCTTGTTCTTCACCGGGCCCAAACTGGCAAAGGCTTCGTCGTTGGTGAAACCGATGAGCACCGGCACCTTGCTTTGCGCGCCGGCAGCATAGGTCGCCCTGGCGTCGCCGGTCAGCACATGGCCATCGGCCACCAGCGCGTCTCGCGGCACGCCGGCCTCTCCAGCCAGCACGCGATCACCGGGCAGGTCGCGCATGGCTTCGATGCCTTCAGCCCCCAGTGCTTTCTGCAAAGCCACCCCCTGGGCCTCTGCTTCGGGCAGCGGCACCGCGCCGCGCGGGCGCATCGGGCTGCCGCTCATGCCAACCACGCGGTGGAAAAGGCCCTTGGCCAGCGGTGACATCTGCAGCGTGCCGACCGACATCGATCCCGCTGACTGGCCGGCGATTGTCACATTGCCAGGATTGCCGCCAAAGGCCGCAATGTTGCGCTGAACCCACTTGAGACCGGCGATCTGATCCATCAGCCCATAATTGCCGCTGTGTCCGCCGCCTTCGCGGGTGAGTTCCGGGTGGGCAAGGAAGCCGAGCGGCCCAACGCGATAGGCGATGTTGACCTGCACAACACCCTTTTTCGCAAGATTGGCCCCGGAATAATTGGCCATAGAAGTGGAGCCCACGCTGAATGCGCCACCATAAATCCACACCACAACCGGCCAGCCACCTGGCGGCGGAGCGCCGGGTGGTGTCCAGATGTTGAGATAGAGGCAGTCTTCCGACACCGCCTCGTTGCCGAAATAGTGGTTCATGGTGCGGCCGCGGCCGGATTGCAGGCACATTGGCGCGGCCTGCGTGGCATCGCGCACACCCGGCCACTGCGCCGCCGGCTGCGGCGCCTTCCAGCGCAATTCGCGCACCGGCGGCGCAGCGAAGGGCACGCCCATATAAGCTTGCACGCCGCCATCAATGGTGCGTCCCGCAAGGCGGCCGGTGTCAACCGATACCTGTTGCGCCGCAGCCGGGACAGCGGCGAGCAGCAGGGAAAGAGTGATGCCGGCAATGCGTTTCATTTTTGGCCTCCAAGTGTGGCATGGAAGAAATCGAACGTGGCATTGATCGCGGTCATGGTGGCAGTGTGGGTGGTTGCCGCGTCCTTGCCGATAAAGCTGTGGTCCACATCCGGGATATAAATCGACTGCACCGGCACGCCGTTTGCCTTCAGGCCGGCTTCTGCGATCCGTGACTGCTCCACGGGCACAGTGCGGTCGTTGATGCCGTGGATCAGCAGGAATGGCGGATCGTTGCGGCTGAAATAATGCGCCGGGCTGGCATTTGCCACGCGGGATGGCGGGCAGGTGGCTGGCGTGCAGCGCAGCAACTGATTTTCGGCTGCTGGCGCCCCTGGCTGCGCCTGCCGCGCGAGGATTGGCGCGAAATCAAACACGCCGTACCAGATGGCGGCGGCCTGCACGCACGTGTCGCCCGCCGGCTGCCCTGCCTTGGCATCAAGGCTGGCATCGCGGCAAGACGTGGCCGCCAGTGCGGCCAGATGCCCGCCCGCCGAGCCGCCCCAAAGCGCGATGCGGGTGGGATCGATGCCGTATTTGCCGGCGTTGGCTTTCAGATAACGGATGGCAGCGCGCAAATCCTGCAACTGCGCCGGGTGCGGCGCTTCGCCGGCCAGCCGATATTCCAGACTGACCGTCACGAATCCTTCGCGGGCCAGGCCTGCGAGTGCAGAGGGGAAATCAGCGATGGCACCGGCTGCCCGCGTGTGCCCTGCCACCCAGCCGCCGCCGTGAACATAGATCACCAACGGCTTGGGCGTCGCTCCGGCCACCCGGTACAGATCAAGCCGCAACGGCCGAAAGCCAGTTACGGTGGAGAAAATGATATCAGCCTGCGCCATGACACCGCCGGGAAGCGCCAACACCCGATCCGGCATCGGATCTCCCTGTGCCGGACCGCCGCCGACGGTTGGCAGGTCGCGCGGCCCCGATGGTGGCTGTGCAAAGGCAGCGCCGGCCAGACCAAAGGCGATGCCTATGGCGGTTGCAAGCCTTGTCGCGGCCATGATCCACCCTCCCCAGGATAGTTATATTAACCAGTTCGTCCATAACGGCTTCGCTGGTCTTCGGCAAGGCATGTCGGCCCGGCTGCAAAACGTGGTTCAGCCGCGACGCACGGCCTCCAGTATCGTGTGCACGATGGCGGCGCGGCGGCGCGCGATCACCTCTTGATTGGCCATGTCCAACCCAAAGATCGTGCGGATTGTATGGCGGTTAGACACGACATAGAAGCACAGCGACGACACCTGCAGATGCAGTTCCAACGGGTCCAGACCGTCGCGGAACGTGCC
>CAZHTW010000156.1:0-4417 GCA_964535865.1 uncultured Sandarakinorhabdus sp. | reverse complement strand
CTTCGCGCACGATGGCCTGGGCCAGCACGGTGGCGGTGGTGGTGCCGTCACCGGCAGCGTCGTTGGTCTTCGAGGCCACTTCGCGCACCATCTGGGCGCCCAGATTCTCGAACTTGTCCTTCAGTTCGATTTCCTTGGCAACCGACACACCGTCCTTGGTGATGCGCGGCGCGCCAAAGCTCTTTTCGATGACGACGTTGCGGCCCTTGGGGCCCAGCGTCACCTTCACGGCATCGGCGAGGATATCAACACCGCGGATGATGCGCTCACGCGCGTCGCGGCCGAACTTCACGTCCTTGGCAGCCATTGGCTCTACTCCTAAAAAATATGTTTGAATTCAGCGAATTGAGGCTCGGGCCTTAACCCATGATCCCCAGGATATCGCTTTCCTTCATGATCAGCAGGTCTTCACCGTTCAGCTTCACTTCGGTGCCCGACCACTTGCCGAACAGGATGCGATCGCCAGCCTTCACTTCCAGCGGGGTGATGCTGCCATCATCAGCGCGGGTGCCGGTGCCGGTGGCGACAACTTCGCCTTCCTGCGGCTTTTCCTTGGCGCTGTCGGGGATGATGATCCCACCGGCGGTCTTTGCTTCAGCTTCAACGCGGCGCACGAGCACGCGGTCATGCAGCGGACGAAATGCCATTGCTTTGCCTCTTTGCTTTGGGTTCGAAATCTCTCTGCTGGCACTCAATCAATGTGAGTGCCAGCAGTGATGCGCATATGGGTGGGCCCGGCAGCAACGTCAAGGCCGGCGACACAAAACCCGCTTGCACATGCGGCGAAAATGCCAAATCACCTGAACTCGAAGCACAACCGGTTCGGAGGCAGATTGCCAACATGACAAAAACTTCATCATTGTCATCCCTGCTGGTTGTCGCGCTGCTGCTGCAAGGCTGTGGCGGCGGTGGTGGCAGCCCCGCCCCACCGGTGTCGGTCGCGCCAAGCCCAACGCCCACGCCGCCGGTGGCGGCCTGTTCCCTGCGCGATCGGCAATTGTGGGCGGAAGCACAATTGCGCGAATGGTATCTGTTCCCGGCCGATCTGCCCGCCAGCCTTGATCCGGCGCCCTTCACCACGGTGCAGGCCTATATCGATGCGCTCACCGCCAATGCCCGCGCCGCCGGCAAGGATCGGTTCTTCACGGCCATCACCTCCATCGCCGAGGAAAATGCCTTTTTCTCCTCCGGGCAGACCGCCGCTTTCGGCATCCGCATCAGCTATGACAGCGCGGCCCGCCGCGCCACCGTGATCGATGCCTTTGAAACCGGCCCGGCCTTTGCCGCCGGGCTGGACCGCAGCGCCGAGCTGCTGGCCATCGGCGACACGCCGACCAGCCTGGTCAGCGTGACCGATCTGTTTGCGCGTGGCGGCAGCGCGGCGGTTTCGGATGCCCTGGGGCCAAGCAATGTCGGCGTCACCCGCACCATCCGCTTCAGCTTGGGCGGCAGCGAGCGCACCGTCACCATCACCAGGGCCGAATTCAACATCCCGCCGGTTTCGGATCGGTTCGGCACCCAGGTTCTGGACGATGGCGCCGGTGGCCGGGTGGGCTATATCAATCTGCGCAACTTCATCTCCACTGCCGAAGCCCCGCTGCGCGCCGCCTTTGGCCGCTTCCGCACCGAGGGCGTGAGCCGCGTGATCATCGACGTGCGCTACAACAGCGGCGGCCTGGTCAGCATTGCCAATCTGATGGGCGACCTGATGGGCCGCAATCGCACCACCAGCGAGGTGTTCAGCTTCACCACCTTCCGCGCGAGCAAATCATCGGAAAACTCCACCCGGCTGTTCCGCACCGCACCCGAAAGCATCGCGCCCACGGCGCTTGCCTTCATCACCACCAGTTCCTCGGCGTCGGCCAGCGAGCTGGTCGCCAACGGCATGCTGCCCTACACGCGCGGCAATATTTCCCTGGTGGGGGCCAACACCAGCGGCAAGCCGGTGGGCCAGATCGCGCTCGACCGCGCCGCCTGCGATGACCGGCTGCGCGTGGTGGCCTTCGCCACCGAAAATGCTGACCGGCAGGGCGATTATTTCAACGGCCTGGCCCCGGTGTTCGCCGCGCGCGGCGGCCGCACCTGCACCGCCAGTGATGATTTCGCCCGCCCGATGGGATCACCGGCCGAAGCCTCCACCGCGCGGGCCATCGCGGCCCTGAAGGGCGACAGTTGCACCGCCATCGCCGGCACCGCGGACACGCTGCGCGAACTCTCCGCCCCCACCCGCGCCCTGCTCACCGCGCAAAACCCCACGGTGGCCCAGCGCGAGATGCCCGGGCTGTTTTGAGGGCAGCGCCTGCCAAATACACCCCGTCATGCTGAACTTGTTTCAGCATGACGGGCGCTTCTGAAAAGATCAGACCTTCAACAGCTGCTTGCCGAAATTCTTCCCCTCGAACAGCCGGCGCAGCGTGGAGGGGCAATTTTCGAACCCGTGCGCCACATCTTCGGCGGTCTTCAGCTTGCCTTCGGCCATCAGCCGGGCCAATTCCGCCACGCCCTCGCCATAACGCTTGGCGAAATCCAGCACGATGAAGCCTTCCATCCGCCCGCGCATCACCGTCAGGTTCATGTAATTGCGCAGGCCCGGCTGGCGGTCTTCGGCGGTGTCGTTGTAACTGGAAATGCCGCCGCACAGCACGACGCGCGCGTTCAGCGCCAGATTGGCCAGCGCCGCATCCAGTATCTCGCCGCCGACATTCTCGAACACCACGTTCACGCCCTTGCGGGCATGTTCGCGGATCTGGCGGCCAACATTGCCGGCGCGATAATCGATGCAGGCATCGGCGCCGGCGGTTTCCACCACCCAGCGGCATTTCTCGGGCCCGCCGGCGATGCCGATCACCGTGCAGCCCAACGCCTTGCCGATCTGCACGACAACGCTGCCCGTCGCGCCCGCAGCGCCAGAAACCAGGATGGTGTCGCCCGCCTTGGGCTGACCGATTTCCGTCAGGCCGAACCAGGCGGTGAGGCCGGTCACCCCGAACACGCCCAGCGCCTGTTCCGGCGTGATGCCGCCGCGCAGCTTGGTCACCGGGCCGGTCTCGGTCATGCCATCCGTGAGCGCATGCTCCTGCCAGCCGAACGTGCCCTGCACGATGTCGCCCACGGCAAACTTGTCATGGCGGCTGGCCACCACTTCACCCACGCCGCCTGCCCGCACCACCCCGCCGATCGGCACCGCCGGCAGATAGGTATCGCCGCCCAGCCAGCCGCGCTGGGTGGGATCGAAGGAGAAATGCGTGACCTTCACCAGGAACTGCCCCTCGCCCACCTCGGGCAGCGGCACGGTGACCAGATCGAAATCACTGTCTTTCAGCGGGCCATTCGGGCGCGATTTCAGCAGCCAGCGGCGGGTGGTGGTCATGTGCGTTTCTCCCCAGTTTCGGACTCTACCATGCCCACCCCCAGCCCCTCCCGCAAGCCGGAGGGGAGCAGAACGACAACTCCCCTCTCGCAGCCAAGAGGGGTCGGGGGTGGGCATTTACTTGAACAAGCTCCCCAAGATCCCGCGCACCAGGCTCTTGCCCAGGCTGCCCGCCACCTGCCGGCCAATGGTGCTGGCGGCCGACCGTGCGGCAGCCTCGATGGCCTTTTGGGTGGCAGTCGGCCGGGCGGCCGCCCGCGCCCGCGCCGTTTCCAGCCGGGCCGCCTCCCGTGCCCGCGCGGCATCGGCCTTGGCCTGTTCCTTCGCGGCCTGCGCATCCAGCTTGGCCTGCACGGCGGCCGCCTTCTCGGCCGCTGCCTGCGCGGCGCTGTCCTCGCGCTTCATCACCAGCAGTTCAGCGGCGGATTCGCGGTCGATGCGCTCCTCATATTTGCCGGCAAAGGGCGAGGCATTGATCACGTCCATGCGCTCACCGGGCGTCAGCGGCCCCACCCGGCTGCGCGGCGGCGCGATGCGGGTGCGCTCCACCGGGCTGGGGGCGCCATCGGGCATCAGCGTGGACACCAGCGCCTCCCCCACCTTCATCTCGGTGATCACCGCGGCCACGTCGAGGCGCGGATTGGGCCGGAAGGTTTCGGCCGCCGATTTGATCGCCCGGGCATCACGCGGGGTGAAGGCGCGCAGCGCGTGCTGCACCCGGTTGCCCAATTGGCCGGCGACCTTTTCGGGAATATCGATCGGGTTCTGGGTGACGAAATAGACACCCACGCCCTTGGAGCGGATCAGGCGCACCACCTGTTCCACCTTGTCCATCAGCGCATCGGGCGCTTCATCGAACAACAGATGGGCTTCATCGAAGAAGAACACCAGCTTGGGCTTTTCGGGATCGCCCACCTCGGGCAGGGTTTCGAACAGTTCCGACAACAGCCACAGCAGGAAGGTCGCATAGAGGCGCGGGCTGTTCATCAGCTTGTCGGCCGCCAGAATATTCACCCGGCCCCGGCCCTTGCCATCCAGCGCGATGAA
>CAZHTW010000155.1:0-4424 GCA_964535865.1 uncultured Sandarakinorhabdus sp. | reverse complement strand
TCGCCGCTGTTGCTGGATGCCTGCGTGTATATCCACCAGTTGCAGGGCCGATTGCCCGATCTGATCGCGCTGTTGATCGATGTGCGCCAGATCAACCACAGCAGCATTGCCGTGCAGGAGTTGCTGCACGCGGTGGGCGTGCTGAACCCGGCCGACGCCCGCACCCCGGCCGCCGTGGAGGCCATTCGCACCCTGGTGCAGGCGATGCCGGATCACCGGCTGTTCACGCCGGATGCCGATGTGCTGGGCCGCGCCGCGCTGTTGGCGGGGATGCTGTGCCGGTTGCAGGGCTATGGCCGCGATGCGCGGTTGCGGGCGTTGATGGATGCGACCTTGTTCCTGCAGGCGCAAAAACTGGGCCTCACCGTGCTGACCGCCAATCTGGGCGATTTCGATTGTCTGCAGCAGTTGGTCCCGGCCGGCCGCGTGATCTTCTATCGCGCCGATTGACCCAAGGCTGCCTGCCGCTGGCGGCGGCGGGCGATGCTGCCCACGGCGCCAAGGCCCAGCAGCATGGTTGACCAGCTCGCCACATCGGGAACCCCGCCGGAATAGGCCTGCACCCGCAACTGCCCGGCTGCGCTGGATTCATAGCCATGATCCAGTTGCACGTGGAACGGCCCATAAGAGAATCGGCATTGCACCATCATCTGATCGGCGCATTCCGGGCCGGTGGGCTGTTCCGGCCCCGGCAGCGTGACCTGCGCCACAACGCGATCGGAAAACAGCTGGCAGCCGCCCGCGGCGCACAGATCGCGGTTGATGCTGAGGAGCGTATCAAATTCCCGATAGACGCCCACATTCTGCCAATAGCGGACTTGCCCGCCCAGATGCAGATTCAGGGACAAGGGAACGGTGGTGGACGGAAACAGCACGGTGATGTGATAGGTGGACCCGCCGCGCGCCACATCGTTGAAGCTGGCCGGCACATCATATCCCGCCGCCACCGGGATCGTCTCGCGGGTGGCCGTGCTGCCCGGCGTTGCCATCAGCAAAGCCACCATCCCGATTGCGCGCCCTGTTGCGTTCATCTGCCTCTCCCGTGCCGAAACCGCCATCCTGATCCTTCAGGACATAGCAGCCCAATCGCCTGCATTCACCGGGAAATCGGCCGCAAGGCCGCGTTTCACCCCAGCGCCACCCGCGCCCCGGCGTGGCGCACCAGCGCGCCTTCCAGTTCCAGATCGAGCAGCACGCTCGCCACCTGGGCGGCGGGGAGGGCGCAGAGGCGGATGAGCTCGTCCACCAGCACCGGCGTGGGGGAGAGCAGGGCCAGCACGGCGGCGCGGGCGGCCGGGTCTGGCTGCAATGCCGGGGCCAGGGCGGGGGTGGCCATCGGCTCGGCCGCGTTGAAGCGCAGCGTGGGCTGGCCGGACAGGGAGGACAGCGCCTCCAGCACGTCAGCCGCCGTCTGGACCAGCGTGGCGCCTTCGCGGATCAGCTGGTTGCAGCCCTGCGCACGCGGATCGAGCGGGCTGCCAGGCACGGCCATCACCTCCCGCCCCAGATCGGCGGCGATGCGCGCCGTGATCAGGCTGCCCGATTTTGGCGCGCCTTCCACCACCACGGTGCCGGCGGCCAGCCCGGCGATGATGCGGTTGCGGCGCGGGAAGTGGCGGGCCTTTGGCTCGGTGCCCGGTGGCTGTTCGGCAACCACAAGGCCGGATTCGGCAATGCGCGCCATCAGATCGGCATGTTCGGGCGGAAAGGCCATGTTCACCCCGCCCGCCACCACGGCGATGGTGCCGCGATCCAGGCTGCCGGCGTGCGCCGCCGCATCGATGCCGCGCGCCAGGCCAGACACGATCACCTGATCCGCCTCGGCCAGATCCAGCGCCAGTTGCCGCGCAAAGCGCGTGCCGGCCGCGCTGGCATTCCGGGCGCCGACGATGGCCACCGCGGGCCGGTCGAGCAGGGCAAGGTCACCCTGGGCATAGAGCACCGGCGGCGCGGTTTCGGTGCCGGCCAGCAAGGCGGGATAATCCGGCGTGCCGATGAACAGCAGGTGGGCGCCCAGGGCGGCGGCGGTTTCCAGTTCGGCCAGGGCATCGGCCTCTGGGTGGATGGCGATGCTGCGGTTGCCGCGCCGGGCCAGATCGGGCAGCGCCTGCAGCGCGGTTTGCGCATCGCCAAAACGGGCGATGAGCTGGCGATAGGTGACGGGGCCAATCGTATCGGTGCGGATCAGGCGCAGCCGCGAGACGGCGTCCACGGCCAAGCTCATTTGGCCTTTTGCCCGATTTTCGATTCGGTGCCGCTGGCAAGACGGCCGAGATTGTCGCGATGCTGGACGATCAGCAGCGCCGCCAGCATGGCCAGGTGCGACGCCCAGCCCAGATCATGGGCGAGGAACCACACCGCCACCGGGCAGGCGATGGCGGCCAGCATGCCGCCCACACTGCTGTATCGCGTTGCCAGCGCGCCCAGCAGCCAGGTGGCCAGCGCGATGGCCCCGGCCAAGGGCAGTGCGGCCAGGGTGATGCCCAGGATGGTCGCCACGCCCTTGCCGCCGCGGAATTTCAGCCACACCGGGAAGCAATGGCCGATGAAGGCGGCGACCCCGGCCATGATGCCGGCCAGCTCCCCACCCAGTTCGCGGCCGATCACCACCGCCGCCGCGCCCTTGCCGGCATCGAGCAGCAGTGTGGCCGCCGCCAGCCCCTTGTTGCCGGTGCGCAGCACGTTGGTGGTGCCGATGTTGCCGCTGCCCACCTGGCGGATGTCGATCCCGATCAGGCGGGTGAGCAGCAGGCCAAAGGGGATGGAACCCAGCACATAGCCGATGGCGGCGGCGATCCAGTCCATTGTCATGTTGGCCAGCCTAGCGGCGCGCGGGCGGCCCGTCTATGCTGGCGGCGAGGGGAACAGATGATGAAGTTTGCGCTTGCCGTTGCCATGGCCCTTGTGGCCGGAACTGCTCAGGCCCAATTGGCCGGGCAGATGAAAAGCAGCGCGCCGCGCGATCCGGCCTTGGCGGCGGGGCCGTATGAAACGCTGGTGATCCGCGGGGCGACGATCGTGACCGGCAATGGCGGGCCGCCTTATGGCCCGGCCGATATCATCATCAAGGGCGGGCGGATTGCCGATATCCGCAGTGCCGGCACCCCCGGCCTGAAAATGGCCACCAACCGGCCACCTTTTGACACGACACGCGAAATTGATGCCACCGGCATGGTCGTTCTGCCGGGTTTTGTGGACATGCACGGGCATCAGGGCGACATCTTCAAGATGAACGATCCCGATTATGCGTGGAAGCTGTGGCTGGCGCATGGGGTGACGACGCTGCGCGGAATCCCGCTCTATGGCGGCGATGCGGCGCGGGCGTTGAACGACAAGAAGCGGGCGGCGGCGGGCGAGATCATGAGCCCAAGACTCTATGTTTATCAAACACTTGGCAGTGGCGCAAACGCCGGCTGGAAGGGTGGCCGGGTGTTGACGGCCGAAAAGGCGCGCGAATGGGTGCGTTGGGCCGCAAGTGCCGGGATTGATGGGATAAAATTCTTCAATCGCGGCGATGAAACCCCGGAGATCGACCGCGCCGCCATCGATGAGGCCAGGAAGCTGGGCCTGGGCACGGTGGCGCACCTGTCGCAACCCAATATCGCCGAATTCAACGCCCGCGATGCCGCCGCCGCCGGCCTGGGCACCATCACCCATTTTTATGGGCATTTTGAAAGCCTTATGGATGGTCGCACCGTGCAGGACACCCCGGCGGATTATAATTTCAACGATGAGCAGAAGCGTTTTGGCGGCATTGCCGAAATCTGGGACCAGATCCACCCGCCGGGCAGCCCGGAGTGGGTTGAGTATTTGAAAACACAGAAGAAAACCGGGGTGAATTTCGATCCCACCTTCAACATCTACAGCGCCAGCCGCGATCTGATGCGGGCACAGCGGGCGGAATGGCACGACCGCTACACCCTGCCCAGCCTGACGCGCTTTTTCGAATCCAACCGGGACAATCACGGCAGCTATTTCTTCGATTGGACCAGCGAGCGCGAATATGAGTGGCGACGATTCTACACGCGCTACATGCAATTGGTGAATGATTACAAGAATATGGGCGGCCGGGTGACAACGGGCAGCGACCCGGGGTTCATCTGGCAGACCTGGGGCTTTGGCTATATCCTCGAGCTGGAGCTGCTGCGGGAGGCCGGTTTTGCACCGCTGGAGGTGATCCAGGCCGCCACCATCAACGGCGCCCGCACGCTGGAGGAGCCCAAGGGCCGCGAGCCGGACTTTGGCCTGGTGCGGGTGGGCATGCGCGCCGATCTGATCGTGGTGCCGGAGAACCCTCTTGCGAACCTGAAAACCCTCTATGGCACTGGATTTGCACGACTTGATGAGACCACGCAGACCACGGTGGTGAAGGGCGGCATCCGCTGGACCATCCGCGATGGCATCGTGCACGACGTGCCGGCGAT
>CAZHTW010000154.1:0-4497 GCA_964535865.1 uncultured Sandarakinorhabdus sp. | reverse complement strand
GGGTGAGCGCGCGGGTGTCCACACCGGAAATGCCGATGCGGCCCCATTTCTTCATCCAGTCGTCAAAACGGCGCTCAGCACGAAAATTGGCGGCAGGCGTGACGGGTTCGCGCACGACGCAGCCCAGGGCATGCGGGTTGTTCGATTCGATATCGTCATTGTTGGCCCCGACGTTGCCGATGTGGGGGAAGGTGAAATTGATGATCTGCCCGGCATAGCTGGGGTCACTCATCACTTCCTGATAGCCGGTCATGGCGGTGTTGAAGCACACCTCACCCACGGCAACGCCTTCGGCGCCAAAGCCATGTCCCCAGATCACGCTGCCATCGGCCAGCACCAAGCACCCGGTTGCACCGGCCGGCTGAACCGGCCGTGGGCCGGTCGCACCTTTGGGTTGGGCGGGGGCTTTGGCAACCGGTGCCTTGGCTTCGGCCATGCGGGTGATTCCTTTGGGTCGCGGGCGGGTTGCGGACAAACGGCCGGGCACCTAGGGGTGCACAGCCGCCGCGTCAATCTGTTCTTTCGTGCTCCAAGACGCTATCGACGGGCAAACATCAATCCGCTTTTTCAAACAAGAGGCTGCCATGCTGCGCGACGCCATCAAAACCGCCACCGTTGAGGCCATGAAGGCCCGTGACCCCGCCCGCACTGGTGCCTTGCGCCTGATCAGCGCGGCGTTGAAAAACAAGGATATCGAACTGCGCACAGGGGCCGCGCCGGCCGATGATGATGTGGTGGTGGCCGAAGTGCTGATGAAAATGGCCAAGCAGCGGCGGGAATCGATCGAAATGTATGACAAGGGCGGCCGCGCCGAACTGGCCGACGCCGAACGCGCCGAACTGGCGGTGATTGAAGGCTTCCTGCCCAGGCAGATGGACGAAGCCGAAGCTTTGGCCGCGATCAAGGCCGTGGTGGCCGAACTGGGTGCAACCAGCGTAAAGGACATGGGCCGCGTGATGGCCGCCGTGAAGGAACGCTTTGCCGGCCAGATCGACATGAGCAAGGCCAGCGGGCTGGTGAAGGCAGCGCTGGGATAAAAGCTCCCCTCCCGCTTGCGGGAGGGGTTGGGGGTGGGCATTACAGGCGAGTGAGCCTCTCCCCCGCCTTTTTGGACGAGTTGCGCGCGCGCGTGCCGATCTCGCCGGTGGTGGCCCGGCGGGTGAAGCTGACGCGCGCCGGGCGGGAAATGCGGGGTTGCTGCCCGTTCCACAACGAGAAAACCCCCAGCTTCTATGTCAATGATGACAAGGGCTTTTACCATTGCTTTGGCTGCGGTGCCCATGGCGATGTGATCCGCTTCATGACTGACAATATGGGCCTGCCGTTCATGGAAGCGGTGAAGCAATTGGCCGCCGAAGCCGGCATGGACGTGCCCGCCCCCACCCCCGAAGCCCGCGCCAGGGCCGAGGTGGCAGACAGTCTGGTGGACTTGACCGCCCGCGCCGCCGCCTGGTTCCAGGCGCAACTGGCCGGTGACAAGGGCGGTCCGGCGCGCGCCTATCTGGATCAGCGCGGGCTGCTCCCGGGCACGGTGAAGGGCTTTGCCCTGGGCTTCTCGCTCGACAGTCGCACCGCCCTGCGCAGCCACTTGAAAGACGCCAGTGCCGAGACATTGCTGGAGGCCGGGCTGATCGGCAAATCCGATGCCGGCGAAACATTCGACCGCTTCCGCGGCCGGCTGATGTTTCCCATCCGCGATGCACGCGGCCGCGTGGTCGGCTTTGGCGGCCGCGCACTGGGCGATGTTCAGCCCAAATATCTCAACTCGGCCGATGGTCCGCTGTTTGACAAGGGCCGGTTGCTTTACAACATCGACCAGGCTGGGCCGCCAGCGCGCAAATCCGGGCGCCTGATTGTGGTTGAAGGCTATATGGATGTGATTGGCCTGGCCCAGGCTGGCATCCCCGAGGCCGTGGCGCCACTGGGCACGGCGATGACCGAACAGCAACTGGCGCTGGCCTGGCGGCTGGTGGACGTGCCGACCCTGTGCTTCGATGGCGATGCCGCCGGTGGGCGCGCGGCCATCCGGGCGGCGATGCGGGCGCTGCCACTGCTGAAGCCCGGCAAGTCGCTCAGCATCGCCAGCCTGCCCCCCGGCCAGGACCCGGATGACATCTGCCGCAGCGGCGGCGCGGCAGCGTTCGAGGCGGTGCTGGCCAACGCGGTGCCGTTGATCGATCATATCTGGGCCGCGGAAACCACTGGGCTGGAAACCGCCACGCCGGAACGCCGCGCCCAGGCCCGCATGCGGCTGCGCGAGGCCGCTGCCAGCATCAGCGATCCCGATGTGCGCAGCCTGTATCAGGCCGAATTCTCCCAACGGTTCGAAGCCGCCTTCATGGCCCGGCCGCAGCGGGCCGCCTGGACACCGCGCAAGCCCGGCGAGCGCTGGCAGGCGCCGATTCCAGGCGCGTCGCCCGGCAACAAGGCCATCGCCAGCCGCAGGCTTGATCCATTGGTGACCGCACTGGTCGCCGGCCTGTTGCAACGGCCGCAGCTGGCCGATGCGCATGGCGACACGCTGGCCGCCTTGCAGCCGGACGACGAGACGCAGAGCGCCGTGCTGGCCGCCGTGCTGGCCGCCACGGCGCGCGATCCGTCCCTTGAAAAGCCCGGCTTGTGGACCCATCTGACGGAGGTTGGCGCGGCTGATCTGGCCCGGCAGTTGATGGCAACGGCCGTGTTGGGCTTCAGTTTCGTCAAGGACGTGGCAGACGCGCAGGCGGCGGCAGCGGATTTTGCCGTGGCGGTGCAGCAGACAATTGTGCGCCAGGGGCTGGTGCGGGCATTGGGAGAAGCCACCCAGCGCTTCCAGTCCAGCCTGGCCGAAGAGGATTATGACGCGCAGCAAACCCTGCGCCGCGACATCGAGATGATCGATGCGGCAATGATGAGGCTGGCGGAATCACGCCGGGAAGGATAAGGCGCGGTATAATATGCGCGCAGCCTTGCCCTGCACCGCCCGGATGGATCGGGCGGGCGGGGCGATTGACGTTAACGTGGGGCCCTTTGGCCCCTGCAATCTGAGGATAGTGGACCGCATGGCCAAAGCAGGCGCCAATGAAGCCACCGACGCCAAAGGCGAAGGCGACGCCCCACTCATCGATTTGAACGAAGCCTCGCTCAAGAAGCTGATCGCCCGCGCCAAGAAGCGTGGTTACATCACTTATGACGAGATCAACGAAGCCCTGCCGCAAGACCAGATGACCAGCGAGCAGATCGAGGATGTGATGTCCGCGATCAATGAAATGGGCATCAACATCGTCGAGAACGAAGACACCGCCGACGAACCCGATGCGCCGGAAGAGGAAGAGCCCGAAGCCGAACCGGTGGACGGCGATCTGGCCCCCGCCCCGGTGGCCGCGGTCAAGGCACCGCTGGATCGCACCGACGATCCGGTGCGCATGTATCTGCGGGAAATGGGCGCGGTGGAACTGCTCAGCCGCGAAGGCGAAATCGCCATCGCCAAGCGCATCGAAGCCGGCCGCAACACGATGATCGCCGGCCTGTGCGAAAGCCCGATGACCTTTGGCGCCATCATCGAATGGTCCAACGCGCTGAACGAAGGCCGCATGCAGCTGCGCGAGATCCTTGATCTCGAAGCCATGCTGGCCAAGGTGCCGGGCGAAGATGGCGAGGACGTGGCCGAAGGCGGCGACCTGCCCACCGTGCAGTTCAAGGAAGACGAGGAACCCGAAGCCGAAACCGCCGCGCCGGATGAGGAGGACGAGTTCACCGAGCGCCGCGCGCCGCAGCGGGCCGAAGCCGAGGAAGATGATGAAGGCGGGCTCTCACTGGGCCAGATGGAAGAGCAGCTGAAGCCCGCTGCGCTGGAAAAATTTGCTGAAATCACCGGCACCTACAAGAAGTTCCAGAAGCTGCAGGACGCGCGCCTGTCGTCCATCCACGGCGGTTCGGCCTTTGCCGCATCGGAAGAGAAAAAATATCAGAAGCTGCGCGAAGAGCTGACGCGCGGCGTGCAATCGATCCATTTCAACAACAACAAGATCGAACTGCTGGTCGAAGCGCTCTACACCCAGAACAAGCGGCTGATGGCGCTGGGCGGCAACATGTTGCGCCTGGCGGACAAGCACAAGATCAACCGCAAGTCGTTCCTGGATGAATATGTTGGCAACGAGCTGGACGAAGCCTGGATGGGCCGCGTCGCCGCGATCGACAAACGCTGGGCCGCCTTTGCCAGCGCCGAACTTGCCGCCCTTGACAAGCACCGCAGCGAGCTGGCCGGCATTGCCGAAACCACCGGCGTGGACCTGGTGGAATGGATGATCCGGGTTGCGGCCGGTGAGTCGGAGTTCCTCAAGGACTTCCGCTATCAGCCGCGCGGCCACGCCATCCAGGTGCGCCTGTATGCGGAAGATCCCGCGCGCAACTTCCAGCCGGTGGCCGGCAGGCTCACGGACGTCGAGTTTGGCGAGGGCCTGCGCTGCGATCGCTGGATCGAGCACCCGAATTGGGCGAAACAGATCAGCCATGACC
>CAZHTW010000153.1:0-4506 GCA_964535865.1 uncultured Sandarakinorhabdus sp. | reverse complement strand
CACAGCCGGCCGAATAAGGAGCCATACACATGATCCGTCTCGGCGCACTTGCCGTTGGTCTGTTGTTCGTCGTGAACGTCCTGTGGGGGGCCATCGCTCCCCGCGAGGCGGCCTCGCCCGACATGACCAAGGAACTCCACAAGTATCCCAAGCACATGGAATGGGCCCACAACGGCCCGGGCAATCTCGGCGTGTTCGGCACGTTTGATCGCGCCCAACTGCAGCGCGGCTTCCAAGTTTACAAGGAAGTCTGCTCGGCTTGCCACTCCATCAACCGCGTCGCCTTCCGCGATCTGGCTGATCTTGGCTTCAGCGAAGCCCAGATCAAGACAATCGCTGCGGAATATGAAGTGGCCGCCATCGACGGCAACGGCGAACCCACCACCCGCAAGGCCACCGGTGCGGACAAGTTCCCGTTGGTCTATGCCAACGAAGCCGCTGCCCGCGCCGCCCAGAACGGTGCCAACCCGCCCGATCTGTCGCTGATGACCAAGGCGCGCCCGGATGGCACCAACTATGTCTATTCGCTGCTCACCGGTTATTCCGATGATGTGCCGAAGGGTTGGACCAAGCCAGACACGCTTTATTACAACCCCTATTTCCACAGCATCAACATCGCCATGCCGCCGCCGCTCGCGGCTGATGGCCAGGTGACCTATGCTGACGGCACGCCGGCAACGACGGACCAATATGCCAAGGACGTGGCCGCCTTCCTGACCTGGACGGCTGAGCCGAAGCTGGAAAACCGCAAGGAAACCGGGGTGGCTGCCATCCTGTTCCTGATCATCCTGACCGGTCTTGGCTATCTGTCCTACCGCAAGGTGTGGGCGGACATCAAAAAGCCGGCCTGATCCGTCCGGCAAGGCAAAATGGGCGGCCACCCGATCTGGGTGGCCGCCCTTTTTTGTTTGTGCCATGGCAAGCGGGTGCCCACATGAAAACGGCCCCGGGGAAACCCGGGGCCGCGCATTCGTCAACATCTTGTATCGGTCTTATTTCACCCGTTGCTTGCGGGCGGCATAGCGGGCGTCGCGGGCGGCCTTCTGGGCGGCTTCACGGGCGATGGCTTCCAGCCGCTGCTGTTCCATCTGCTTTTCGCGCTGCGATTCTTTCAGCTTCTTTTCCTCGGCCTGCTGGCGGGCGCGCTCGGCGCGGGCGGCCTTGGCTTCGGCTTCCTTCTGGGCACGCTTTTCGGCCCGGGCCTTGGCGGCGGCCAGCGCTTCGTCGCTGGGCGGGGCAGCCTGCTTGAATTTTTCCAGCTTGGCCTGACGGGCTTCGGCGGCGGTCTTGGCGCGATCGTTGAAATCGGGGAGTTTGAACATGGTGGTCTCTTTATCCATTTGCCGTCGGTGCTGCAACTGCGAACCGGCCCGGCGGCGCTTGCGCAACGCACAAGCCTGTCGTGCCCCCCCAATGGCGACAGGCTTTGCGCCAGCCGCGGCTTGGGTTAGCACAGGAACCGATGGATGATTGGCTTGAACCCAAGGCGCGCGTTGCAGCGGCCGGCATCGCGATGCTGGTCGGCGGATCGCTCTGCGGGCAGATCCTGCTCGACATGATCGAGAAGGACCGTGATCTGTTCACCGCCTTCTTCAAGCTGTTTGGCTATTTCACCATATGGAGCAATGGCATCGTGGCCATCGTCGCCGGCTGGAGCGGTCTGATCGGCCGTGCGCGCTGGGCCGGGCATCCGGCCGTGCTGGCGGCCAGCGCGGTGTATATCCTGGTGGTCGGCATCATTTACAACACGCTGCTGGCCGGATTGAACCACCCGCCGACGCTGCTGCGCCAACTGATCGATCATGTGTTCCACATCGTGGCGCCCATCGCCTGGGTGCTGTGGTGGCTGGCGCTGCGGCCGCGGCAAAAGCTGCTGTGGGTGCATATGCTGGCGGTGTTGCCGGTACCGCTGCTCTATTGCGGCTGGTCGCTGTGGCGTGGGGCGGTGGAAGGCCGCTATGCCTATTTCTTCATCGATGTCAGGGCCTTGGGCTGGAATCAGGCGATCATCAACATCGCCGGTTTTGCCGCCCTGTTTGTCGTGTTGATGCTGGCGGCCGTCGCCTGGGATCGCCGGCCCATCGCTCGAACCCGTTTCAACGGCCAGAACCGCGTCAAAGGATAAGCCATGCATCCCTTTCATCACGCTGCCGCCCAGCCTGACACGCCGGCCATCATCATGGCGGGCAGCGGCCAGACCTTGACCTATGCCGAGCTGGAATCGCAGTCCAACCGCATCGCCCATCTTTTGCGCAGCCTGGGCCTGCAGCGCGGCGACAGCATCGCCCTGATGATGCACAACGAGATTGATTTCCTGCCCATCTGCTGGGCCGCCCAGCGCGCCGGCCTGATCTTTGTGGCGATGTCCACCAAGCTCACCGCCGATGAAGCCGGCTATATCGTGCAGGACTCGGGCGCGCGGGCAATCTTCTGTTCGCCGGCGCTGGCGGCGGTGGCATTGGCGGCAACCCCGGCCCTCGCACCCGCAGCCCGGCTGTGCAGCGGCGACGCGGCGGGCTGCACCGCCTTGGCCACGGCCCTTGCCGGCCAGCCGGCCACGCGCATCGCCGATGAAAGCGCCGGGCGTGACATGCTCTATTCCAGCGGCACCACCGGCCGCCCCAAGGGCGTGCGCGGCGCCCTGCCGGAAGGGCCGATCGATCAGATCGATGCGCTCTCCGGCATGGTTGCCATGCTCTACAAGTTCGGGCCGGGCATGATGTATCTGTCGCCCGCGCCGCTCTATCACGCCGCGCCGCTGCGTTATTGCATGAGCGTGCACAAATTTGGCGGCACGGTGGTGGTGATGGAGAAATTCGATCCCGAAACCTATCTGGCCCTGGTGGAACGCTTCCGCATCACCCACAGCCAGCTGGTGCCCACCATGTTCGTGCGCATGCTGAAGCTGCCCGATGATGTGCGTGGTCAGCATGACACCTCATCCCTGCAGGTGGCCATCCATGCCGCCGCGCCCTGCCCGGTGGATGTTAAGCACGCCATGATCGCCTGGTGGGGGCCGGTGATCTATGAATATTACAGCGCCACCGAAGGGGCTGGTTTCACCGCGATTTCGCCGCAGGAATGGCTGGAACGGCCCGGCAGCGTGGGCAAATCCATCCTGGGCGAGATCCGCATCCTGGATGATGATGGCAAGCTGCTGGGCCCGAACCAGGTGGGGCGCATCTTCTTCCACGGCGGCGGCAATTTTTCCTACCACAATGATCCGGAGAAAACCGCCAGCGTGATGGGCGAACACGGCGCCACCTTCGGCGACATTGGCCGGGTGGACGAGGACGGCTATCTGTTCCTAACCGACCGGCAAGCCTTCATGATCATTTCGGGCGGCGTGAATGTCTATCCGCAAGAGGCGGAAAACACGCTGATCTCGCATCCCGACGTGGCCGATGTGGCGGTGTTCGGCATCCCTGACGAGGTGATGGGGGAGGCCGTGCACGCCGTGGTGCAGCCGCGCGACATGGCCCGCGCCGGCCCCGATCTGGAAGCCGAACTGATCGCCTATGTCCGCAGCCGGCTGTCCCACGTGAAATGCCCCAAGCGCATTGATTTCCGTGCCGAACTGCCCCGGCATGACACGGGCAAGCTCTACAAGCGGCTCTTGAAGGATGAATATTGGGCCAAGGCCTGACATGAGGCACGGCGCCGCCATTGCAGCAGCCCGGGCGGCTGCTATGGGACGGGCATGACGTTGCTGCGCCGCCTGTTTCTGGCTGTTGCCCTGCTGCTGGCCGCCCCGGCGCTGGCGGTGCCGGCGATGTGGCAGGTGGGTGAGGGGGCAGCGCAGGTCACCATCTATGGCACGGTGCATGCCTTGCCGCCCAAGACGGACGGCGGCCAGGACTGGCTGACGCCGGCGGCCGCCAAGGCCTTTGCCGAAGCTGATGAACTGGTGGTGGAAGTGGTGATGCCGCAGGATCCGCAGGCGATGGCGGCCACGGTGATGCGCCTGGCGATGCTGCCCGCGCCCAGCCCGATCCTAGATCGTGTGCCCGCCGATGTTCGGCCGCAACTCGCCAATCTGATCCAGCGCTCCGGCTATCCGTCCGCAGCGTTTGACCGGATGAAAAGCTGGTTTGCCGCCATCACGCTGGTGCAGATGGAAATGGCCCGCGCCGGTCTTGACCCTTCGGCCGGCGTGGATGTGAGCCTGGTGGCCAGGGCCCGCGCCGCCGGGCGCCGATTGGTGCCGTTGGAAACGCCGGAGGGCCAGCTGGGCCTGTTCGATGCCTTGCCCGAAGCCGATCAGCGGTTGTTGCTGGCTTCGGCGGTGGCCGATGCGGGGGAGGCGGGCAAGCAGATGCAGGCGCTGGTGCAGGCCTGGAGCGATGGCGATGTGGAGCGCATCTTGAAGGAGTTTGACGACGCCAGCCTGTCTCCGGCCATGTATGAGGCGTTGTTCAAGCGTCGCAACGCCGCCTGGGCCGATTGGGTGCAGGCCAGCCTGAAACAGCCGGGCCGCCACTTCATGGCCGTTGGCGCCGCCCACAT
>CAZHTW010000152.1:0-4566 GCA_964535865.1 uncultured Sandarakinorhabdus sp. | reverse complement strand
CATGCGCGCCCCCCCGATCACCGCCGCCCTGCTGGCCCTCACCGCCGCGGCGGCCCACGCTGCCAAGCCGGTGCGCGCGCCTGACCCTGCGCTGCACGCCTATATGTTCAGCCGCTATGCCGTGCTCGACAAGGAGGTTGGGCTGGCGGCGAAACTGATGGAGGAAGTGCGCGCGGCCGATCCGGCCGCCACTGGCGTCACCCGCCGTAGCTGGGAGCTGGCAATGGCGGCGGGCGACGGGAAGCGCGCCTTCCAACTGGCCCGCCAGCTCGGCACAGCCGGCGATGCCGATCCCACCGTGGCGATCACCCGGCTGGCCGATGCGGTGCTGCGCAAGGACGTGGCGAGCGTGACCCAACTGCGCAAGGCGCTGGCCGGGCCGGGCTGGCCGATGGTGGCCGGGCCGATCATCGATGCCTGGGCGATGTCTGCCCGGGGTGAGACGGAGGCGGCGCTGGCCGCGCTCGATCCGCAGCGCACACAGGGGTTCATGCGCGCCTATGTGGCGGAACAGCGGGCGCATATGCTGGCCGGGCTGGGCCGCTGGGATCAGGCGGCGGCCGCCTATCGCCAGGCGCGGGCCGGCGGCGGGCCGGCAACCGCCGTGCTGCGCCAGGGCCAGGCCGATGCGCTGGCCATGGCCGGCCGGCGGGACGAGGCGCTGGCCGTGCTGTTCCCATCCGATCGGCAAACGGCGGTGGCGCGGCAGAAGCTGGAGGCCGGCAAGCGGCTGGGCCCGGTGGCACCGGATGCCCGCACCGGGCTGGCGTGGATGTTCATCCGGCTTTCGACCGATCTGGCGCGGGAACGGGCCGAGCCGCTGGCGCTGCTGTTTGCCCGGCTGGCCAGCTTCATGGCGCCCGAACAGCCGCTGGCCTGGGTGACGGTGGGCGATCTTCTGGCGCGCAGCGGGCAGAATCAGGCGGCACTGGCGGCCTTTGCCAAGGTGCCGGCCGGGTATGGGCTGGATGAAATCGTGCGCGGGCGGCAGGCCGATCTGTTCGAAGCCAGCGGCGAGGCCGATGCAGCCGGCGCCCTGCTGCAGGCGGCCGCGGCGGCACCGGCTGCCACGCCGGAGGATCTGGGCGGGCTGGCGGCGTGGCATCAGCGCAAGGGCCGTTATGCGCAGGCGGCGCAGGCCTATGGCCAGGCGATTGACCGTTTTGGCGCCGGCATGGGCGCATCGGCGTGGAACCTCTATTTCCTGCGCGGCATGATGCGCGACCGAGCCGGTGATTGGCCGGGGGCGGAGGCTGATCTGAAAGCGGCGCTGGCGTTGGTGCCGGAAGAGCCGGGCGTGCTGAACTATCTGGGTTACAGCCTGATGGAGCGCGGCGAGCAGACGGAGGCGGCGCGCACCATGATCGAACGCGCCGCCGTGCTGCGCCCCGGCGATGGCGGCATCATCGATTCGCTGGGCTGGATGCAGGTGAAGCTGGGCCAGACCGATCAGGCGGTGGTGACGCTGGAACGCGCGCTGGCGCTGGAACCGGAAGACCCCACCATCACCAGCCATCTGGGCGACGCGCTGTGGAATCAGGGCCGGCGCATCGAGGCGCGCTTCCGCTGGCGCCAGGCGCTGGCCGTGGTGGGGACGGGGGCCGGCGATGCCGAAGAGCGCCGCCGCCTGCAGGCCCGGCTGGATTATGGCCTGGATGCAGCGCCTGCCATGCTGGCGCTGAAATAGACGTTGATTGGCCGGACGGCCCGCGCCACAGGCCAAGCCCATGATGCACGAACCCGCCCCGGCCAAGATCAACCTGGCGCTGCACCTGCGCCGGCGGCGGCCCGATGGCTATCATGATCTGGAAAGCGTGTTCGCCTTCACTGCGTTTGGCGACACGCTGTCCGGTGCGATGGCCGATGGCCTGAGCCTGGCCCTGAGCGGGCCGACGGCGGCGGCGGCCGATGTGGGTGATGACAATCTGGTGCTGCGCGCGGCCCGGGCGCTGGCGGCGGCAGCCGGGATCGCGCCACAGGCCCGCCTGCACCTCGACAAGCACATCCCGGTGGCCGCCGGGCTGGGCGGTGGCTCGGCCGATGCCGCGGCGGCGCTGCGGCTGCTCAACCGGCTGTGGGGCCTGAACTGGCCGCTGGAACGGCTGGCGGCGCTGGGCGAGCCCCTGGGCGCCGATGTGCCGGTGTGCGTGTTCAGCCAGACCATGTTTGGCGCGGGGAAGGGGGAGCGTTTGTCGACCTGGCCCGATGCCATGGCCGGCACCCCGCTGCTGCTGGTCAATCCGCGCGTGCCGGTGCCCACCGGGCCGGTGTTTGCCGGCTGGGACCGGGTTGATCGCGGCGGCATCGATCCCGCCACGCCGCTGGCCGATCTGCGCAACGACATGACGGCGGCGGCCGTGGCGATCCAGCCGGTGATTGCCGATGTGCTGGCGGCGCTGGCGGCCAGCGAAGCGCGGCTGGTGCGGATGAGCGGTTCCGGCGCCACCTGCCTGGCCCTGTTTGCCAGCGAGGCGGCCCGCGATGCCACCGCGCGGGCATTGGCCGGCACCGGCTGGTGGCTGGCGGCCACCAAATTGCGCTGAGGCGACTCAATCCTGAGTCAGGCTCATCTGAACATGAGCACGACTCGAAATATCAGCTGAGTCGGGCTTGAAACGGCCGAAAAACCTGTGCCGCAACGCCGCATTACCCCCTACGTCATTTAGCCAAAGCCTTGAAAAGATTATGGTGCACTGCACCAAGCTGATTCACGCTCAAAATAACGGTTGACCAGCAACTGAGCCGCGCTTAAACCGGGGTCAGTTGATTTGAGCAGCGCTCAGGCCGGCTCTAACCTCCCCCCTCGGGGCCGGTCGCCGCTGTTCAAATCAACCGGAATTTCAAGCAGGTGCAGCCCTTTCTTGCTGTAACAGGAGAAGACCCATGACCAACCGTATCATCGCTCTGCCGCTCGCCATCTTCGCCGCCGTCACCTTCGTTGGTGCCGCTGCTGCCCCGGCCACTGCCGCCACCGTGAGCTGCCAGGCCACCCCGGCCCAGATCCGCACGCTGGCCGCCACCAAGACCGGCGAAGACGCTGCCAAGGCCATCAAGCTGGTCAGCACCGGCGAAAAGCTGTGCGCTGCTGACGCCAAGTTCGAAGCCGGCAAGAAGTTCGCCGCTGCCGCCAAGCTGCTCGGCACCGAACTGGCTGCCCTGCCGACCGCCACTGCCGGTCAGTAAGCGGCTTCCCGGTCTGCCGGGACGATCTTTCCTCCCATCCTGAGCCCAGATTTTTTCAGGATGAACTCTGGCCCGGCGGCCCCCCGCCGGGCCATTTTCTTATGCGCGCCGCATGGCTATGAAAGGCCGATGCGATTGCCCGAAATCCTGGCCGGCACGGCCGACATGCTGTTGATTGCCGATCATGCCTCGGCCGATGTGCCGCCGGGCATTGATCTGGGCGTGCCTGCCGCGCTGCTTGCCGATCATGTTGCGGTCGATATCGGCACCGATGCGCTCACCCGCCGGCTGGCCCGCGCCCTGTCGGCCCCGGCCGTCATCGCCACCGTCTCCCGGCTGGTGGTCGATCTCAACCGGGACCCCGGCGATCTGGGCGCCGTGCCGGCCAGCAGTGACGGCCACATGATCCCCGGCAACTGGAACCTGCCCGCCGACGAACGCGAATTGCGGATTGCGGCCATCCACGTGCCCTATCACGCGGCCATCGCCGCCGAAATTGCCCGCCTGCGCCCGGCGCTGATCATCTCGGTCCACAGCTTCACCTCGCGCCTCGCCACCCGTCCTGATGAGCAACGCCCCTGGCCCGTCGGCATCCTCTACAACAGCGACGATCGCGCCGCCCGGTTGGGCCTGGTCGCACTGGCCAGCCGGGGGCTGCACGTGGGGGACAACCAGCCATACTCCGGCCGCGACCTCAACTATACGATGGACCGCCACGCCGAAGCGCAGCGCATCCCCTATCTCGGCATCGAGGTGCGCAACGACGGACTGCAAACCCGCGAAGGCGTCGCGCGCTGGACGCATATCCTCGCTGATTGCATCGCAACGGTGCGGCGCGGGCTTTAGGCCGGCGGCTGCCACAGCTCGATGGCGTTGCCCTCCGGATCATGCAGGCGGGCAAAGCGCCCGGTTTCGGGTGCATCCCATTCGGCGCGGGTTTCCACGGCAATGCCACGGCTGCGCAAACCGGCGATCAGATCGTCAATCCCCGACACACGCAGGTTGATCATGAATTCCTTGTCGGCCGCGAAATAGCTGGTGTCGGCGGGGAAGGGGGCAAACACCACGGGCCCGCCCATCGTCATCCACGCCCATTCGTCCACGGGCCCCATGGCATCAGCCTTGCAGCCGGCCCCGATGTTCAGCTGCTGCTTGTACCAGGCGCTCAAGCCCTCCGGGTCGTGCGCACGGAAGAAAATGCCGCCAATGCCCTCCACGCCCATGGTCCGCTCCTGCTGTCTGTCCGGTGCAGATTGCGCCTTGCCCGGCCAATCGGCAAGCGGGCGTCCTGTCCTACAGCGGCAAAGCCTGTCATGATGCTGCATGTCGCTGGCTGGTGGCAATAGACGTGCAAAAACAAGGCTGAATCCCGCCGGATTCGTC
>CAZHTW010000151.1:0-4669 GCA_964535865.1 uncultured Sandarakinorhabdus sp. | reverse complement strand
GCACGGCCAGCGCATTGGGGCCGGCCTTGGCGGTGATGGTGGTGCCTTCCAGCGGATCGAGCGCGATATCGATGCGCGGGCCGGTGCCGATGGCCTTGCCCACCTTTTCGCCGATGAACAGCATCGGCGCTTCGTCGCGCTCACCTTCGCCGATCACCACCGTGCCATCGAAATCCAGCTGGTTCAGCGCATTGCGCATCGCCTCCACGGCGGCGGCATCGGCGGCCTTTTCATCGCCGCGGCCGATCAGTTTCGATGCACCGATGGCGGCATATTCCGTCACCCGCACCATTTCCAGCACGAGCACGCGATCAAGAACCTGGCTTGGATCAGTCATGAAATATTCCACCCTGTGTGTTCGATTCGATTGCGGTGCCTTACGCGCAGCGCGCAGCCGGCGAAAGGCGTCAAAAGTCGAGGATGTGCATCATCACCGGTTGACCGCTCACCGCTGGCGAAGCCGCCATGCGGGCAAGGCTTTCCACCACATCGGCTTCGCGGGCCTCGTGGGTGACCATCACCACCATCGCATCGCCGCTGCTGCTGGTGCCGCGCTGCACCAGGGATTCGATGGACACGCCGCAATCCCGGAGTGCTGCCGTGAGTTCGGCCAGCACCCCGGCCCGGTCGGCCACGTTCAGGCGCAGATAATAACGCCCGCGCCGGCCGTCGGCATCGGCGCGGGGCAGGGCGGCGAGATCAGCCACCGGCATCACGAAGGGCGGGCGCACATCACCGCGGGCAATGTCCACCAGATCGGCCACCACGGCGCTGGCCGTGGGGCCCTCGCCCGCGCCGCGCCCCTGGAAGAACAGCCGGCCGACAAAATCGCCTTCCACCACCACAGCGTTCAAACTGCCCATGGTGGTCGCCACCGGATGTGCGATCGGCACCAACGCCGGGTGCACACGCTGGAACACCTTGCCATCATCGGCTTCGGCCAGGCCCACCAGCTTGATGCGGAAACCCAGGGCGGCAGCCTGAGCAATATCGGCGCTCTCAATGGCGCGGATGCCGGTGCAGGCGACTCCGGCAAAATCGATGCGCGCGCCAAAGGCCAGCGCCGCCAGGATCGAGAGTTTGTGGGCGGTATCAATGCCGTCGATATCGAAACTGGGATCGGCTTCGGCAAAGCCCAGCGCCTGCGCATCGGCCAGCACCTCGGCAAAACCCAGGCCTTCGGCTTCCATGCGCGACAGGATATAATTGCAGGTGCCGTTCATCAGGCCATAAACCCGCGTGATGCGGTTGGCCGCCGCGCCTTCCGAAATCCCCTTGATCACCGGAATGCCGCCGGCCACCGCCGCTTCATATTTCAGCGGCAGGCCGGCCCGTTCGGCGGCTTCGGCCAGTTCCAGGCCATGGTGGGCCAGCATCGCCTTGTTGGCCGTCACCAGCGGCTTGCCGGCCGCCAGCGTGCGCCGCGCCAGCGTCAGCGCCGGGCCGTCGCTGCCGCCGATCAGTTCCACCACCACATCCACATCATCGCGCGTGGCCAGTTCGGCGGCATCATCCACCCAGGCGATACCATCAAGGCTGATGCCGCGATCCCGGCTGCGATCCCGCGCCGAAACCGCGGTCACCACGATGCGCCGCCCGGCCCGGCGGCTCACCAGATCGGCGTTCTGCGACAGGATTTTCACCACGCCCGCGCCCACATTGCCCAGGCCAGCCAGGCCGATACGCACCGTCATGGCTCAGGCCCCCGCTTTGAGCGATGGCGTGTTCACGCCCATCGATTGCAGATATTTGCGCACATTGCGCGCCGCCTGGCGCAGGCGTTGTTCATTTTCCACCATGGCGATGCGCACAAAGCCTTCGCCATCCTCGCCATAACCAACGCCGGGTGCCACGGCGACTCCGGCATGGGTGAGCAGTTGCTTGGAAAACTCCAGGCTGCCCAGATGCGCCAGCGCCGGCGGCAGCGGGGCCCAGGCGAACATGCTGGCGCGCGGCGGCGGAATCTCCCAGCCGGCCCGGCCAAAGCTCTCCACCAGCACATCGCGCCGCCGGCCATATAATTCGCGGTTTTGCGCCACGATATCCTGCGGGCCATTCAGCGCCGCCACAGCCGCCGCCTGGATCGGCGTGAAGGCGCCATAATCCAGATAGCTCTTCACCCTCGTCAGCGCCGAAATCAGCGTCTTGTTGCCCACGGCAAAGCCGATGCGCCAGCCGGCCATGGAATATGTCTTGCTCATCGAGGTGAACTCGATCGCCACATCCTTGGCGCCCGGTACCTGCAGGATCGACGGCGTGGGCACCCCATCGAAATAAATCTCCGAATAGGCCAGATCCGAAAGCACCCAGATATTGTGCTTCTTTGCAAAGGCCACCACCCGTTCGTAAAAGGCCAGATCGGCCACTTCGGCGGTGGGGTTGCTGGGATAACCCATCACCAGCACGCTGGGCCGCGGCACGGTGAAGCGCACGGCGCGTTCCAACGCCTCGAAATATTTCTCATCCGGCGTGGTCGGCACGCTGCGGATGGTGGCGCCGGCAATGATGAAGCCAAAGGTGTGAATGGGATAGGACGGGTTGGGCGCCAGCACCACATCGCCCGGCGCGGTGATCGCCTGCGCCAGATTGGCCAGGCCTTCCTTGCTGCCCAGCGTCACCACCACTTCGCTATCGGGATCAAGATCCACGCCAAAGCGCCGGTCATAATAGGCCGCCTGGGCCTTGCGCAGGCCGGGAATGCCCTTGGACGCGCTGTATCCATGCGCATCCGGCTTGGCCGCCACTTCGGCCAGCTTGGCGATCACGTGCGGCGGCGGCGGCAGATCGGGATTGCCCATGCCCAGATCGATGATGTCATCCCCGCGTGCCCGTGCCGCGGCCCGCATCGCGTTCACTTCGGCGATAACATAGGGCGGCAAGCGTTTGATGCGGTAGAATTCGTCCTGCATGGCCAGTTCCGTTGGTTGCTGTTGCTGCCTTAGGCAGTGATCGGACAAAAGAAAAGCGGCGGAGAAACCTGTTTGTTTCGCCGCCGCCGGTGGAAAGGGTGTTTTGTTGCGTCACCCTTGTCGGTTTGGCGGCGGGCTTGCGGCAGCGCCCATTGCGGCGGCAGCGGTGGCTGCGCCGGCGATGCTGGCTGCAATGATGGCGCGGTCGCGCATGGATCATCCCGTGTGGCCGGCCCCGTGCCGACGATTTGGCGCATAACCCAAAAGGCCGGGCTTGGCAAAGCCCCGGCTTCGGGGGCACAACAGCGGCAAGGAGCCCCCCGATGACAGCCCAATCCGATCAGAGCGTGCAAGCGCAGGAAAATTTCCAGAAGATCACCGATCTGATGGGCAAGGGCCAGCAGATGATGCTGGAATTCTGGACCAAACAGCACGAGGCCCCGCCGCTGATTCCCGATCCGCTGGGCATGATGTCCACCTGGACCAAGGCCATGGGCGCCATGCTCACCGATCCCACCCATGTGATGGAGCAGCAGCAACGCTATCTCACCGATGCGCTGGCGCTGTGGCAGCGCATGTTCACGCCCGATGCCGCCCCGGCCACGGTGAAAGACAAGCGCTTCGCCGGCCCGGCCTGGGCGGAAAACCCCGCCTTCGATTTCCTGCGCCAATCCTATCTCCTCACCGCCAGCCACATCATGGAGGCGGCGCAGGGGCTGGACGGGATGGAGCCCGCCGAAAAGGCCAAGGCGCAATTCCTCATCAAACAGTTCGTCGATGCCATGAGCCCGTCAAACTTCGCCCTCACCAATCCGGAGGTGATCAAGGCGACGATGGAAAGCGGCGGCAGCAACCTGATCCGCGGCCTCGAACATCTGCTCGGCGATCTGCAAAGCGGCCGCATGAAGATGACCGACGAAAACGCCTTCGAAGTGGGCCGCAACGTCGCCATCACGCCGGGCAAGGTGGTGTATCAGAACCGCCTGTTCCAGCTGATCCACTATGCCCCCACCACCGAGACGGTGTTCGCCACCCCGCTGCTGATCTTCCCGCCGTGGATCAACAAGTTCTACATCCTCGATCTCACCGCCGAAAAAAGCTTCATCCGCTGGGCCGTCGCGCAAGGGCTCAGCGTGTTCGTCGTCAGCTGGAAAAATGCCGACGAAAGCCTCGCCGATGCCACCATCGATAGCTATGTGGATGAAGGCATGTTCACCGCCATCCGCGTGGTGCGCGAAATCTGCGACGCACCGTCCGTCCACACCATCGGATATTGTGTTGCCGGCACCACGCTCGCCGCCGCACTCGCCGTGCTCCACGCGCGGGGGGAGGCCGATCAGATCGCCAGCGCCACCTTCTTCACCGCCCAGACCGATTTCAGCGACGCCGGCGAGCTCAAGCTGTTTGTCGATGATGCCAGCATCGACACGATCGACAAGATGACCGGGGACAAGCCGGTGCTCGACGGCCGCTATATGGCCACCAGCTTCAACCTGCTGCGCTCCAACGATCTGATCTGGAACTATGTGGTGAACAACTACATGCTCGGAAAGGATTATTTCCCCTTCGACCTGCTCTATTGGAACTCAGACGCCACCAACGTCCCCGCCCGCTGGCACCGCCAATATCTGGAACAAATGTACCGGGACAATCGCCTCGCCAAACCCGGCGGGATGATCGTGTGCGGCACGCCGGTTGATCTGGCCACGGTGAAAACCCCCGCCTATATCCAGGCCGGCAAGGAAGACCATATCGCGCCC
>CAZHTW010000150.1:0-4756 GCA_964535865.1 uncultured Sandarakinorhabdus sp. | reverse complement strand
CCGGTGCCGGCGGCCGATCTGACGCCATCGCCCGAAGGCCCGTGCCTGGCCATCACCGCCTTTGCCCGCCTGTTGCCGGTGACGGTGCGGCATGACGAAGCCAATCTGCGCATCAGCATGGACGCCAGCGAGCCGCTGCCGGTCATCGCCCGCCTTGACCGCGCCGAACGCCGGCGTCAGGCGCTGCGTGGTGCCGAACCGGCGCGGCCGCAATTTCCGCGCATCGCCAACCCATGGCGCCTGGCCGGCCTGCCGACCATCGATCTGGCGCTGACGGGCGAAGCCGGCAGCCTTGGCGGATTTGCCGCCGGTCAGGCCGAAATGATCGGCGATCTGGCCGGCATGACCGCGCGCGCGCGGCTGGCAGGCGACAGCACCGGCCAGACCAGCATCCGCATCGCGCTTGGCCGCGACAGCGAAGCCGCCGATCAGCTCGGCGTCCTCCACGCCCGCAGCTTTGCGTTTGGCGATATCAACGCCCCGGCCCAGCCGCTGATCGGGGTTGCCAGCAGCGGCCGCGGCATCGTCATTTCCAACCGCCCGACCTGGCGCGCCGACCTGTTCGACCAGATCGAGCTGCGCGGGCCGCTGCCGCGCGGCTGGGATGCCGAACTGCACCGCGATGATCGGCTGGTGGCGGTGTGCGACACGCCGGATGCCGCCGGCGATTATGTGTTTGCCAATGTGCCGCTGCGCGCTGGGGCCAATAATTATGTCGTCCGCCTGTTTGGCCCGCATGGCGAGATCGAGGAACGGCCGTTCAGCCGCTATGTCGGCAGCGAGCTCAACCCGGAAAACGAGTTTTTCTACAGCGCGGGCGTGGTGGACAGCGGCGTGCCCTTGCTCGGCGCCCCGGCACCAACGCAAACCGCGCTGGGCAAGGTGGCCTTTGCCAGCATTGAACATGGCCTGTCGGGCGGTGTGTCGATGCGTGTCGATCTGCGCGCGCCGCTGGATGGCGGCACGCCGGCGCTGGCGGCGGGCGTCCACGCCGCGCTGCTCGGCGGCTTTGGCAGCCTGCTGGTGGCCGGCGATGGCAGCGGCCGCCCGGCGCTGGCGCTGCGCGGCGTGCGGCAATGGGGGCGCACCAACATCAAGTTCGACCTTGCCGATTATGGCGATCTGAGCGGGCCCTCGCTGCCGGCCGCCGTTGGTGATCTGGCGCGCGAGTTCGGCCTTTCGGCCGAAACCCGCATCGCGCTGGGCCGCCGCAGCCTGCCGCTGCTCACGGGCTGGCGGCATATGGTCGATCGCGGCGGCAACACGCTGAACCGCGTGGATGCCAGCCTGGCGCTGGCGCTGGGCGAATGGCGCTTTTCCCAGGGGGCCAGCCTTGAACAGCGCAGCGGCGATGCGCCGATCCTGCTGGGCAACATCGCCGTGGCGCGGGCCGTGGGCAGCTGGCGGTTGCGCGGCGGCATCGATGTCAGCGCCAATCAGGGCCTGCGCCTGCGCCAGATTGGCGTGGCGGCAGGCCGGGCGACGGCGCGGGGCAGCCTGGGGATTGATCTGGGCTGGGATGCCCAGCGCGGTGTCGCCAGCATCGCCGCCACGGCACAGCGCCATTTCGGCGCCTTTTCGCTGGGCGCCGGGGCCGGTTATGGCCTGAATGGCTGGCGGGTGGGCCTGTCCCTGCAGGCGGCGCTGTTTCCGGATCGGCGCGGCTATCACCTGGCGGCGGCTGGCATCGGCCGCAGCGGCACCTTGCAACCGCATGTGTTTGAAGATGTGGACGGCGATGGCGCGCAAGGGCCGGGCGAACCCGATATCGCCGGCGCCAGCTTCATCGTGGACAGCAGCGTGCGCCGCGAAGCCACCGCCGGCAATGGCCGGGTGCGCATCGGCGGGCTGATGCCCAACAGCGGCATCGACCTGGAAGTGCAACTGGCCTCGCTGCCCGATCTGCGGCTGCGGCCGGTGCAGCCGGGGGTGACCGCGGTGCTGCGCCCCGGTCAGGTGCTGGATGTGGCGGTGCCGCTGCGCCAGACCGGCGAGATCGAAGCGACGGTCGAAACCGTCAATGGCGATCTGCGCCGGCCCTTGCCCGGCATCGAGGTGGCGCTGGTCGATCCCGCCGGCAAGCGTTTTGCGGTGACCCGCAGCGATTTTGACGGGCTTGCCTATTTCGATGGGGTGCCGCCGGGGCAATGGCGGCTGGAGGCGGAGCATGCCGCGCCGGTGCCGGTCACGCTCAGCCGCGAAACATTGCTGGTGAGTGATGCCCGGATCATTGTTGGGCGGTGAGCGGCGGCTGTGGCCGGTGGGTGCCGCTGGCCGCAGGCCTTGGCCTTGCAGCTGAACGGCAAACGCGCCCATGCCGCGCCTGTCGAACCCCCCCACCACAATCGGCCGGGGCTTCGACAAGCGCGGCATGCGCGCGTTTGATGATGCCGGTGAGGCAGCGTCAGTAAGCGCCGCGCCCGCTGATCACCGCCGGGATGGTGCGCAGCAGCAGGCCGATGTCGGTGGCCAGGCTGCGCAGGCCCAGATAGGTGATGTCCATTTCCACCTGCTGTTCAAATTCGATCTCGGCCCGGCCGGACACCTGCCAGATGCAGGTGATGCCGGGCTTGCCGCCCAGCCGCTGCCAGCTGCGGCCCTGATAGGTGGCGACTTCGGCCGGCAGCGCCGGGCGCGGGCCGACCAGCGACATGTCACCCACCAGCACGTTGATGATCTGCGGCAGTTCATCCAGCGAGAAGCGGCGGATGACGGCGCCGACACGGGTGATGCGCGGATCCCGGCGCATCTTGAAACACACGTTGTCGCGCTCGCTCCGGGCCAGCAGGGCGGCGCGGCGGGCTTCGGCATCAATGTGCATCGATCGGAATTTCAGCATGGTGAACGGCCGCCCGTTGGCGCCAATGCGCGTCTGGCGGAACAGCGCCGGGCCGCGATCTTCCAGCTTGATCGCCAGCGCCACGCCCAGCAACAGCGGGGCCAGCAACAGCAACAGCACCGCCGACGCCAGCAGATCAACCGCGCGCTTGACGCCGGCACCGATGCTGGCCGCAAGGCCAGTGGCGCGATAGGCGTGGGCCAGGGCGTGGCCGACAAACACCAGATTGCCGATCAGATAGCGACGGGCCAGGCGCCGGGGCTCCTGCGCCAGCCGCCACACCCATTCGCAGCCCATCCGGCGCAGCAGCAGCGGCGCGCGCGGAATGCGACCGGAATAATAATCAAACAGCCCGCCCACGCCGAGCAGCAGCGGCACATCGATCCGGTCGCGGTGCCGGGCGATCCACAATTCCTGCCGGGGCACGCCAAAGCCGACAAACAGGATCGCCGCGCCGGAGGCGTTGATCATGTCGACCACCTGATCATTTTCGCTGTCGCTGAAATAACCATGCTGGGTGCCGGCAATCTGCAGTGCCGGAAAGCGCACCTTCATGGCCGCCGCAGCGGCAGCGGCGATGCCGGGGCGGCCGCCCAGCAGGAAGATCGGCGTGCCGCGCGCGGCGGCGCGTTCGCACACCAGCGGGAACAGATCGGTGCCATTCAGATTGTCGCCGGTGTTGGTGCCGGCCAGCCGGGCGGCCAGGCGGATGCCTGATCCGTCGGGCAACAGCGCGTCGCTGTCCTGCAGGGTGGCGGCATAATCATCGCGCTGGGTGGCCATGTTGACGCAATGGGCGTTGACGAAGTTGACCACCATGGGAACGCGCTGATCGGCCAGGTTGACCAGCGCGTCGGCGGTTTCATCGCGGCTGGCATCGAGCAGCGACATGTTGAACAGCGGCGTTTCGAGCGCGGCGGCCCTGGTTTCGAAGTCGTGAGTTTGGCGCATATTTGGTCCCCTGTTTGTTTCGCCTCCTGTTCAGCATGAAACGTGCCAACTTTTCGTCCAGCGCCAGTCGGTCAACGGGTCGTCGCGTTCTGCAACAATCGGTCAAATCGACATGAAATAGCGTCGCAATCTGCAAAAAATTCGGTGGCAGGGCGGCTGCGTCGGCCCGGATCAGTCTGACAGGCCGGTTGGCACGTTTCTTGAAATGCAATGGCCAGAACGGCCGATCCTGGCCGTCACAAGGATCACCTCATGCCATTGCCGTTTTCCCTGGCCAGCAAGACCGCAGACGGCAGCGCCCTGCTGCGCGGTCTGGCGGCCTATGGCTCGGCCGAGTTGGTGGTGCGGGTCACCCGCATCCTCACGGTGATCGTGATTGCGCGCCGGCTGTCGCCCGACATGATGGGCGCCGCGGCCCTGGCGCTGTCCTTGTTTGAGCTGGTGCGCGTGCTGGCCAACGCCGGCATTGGCCAGCGGATCATCGCGGCGCCCGATGCGCTGCTGGACGCAACCTGCAACAGCGCCCACCGCCTGTTCTGGATCTGGTGCCCGATCATTTCGGCGCTGCAACTGGCACTGGCCGGCGCGCTGGCCTTCACCCAGCCGGCGGCCGCCGCCATGCTGGCCCTGCTCAGCCTGGTCTATCTCACCATGCCGGCCGGGCTGGTGCAGGTGTTCCTGCTGATGCGTGAAGGCCGCCTGACGACCACCGCGCGCATTGGTGCCACGCAAACCCTGGCCGATCATGTGTTGACGCTGGTGCTGGTGCTGGCCTGGCCCGATCCGGCCAGCATCGCCTTTGCCATCGTGCTGCCCAAGTTGCTCACCACGCCGATCTGGCTGGCCGGTGTGCGCCGGGCGCGGCCATGGGTGCGGGATGCTGCCGCCGGGTTCGTGCCGGTGGCCGGGTTCGTGCGCTTTGGCGCGGGCGTGCTGGCCACCGAGATCGCCGGTGCCGCCCGTGCC
>CAZHTW010000149.1:0-4841 GCA_964535865.1 uncultured Sandarakinorhabdus sp. | reverse complement strand
CCAGCGGATCATGCCATAGCTGCCATCGTTGAGGATCAGCACGGTGATGTTCAGTTTCAGGCGGACGGCGGTCTCCATTTCCTGGCTGTTCATCATGAAGCCGCCATCGCCGCAGATCGCCATCACCTTGCGATCGGGATAGACCATGTTGCTGGCCATGGCCGATGGCAGGCCGGCGCCCATGGTGGCCAGCGCGTTGTCGAGCAGCACGGTGTTGGGGTGATAGGCGGTGTAATTGCGGGCGAACCAGATCTTGTACACGCCGTTATCCAGCGCGATGATGCCATCATTGGGCATCGCCTTGCGGATTTCATTCACCAGATATTGCGGATAGATCGGGAAGCGCTTGTCGTCCACCGCGGCGTCACGATGGGCCACTTCGGCGGCGCGGGCGGCCAGCATGGCGGCGAAATCCCAGTGTGGCTGCACCCGGATCGCTTCTTTCAGCTGCCACACCGCGTTGGCGATATCGCCGATCACCTCGATCTGCGGATAATAGACCGGGTCCACCTCCGCCGAACGGAAGCTCATGTGGATGACCGTGGTGGCATCGCCATTCATGAAGAAGGGCGGCTTTTCGATCACGTCATGGCCAACGTTGACGATCACATCGGCCCGCCGGATCGCGGCATGGACGAAATCCCCGGCCGACAGCGCAGCACAGCCCAGGAACTGCGGGTGGCGCTCATCGATCACGCCCTTGCCCAGCTGGGTGGTCAGGAACGGAATGCCGGTCTTTTCAACGAATTCCAGCAGCATCTTGCTGGTCATGGTGCGGTTGGCACCGGCGCCGATCACCAGGATGGGCGATTTCGCCGCCTCGATGGCCCGCACCGCCGCCAGCACCGCCTTTGAATCGGCCAGCGGCCGGCGGGCATAGCTGGGCTTGAAGGGCACCGCGTCGGTGGGATCATGGGCGATGTCTTCCGGCAGTTCCAGGTGGGTGGCTCCGGGCTTTTCCTCCTGCGCCAGCCGGAAGGCTTCACGGGTGCGGGCCGGGATATTGTCGGCACTGGCCAGTTGGTGGGTATATTTGGTGATCGGCCGCATCATGTCGACCACGTCCAATATCTGGAACCGGCCCTGCTTGGATTTCTTGATCGGCTTCTGCCCGGTGATCATCAGCATCGGCATGCCGCCCAGAAAGGCATAGGCCGCCGCGGTCACAAAGTTGGTTGCGCCGGGGCCCAAAGTGGCGACGCACACGCCCGCCTTGCCGGTGTGGCGGCCATAGGTGGCGGCCATGAAGCCGGCGCCCTGTTCATGACGGGTGAGGATGAGGCGGATCTTGGTGGAGCGCTCGAGGCTGTCGAGGAAATCCAGATTCTCCTCGCCCGGCACGCCAAACACATATTCGCAGCCTTCTTCTTCAAGGCATTGCACCAGCAGGTCAGAAGCTTTGGTCATTGGTCATTCCCCCGTTGTCATTTGCTGAACCTGCCGGCGCCCGTCGGCACGGGCGCGCGGGCCCACGGCATCATGGATGGTGCCGGCGCGGCCCAGGCCCCAGGCCGGCATATTGTTGTAAACATTTTCATAATCGCCGGGATTGATCAGATAGGTCTCATGCCAGATCCCGACATCGCCGTTGGAACCCACCGCCTTGTTGAAGCGCTGCCAGGCCGGCAGATGCAGTTGATCCCGGGACGTGGCAAAGGCCTGCAGCGCGTCCACGCTGCGCCAATATTGCACCAGCATGGTCGCCGGAAAGCCGAAATGGGTGCGGTTGTGCAGCAGGCCCAGTTCGGGCTTGCGCGACAGTTCGGCAATCATCGGCCCCATGGCCTGAAAGGTGGGCAGCCAGCTGTTCAGCTTCCACAGCCGATTGATGCGGATGCCGATCAGGAACAGCACGAACGGGCCATCGATCTGTGCGCAGACGCGCCGATCGATGATCCCGTTCATGCCCCTGCCCTCCGTTTGGCCTCCGCCTTACACCACGCCAAACGCCAGCATGGCATCGGCCACCTTCTTGAAGCCACCGATATTGGCACCCTTTACATAGTCGGTGTGCCCCGATGCATCGCGTCCATATTCCAGGCAGCGATCGTGGATGCCGACCATGATGTCCTTCAGCATTTCCTGAAGCTCTTCTTCCTTCCAGCTCATGCGGGCGCTGTTCTGGCTCATTTCCAGGCCAGACACCGCCACACCGCCAGCATTGGATGCCTTGCCGGGCGCATAAAGGATCTTGGCCGCCTTGAAGACATGCACGCCATCCAGATCGGTGGGCATGTTGGCGCCTTCGGCCACCGCGATGCAGCCATTGGCCAGCAGGATCTTGGCCTCAGCGCCGTTCAGTTCATTCTGCGTGGCGCAGGGCAAGGCCAGATCACAGGCCACGCCCCACGGCCTCGCGCCGCCGCCATGGAAGGTCGCGCCCTTGAATTCGTTCACATATTCCGAGATGCGGCCACGGCGCACATTCTTCAAATCCTTCACCCAGTTGATCTTTTCCTGGGTGATGCCATCGGGATCGTGGATAAAGCCTTCCGAATCCGAAAGCGTGAGCACCTTGCCGCCCAGCTGGACGATCTTTTCGGCGGCGTGGGTGGCGACATTGCCGGAACCCGAAATCACAGCCGACTTGCCGGCCACGTCCATGCCCTTGGATTTCAGCATGTTCTGCAGGAAATACACCGCGCCATAACCCGTCGCTTCGGTACGGATCAGGCTGCCGCCCCATTCCAGGCCCTTGCCGGTGAGCACGCCGGTGAACTGGTTGGTGATCCGCTTGTATTGGCCGAACATGTAACCAATCTCGCGGCCGCCCACGCCGATGTCGCCGGCCGGCACGTCCACATCGGCGCCGATGTGGCGATACAGCTCGGTCATGAAGCTTTGGCAGAAGCGCATGATCTCATTCGCGCTCTTGCCCTTGGGGTTGAAATTGGAGCCGCCCTTGCCGCCGCCCATCGGCAGGCCGGTCAGCGCGTTCTTGAAGGTCTGCTCAAAGGCCAGGAACTTCAGGACGCTTTCCGTGACCGACGGGTGGAAACGGATGCCGCCCTTGTAGGGGCCGATGGCATTGTTGTTCTGAACGCGCCAGCCGCGCTGCACACGGATATTGCCCTTGTCATCCTGCCAGCAGACGCGGAAGGAAATAACCCGATCAGGCTCGGCAATGCGGCGCAGGATTTGGGCCTCATGATATTTGACCTTGTCGCCCATGAAATCGAAAATGTCTTCGGCCACTTCGGTGACGGCTTGGGCAAATTCCGGCTGGCCCGGATTGCGCCGCTTCACGCCTTCGATAAAGCCATTCAGATCAACATGTTCATGAACGCCCATGGTCAGTCCCCCCGTTTGCCCAACGCACCGCGCGCAGGCACAGCACATTTGGCCGCCGCAGCTTGATCGCCAGCTTGTTCGGCCAATATGTCGCAGCCTATCAGAAAATCAGGCAGCGCAAAGCGCTATTCAACGTGAACAATTGTTGACGTGAGGCCGCCGGGGCAATGAGTGAGGGCCGGCCGGATTATTGCACGGCCAACAGTTCAACCTCGAAGATCAGGGTGGAACCGGGCGGAATCGTCTCCCCCGCGCCATTCTCGCCATAACCGGCCTGGGGCGGCACGATCAGCGTGCGCGTGCCGCCAACCCTCATGCCCGCCACACCTTCATCCCAGCCCAGAATCACCTCACCCATCCCGAGCGTGAAGATGAACGGCCGACCGGTGTCGCGCGAGCTGTCGAACTTCTTGCCCTTCATGCCATCGATATACAGCCAGCCAGTGTAGTGCACGGCCACCGCCCGGCCCGGTTCCGCCATGGCGCCGGTGCCAGCCCTGGTGTCGGTGACGCGGGTGCCGCCGGGCAGCACTGCCTGCTGCGCAGCGGCACTGGATACGGCCACCACGGCAATGGTGGCGGCAAGGGCGGCAAGGCTGGCAGTAGACGACATCACTGGAATCCTGTGGTTGCAAACGCGCGGCCGCTGTGCCGGCACTCGGGCCGGCAATCAAGGGGCGATGCTGCCAGCCAGGCCCAACCGCTGCTGCAGGAAAGCGATCACCCGGGTTTCGGCGGCCTTGCCGGGGCCGGACTCGGGCAGATGCACGGTCAGCACACTGTGCGGCGCCATGCCAGTGCCGGTGCGCGCGTCTGCATCCGCCAGTTCGATGCTTTCCACCCGGCCGGGAAATTCGCGTTCATACCGGCGAAACCGGGCATCGGGCACCAGCGCGTCCGACCGATAGCGCAGAGCCAGCAGCGACAGATCTTCCGCTTCGAACCGGCGGCGGGCGCAGGCGATTTCGGCCGCTGTGGCATCAATGCTGCCGGTCTTGGCGCCCTTGATCGGCAAGCTGGGCTGGCTCAGCACCGGGGCGATCACGCTGGGCTCAGTCATCATCGCCAGCGCAAAGCCGCCAGTGAAGCACATGCCGATGGCACCCACACCGGGCCCGCCGCATTCATCATGCGCCTGTTTCGCCAGCGCCCGCAGCCAATCGACAATCGGGCTGGAGCGGCCATCGGACCAAGCCGAAAATTCCCGCCGGATGCAGATGTTGAGGAACAACTGCTTCGCCGCCGCCGCCTTGGTGGGCACCGAGCCCGGTGTGCCGAACAGGCTGGGGCAGAACACGGTCATCCCCGCCGCGGCCAACCGATCCGCAAAATCAATCACCAGCGTGTGCAGGGCCGGCACTTCATGGATGACGATCACGGCCGGCCCCGCCCCGCGACGATAGACCGGCCGTGTGTAGGGCCCGGCCGTGAATGGGCTGCAGCTATAGTCAGACAATGGCATGATCTCTGGCTCCCCCTGCCGCGCGCACCATCACATCACGCCAGCCTTTGCCGCGCAATGGTTGAGCGGCTGGCGTGTTGCGGATAGA
>CAZHTW010000148.1:0-4986 GCA_964535865.1 uncultured Sandarakinorhabdus sp. | reverse complement strand
GCCACATGCGCCGGCTCACACCAATGACATCAATGATTGGGCGGTGTAATCCGTCAGCTCAGCGAAGCGGCCACTCTGCACCTTCATCGCCCAATCCGGATCGACAATCAGGGCGCGGCCCACGGCCACCAGATCAAATTCGTCGCGCTCCAGTCGAGCCAGCAGGCCATCCAGGCTGGCCGGTTGCGAGGATTCGCCGCCCATGCCGGCGATGAATTCACCAGAAAGGCCCACGCTGCCCACGGTGATGGTGGGGACGCCCGTGAGCTTCTTGGCCCAGCCGGCAAAGTTGAGCCCCTCAGCCCCATCAAGTTCAGGGAATTCCGGTTCCCAGAATCGGCGTTGCGAACAATGGAACACATCGGCGCCGGCATCGGCCAGCGGCCCCAGCCATGCGGCCAGTTCATCGGGCGTTGGTGCCAAGCGGAAGGCAAAATCCTGCTGCTTCCATTGCGACAGGCGAATGATCACCGGATAATCCGGTCCAACGGCGGCACGCACGGCCTTGAGCAGTTCCACGGCAAAGCGCGCGCGCAGCGGCAGCGTGTCCCCACCCCAGCGATCACTGCGGGTGTTGGTCGCGCCCCAGAAGAATTGATCGATCAGATAACCATGGGCGCCATGCAGTTCGACCGCATCAAAGCCCAGCCGCTTGGCATCCGCGGCGGCACGGGCAAAGGCGGCGATCGCATCGGCCACATCGCCATCGCTCATGGCGCGGCCGTTGCTCTTGCCGGGCATGTAGAGGCCAGCCGGGCTTTCGGCTTCTTCGTCCTTGGGATTGCGGCGGTTGGGCAGCGCGCCGACATGCCACAACTGCGGCGCGATCATCCCCGATTCGCCGTGCACTGCGCTTACCACGTTGCCCCAGCCATCCAGCGCTTGCCCGAAGAAATGCGGCACATTGGGATCATTGGCAGCACCAATGCGTTCCACCGCAGTGCCTTCGGTGATGATCAGGCCCACGCCGCCAGCGGCACGCTTGCGATAATATTCGGCGACATTGGCCCCCGGCTGCCCGGCGGGCGAGAAGCTGCGCGTCATCGGGGCCATCACGACGCGATTCGGCAGGGTGAGGCCCTTGAGGGCAAACGGACGAAAGAGTGTGTCTGTGCTCATGGCGGCCTCTCTAGAGGCTGGCGAGGGAAAAATCACCCCTCGCAAAAGTCATGCCCCGCGAAACAAGTAACCCCCGGCACCGGGGGCGGGTGCCGGGGGTCTTGTCTGCGCTCGTCACGCATGCAGCCGATGGTGGTTACGCGTACGTTCCGGGCAACAGGGGCGAAAACCCGAACCGCCAAACACCGGCTGTGAGGACGTATATGGCCGACCTGACCTTTCCGTCCCATGAACGGAAACGGCCTTTGCCGGAAAAACTTGCGCCAGTCAGCGCACCACCTTGCGCGGATCAACAAAGCTGAAATCCACTCCGGCCATGCTGGCACCATAACGCACATTGGCCAGCCGCACTTCGCTGCGGCCGCCCTGCGCATCAAGTGCGGTCCAGCCAGCCAGGGCCAGGCCGGCCGGGGCAGCGGACGAGCGGGTGAAGCGGATTTGCAGCGTGCCGAACTCCGGCCGCTTGGGATCGCGGGCCGCCACCTCGATCAAGCCGGCCGAATCAAATGTGATGCGGGCCAATGGTGCCAGATCGGGCTCGGCTGCCAGCAAGATCTGCAGCGGCGTCTTGCGTACCGGCCAGCGGCTGACCTGTTTCACCTCATAATCGACAAAGGCCAGGGTGCGGCCATCGGCAACCAGCAGCATCGGCGCCTTGTCATATTGAAAGCGCACCCTTCCAGGCCGGGCCAGCCACAATTTTCCCGTCAGTGTGCGGCCGTCGGCCCCCTGCTGCACGAAATCGGCGGCAAGGCTGGAGGTGCCTTTCAACGATGCCGCCACGTCGGCAAGGCTGGTGGCACCGGCGGGAGTGGCCAGCAACAGGGCAAACAGAAAGAGGCTGCGCATGGCCGGGGCCTTACACCCCGCCGGCTTCATGCGCCATGAACGGATTGCGGACCAATCAGGCGGCAGCGCCCAGATAACCGAGCTGGGCCGCCTTGAAGATGGTCTGGCTGCGGTTCACGGCGTTCAGTTTTTCGCCGGCATTCTGGATGTGGAAGCGCACGGTGGCGTGGCTGCGCGACAGGATCAGGCTGATTTCCTTGTCGGTCTTGCCGATGCTGGCCCAGCGCAGGCATTCCACCTCGCGCTTGGTGAGCTGGCAATCGCCCGGCAGCCAGCGGCGGGTGCGGTGCGCCTTCACGTAACCGGCCAGGAACCGGTGCGACAGCAGCGCAAGTTCATCGGCATAGGCATCATATTCAGCCGAAAGATCAATGCGACCCGGATCACGGCTGACAAAACACACCGCGCCAATCTGGCCGAACGGCAGATGCACCGGCACCACGATGGCGGCCTTGGTCAGCGCGCGCTTCTCGAAATTCTCAAGATTCATTTCATCAAGATAGGGGTTGGGCTGGCGGGTGAAAAAGCCGCTGGCGTTGGCCCAGAATACTTCGGATTCATAACGGCAGGCGCGCGGCAGTGGGGAGGACAGGGCAAGCTTGCTGTCTTTCCACCAATGTTCATTCTCGCCAGTCCAGCCGAACACATCAGCGGCCAGTATATTGCCTTCGATATCCTCCATCGGGGCCTTGGAGGCGATATTGTCGGCCGCGATCACGTGCAGGCCGCTGCATTGCAGCGCGATTTCCCGCAGCGCTTCGGCTGCTGGCCTGGCATCGATCATGGCTCTGATCGAAACGGCCGCAAGGTTTGCACGCAGGTCCACAGCATCTCTCCCCAATGGCATGGAAGGGGCTGGCCTCTGCCGGGCCGGGTGAAACCCCAATCCCTCCCAAAATGCAGCGGGAGATAATCACAGCCGTCCCCGGCCCGCAATGTGAATCTGTGGCCGACGCGAAATTGCCGATTCGGGATGTTCAACCCGTGCAAAGCCTTGCATCAATGGGCTGGTTTGCTACGCTATGCCGCACCGGGGGGACAGTGAGCGTGCACGTTCAGGGAACAGCGAATCGCGCGTCAGCGACGGCAACTGTGGCATTGGCTGCATGCATCGGCCGGATTGCGCCTTTTCTGGCTGTCATGGCCATGCTGGCGCTGGGCACTCCCGTGTTCGCTGCCCCGCATGATCGTGCGTTGCATCAGGGCGTTGCCACCTGCGCCGGCTCCACCTGCCATGGCCGGCAGGAGGCCACCGGCCCGCGCGTGCGTCAGAATGAAGTGTTGACCTGGAGCAATCCGGCCAGCCTGACCGGGGTGCACAGCCGGGCGTGGAAGGTGCTTATGGAACCCCGCGCCCAGGCCATCGGCAAACGGCTGGGCATCGCAAATGTGGCGGCCAGTGCGGAGTGCATCAATTGCCACGGCGACCCCGCTCCGGTGCGCGGGCCGAAATGGCAGCAGAGCGATGGGGTTGGCTGCGAAGCCTGCCACGGCGGATCGTCGAACTGGCTGGCCAGCCACGCCAGCGTGAAGGCCAGCAATGCGGACAATGTGACAAAGGGCATGTGGGCGATGAATGATCCCGCCGTGCGCGCCGGGGTTTGCCTTGATTGTCATTTCGGATCGGACAAGCCGGGCCAGTTCGTGTTTCACCGCATCATGGCAGCCGGCCATCCACGCGTCGCGTTTGAGCTTGACCTGTTCACCAGCCTGCAATCCCACCATGATGAAGACGCTGACTACCGCGCCCGCAAGGGCGTGGCCGGCGGGGTGAAGACCTGGGCGGTGGGCCAGGCGCTGGCGGTGGAGCGGGCCTTGAGCCTGTTGCCGGCTGCTTCGGCCAGCGTCACCGGCCCCGATTATTATTTTTATGATTGCCGCAGTTGCCACCGCACATTCAGCGACGATCCCGCCGCGCCGCTGGTGGCGCGCCGCAACGGTTGGCGGCCAATCCCGCCCGGCCAACCGGTGTGGAATGACGAACAGATGATCATGCTGGTCGCTGCCGCGCGCGTGGCCGCGCCCGATTTGGCGCGCAGCCTTGAAAACCAGTCCCGCGCCTTCCACGCCGCCTTGGGCGGTGACCGCGCAGGGGCCATGAAAGCGGCGGCGGCCCTGAAGGGCACGGCCGCCACATTGGCCAAACGCCTTGCCGGGGCACGTTTTGACCGGTCGCAGACCTTCGCGCTGATCGATGCCGTGCTGACGGGAAATGCTTGGGCTTACACCGATTATCAGGGCGGTGCGCAGGCGGTGATGGCGGCGGACACGCTGTTGAACGCAATGGTTGCCGCTGGTCAGGTGGATCGCGGTGCCGCGCTGACGCTGCGGCCGGATCTTGATCGCGCCTATGCGCTTGTGCGCGATGCCAACCGCTGGGATCCGCCGGCCTTCCGTGCGGCATTGGGCCAGATCGCCGCCCGGGCGCGGGCGCTGAAATGATCCGTCCCGCCGGTTTCATCGCATGGACGACAGCAGGGCTGCTGGTCAGTTGGAGCTGCCTGTTCGCACCGTTGCTTGACACGAGTGGACATAATGTCTGCCAGGCGCGCTGAGCTGCGCAATCTTTTGGCGCTGGCGCTGCTGGGCAGCGCAGCCCCGGCCATGGCCAAGCCGTTTGGCAAATGGTTTGACTGTTACGCCAAGGTGGCGCCGCCCAAGGACCGGTTGCCGGCCGAGGAGGCCGCAACGCCGGGTGATCCCGATGCCGGCAATCTGCCTGGCCGCCGCGTGCCCGGCCCCGGCGGACCCAGCACGTGGGACCCGGTGGTGCAGGCCAATCAGGGCGCGGTGGCCTGGCCGAAACAGGGCGATTTCCCCGCCGATCACCTGCCGGTGCCGGATCGCTGGCGGCTCATCGAAACCCTGGGGCTGGTCAAGTCCAACTGGAAAGACCCCTATAATCAGAACACGCTGAAGGGTGATCGGCCGATCTGCGGCACCCATGATCTGTTCCTGCAACTCACCGCCATTTCCGACACGCTGGCCGAACCGCGCAGCTTCCCGATTCCGGTCGGC
>CAZHTW010000147.1:0-5004 GCA_964535865.1 uncultured Sandarakinorhabdus sp. | reverse complement strand
TCACCGAAATGGCGAAGCCGGTAACGATGGCATAACCGAGCAGCACGTGCAGGACGGCGACGCCCACCAGCGCGATCTGCCGGTTCTTGGTCATCCCAGGTGTGTCCATGTACGACATGGCTGGTTTGGCACTCCCTTGTCACTGGGCAAGCCGCGGACAGAGGACCCCCCTCAAACCCTGCGTCATCCCTCGGGGTTACCTCTAACCGCAAGCTTGGGGCAGCCGCAACCGCCTTTTTGCCACATTCCGGCCTTGCTTGGCGCTCCTACGTCGTTTGCCGGCCGATGTTAGGGCTTTGTTCCCCTCCATTGTGGCAGGCAGGTTGCGATTGGCGGCCAAATCTCCATAGCATCTGGCCATGCGCACGCTGATTCTGCCCATGCTGTTGATTTTGTCTGGCATATTCGCGCCGGCCGTCGCGCAGCCGGTGGCGGCTCGCGCGGCAGCACCCAACCCCGACCGGCTGGCCGGTTACGCCGATGTTGCCGATCTGGTGCTGGCATCGCCGATGATCGTCCGCGCCACCATCACGCGGGCGCTGGTGCCGCGCCCGGCTGCGGCGGCGCGACCGGGGCGGGTGCGGCTGGCCGTGACAGCCAGCATCACCAATCTGCTGGTGGCGCCGCAAGCGAGCGGGGCCACGCTGGCCTGGCTGTGGGATGCGCCGGCCGATGCAGCGGGCAAGCCGCCGAAGGCCAGGGGCATGGACATATTGGCCTTTGTCACCGCGCCTGGTGCCGGTGGTGGCACACGGCTTGTGTCGAATCGCGCCGTGCAGCCGTTTGATCCTGCCTTGGCCGATCAGGTGCGGGCCATCGTGGCCGAGCAGCGATCGGGCCAGGTGCCGGTGATCACCGGGGTCAGCAACGGTTTCCGTGCCGATGGCACGGTGGCAGGTGAGAGCGAGAGCCAGTTTTTCCTGACCAGCGCCGATGGCAAGCCGGCCACGTTGGTGGTGCAGAACCGCCCCGGCGAAAAGCGCCGGGTGGCGGTGGCGCGCGGCGACATCATCGATGAATCAGCCGAAGCGGTGCGGCCGAACAGCTTGCTGTGGTATCGCCTTGCCTGTTTCCTGCCCGCCACGCTGCCCATTGCGGCCGGCGGCGATGATGTTGCCCTGGCCCGGGACTGGCGGGACGCCCTGGCCAGCCTGGGCCCGTGCGGGCGCACGGGTCAGAAGCTGGAGAGCTCCACGCCCACTGCCCGGCAATCGGGATAGACATCCGGCTTGCGGGTGGACACGCGCAGGCCCACCACACCATTGCGCGCCGCCACCAGATCATAAATGGCGTGCACCACGGTTTCCTGCAGGTTGAACCGGCGACCTTCCACCAGGCGCAGCACGGCTTGGCGCAGGAAATCATAATCCCAGGCTTCGGCCACCGTATCGGTGGCGGGAAAATGGCCGGCATCCACCCACACTTCGATGTTCATCCGCAACGTTTGCGGGCTGCCCACTTCGAAATCGTGAAAGCCGATATCCACCGGCACATCGAAATCTTCAAGGAACAGCTTGCGGGTGCGAATCGCCAGGCGCTGCGGCACCAGGCCGGGCGGCTGCGGTGCAATGAAGGTGGGGGGCGGCACAGAATCAGGCATTACAGATCAATCATATGGGCAACATCGCGCGGCAAGCCAAGCAGGCGTTGCCCGCCATCCAGCACGATGGTTTGCGCGTTGAAGGTGGGCGTGGCGATGATGAAGCGCAGCGCGGTGACGATTTCATCCACGGTGACGCCGCGTCCCAACGGGTTGAGAGCGTGCACGGCTTCGAAATTCTCCCGGCTTTGCGGGCCGGAGACCAGGGTGACCGCCGGCGCAATGCCGGCACAGCGCAGCCGCGGCGCATAGGATCGCGCCGTCAGCTCGGTCAGGCCGGCAAAGCCGATCTTGGACAAGGTGTAGGTGAAATAATCCGGGTTCAGGCTGGCCAGCTTGGCATCGAGCAGATTCACCACCAGCGCCGCCCGGGCCAGCGTGTCGGGCAGGGCCGCCGCAAAGGCGCGGGTGAGCAGCGCCGGCGCGCGCAGATTCACCGCCATGTGCAGATCGAAATCGTCCGCGTCAAAATCCTCGATCCGGTCATACACGAACCGGCTGGCGCTGTTGACCAGCAGGCGGGCCGGCGGCAGCCCGGCAGTGACAGCCATGATGTGGGCGGCCGCATCCGGATCGGCCAGATCGGCAGCGACCACGCTGGCGTGCGGCAGGCTGGCGGCCAGCGCCTCGGCCTCGGTGCGGCTGTGGTTGCAGTGGATCAGCACGTGCCAGCCATCATCGGCCAGCGCGCGGGTGATGGCGCCGCCGATGCGTTTGGCACCGCCGGTGATGATCGCTGTTTGCGTTGGAACCTGGCTCATCAGGCGCGCCGCGTAAAACGTCGCGCCGCAATGCGCAACGTGCAGTTCAGCGCAGGGCCGGTTCCAGCACCGCCGCATCGCCATCCGTGGCCATCGGCTTCAGCCCCAGCAGGCGCAGCAGCAGCGGATGGACATGCACATTGTCGAACGCTGGCAGCACCGCGCCGGCGCGGAAGGCCGGCCCGGCCGCGACGAATGCCGCCGCCATGTCAGGATGGGCCGGATCATAACCATGCATGCCGCCCAGCGGCCGCGCCGCCTGTTCGGGCGTGGGGGCCGAAAGCCAGATCATCCAGCCGGATTCGGCAATGCAGATGATGGCCGGCACGCGGCGGTGGCGGCCATAATGCAGCGCCGGTGGCACATCGGCCTTGTCGTGGCAGCTCATGTGCGGGTGCGGGCGCAGCAGGGCGGCGCGGGCCTCGGCCTCGCGCCCCGGCGCCGGGTTGATCGCCGCCAACGCCCCACCGGCCACCAGACGCACAGCGGCCGGATTGACCAGCGCATCGAGCAGGATGCGGCGATCATTGCTCACCTGTGCCATGCCATGATCGGCAACCAGCACGATATTGGCATCGATCCCGCGCGCCTGCAGCCCGGCGAGCAGATCGGCAATGCGCGCATCCACTTCGGCCACCGCCCTGTTCACCTCGGCCGAATCGGGGCCGAATTCATGGCCATCATGATCCACCGTGTCGAAATAGATGGTGAGGAAGCGCGGACGGGGCGTGGCATCCAGCCAGGCCAGCGCCTGGGCCACCCGGGCGGTGTTGGGCATCTTGCCGTCAAACGGCAGCCAGCGGCCGGGCCGCACGCCGCGCACGGCCGCCTCGCTGCCCGGCCAGAACATGGTGGCGGTGGCCAGGCCGGCCCGCTCCGCCGTCACCCAGATTGGTTCGGCATCGTTCCACCAGCGCGCATCTTCCACCGCTTCGCGCCGCGACAGGGCAAAGCGGCCCAGCGCGGGATCGTCCATATTGTTGTTGACGATGCCATGGCGATCAGGCCGCAGGCCGGTGACCAAAGTATAGTGGTTGGGGAAGGTGAGGCTGGGAAAACTGGGGCGCATCGCGGCCGTGGTCACCCCGCGTGCGGCCAGGGCGTTGATCGTGGGCGAGACGCGGCGCTGCAGATAATCGGCGCGCAGGCCATCCACCGAGATCAGGATCACCGGTGCGTCTGCAGGCCTTGGAGCTTCCGCCGTGACAGCGGCGGGCGGAGCCGCCGTGACATTGGCCGGCGGCGCATGGCAGCCATACAGGACAAGGGCGAGGAGCAGCGGCGCGATGCGAATCATGATGTCGCCATAGCAGGCAGATGTGGATTCGCCATGTCAGCCCGGCTATCGGCAAGCGGGCATGACCGAAACGCCCGACCGATTTTCCGAAGAAGCGCAAACCTGGACGGTGCGCGGCAAGGAGGCACCCGATCTGGATCGCGGTGTCGAGACGATCCGTGCCGTGGTGAAAACCCTGCCGCTGCGGCCCGGCGTCTATCGCATGATCGATGCCGGCGGCGATGTGCTCTATGTCGGCAAGGCGCGCACGCTCAAGAACCGGGTGACCAACTACACCCAGGTCAGCCGCCTGCCCCGCCGGTTGCAACGCATGGTGGCGCAGACGCGTTCGATGGAGATTGTGACGACCAACAGCGAGGCCGAGGCGCTGCTGCTGGAAGCCCAGCTGATCAAGCGCTATCGCCCGCCCTATAATGTGCTGCTGCGCGACGACAAAAGCTTCCCCTTCATCCTGCTGCGCGCTGATCATGATTTCCCGCGCATCTCCAAGCATCGCGGCGCGCGGGTGGCCAAGGGCAGTTATTATGGCCCGTTCGCCAGCGCCGGCGCGGTGAATGCCACGCTGAACGCGCTGCAGAAGGTGTTCCTGCTCCGCAGCTGCACCGACAGTTTCTTTGCCAACCGCAGCCGCCCCTGCCTGCTCTATCAGATCAAGCGCTGTTCGGCGCCATGCGTCGGCCGCATCAGCGACAGCGGCTATGCCGAACTGGTGGAGGATGCCAAGGGCTTCCTGTCCGGCCGCACGCAGGAGGCCCAGAAAAAGCTGGCCGGCGCCATGACCGCCGCCGCCGAGGCCATGGACTTTGAAACCGCCGCCGTGCTGCGCGACCGGCTGAAGGCGCTCACCTTCATCCAGGGCAGCCAGGCCATCAACGCCGAAGGGGCGGCCAGCGAAGCCGATGTGATCGCCATGGCCACCGATGGCAGCGCCATGTGCGTGCAGATCTTCTTCATCCGCGGCGGCCAGAACTGGGGCCATCGCAGCTTTTTCCCCAGCCACACCGAAGGCGTGGACGAAGCCGAGGTCATGCAGAGCTTCCTCGCCCAGCTTTATGAGGAATTGCCGCCGCCGAAGGAGCTGCTGCTCGATCGCACCCTGCCCGAAGCCGCCCTGCTGGCCGAAGCCTTGACCGAAAAGGCCGGCCGCAAGGTGAATATCCGCCATGCCCAGCGCGGCCCGGCGAAGAAGCTGGTGGAACAGGCCCAGCGCAACGCCGAGGAGGCCATTCAGCGCCGCCGCGCCGAAACCACCACGCAGGGCAAGTTGCTGCGCGAACTGGCCGATATCTTCGAACTGGATGGCCCGCCGGCACGCATCGAGATTTACGACAACAGCCATATCCAGG
>CAZHTW010000146.1:0-5397 GCA_964535865.1 uncultured Sandarakinorhabdus sp. | reverse complement strand
GATGGGCACAAGGCCATTCACAGGCCGGCAAACACCTCGGGCAGCAGCGCCACCAGGTCATCGGCAATGCGCCCCGGCCCCAGGCGCTGCCCGGCATCGCCATGCAGCCAGGCCGCCCCGCACGCCGCGTCAAACAGCGGCAAGCCCTGCGCCAGCAAGGCCGCCACCATCCCGGACAACACATCGCCTGACCCCGCCGTCGCCAGCCAGGGCGCGGAATGGACATTCAGCGCGACCCGCCCATCGGGCGCCGCGATCACCGTGGTCGGGCCTTTCAACAGCACAACCGCATCAACGGTGCGCGCCGCGGCCTGCACCGCGGCCACGCGATCCTCGCCAATGGGCCCAAACAATTGCACGAATTCGCCTTCATGCGGGGTGAGCACCGCCGGCGCGCCGATGGGGCCTTCGGCCAGCATCCGCAAGATCCCGGCATCCAGCACCAGTGGCTTGCCCGCCCAGGTGAGACGCTTCAACCAGCCGCGCGCCCGCGTGCCGGTCGCCATGCCCGGGCCGATGATCACCGAACCCAGTCGGGAATCATTCAACAAGCTGGCCGCTTCCTCATCATTGCGGCGCATCATCGCCAGGGCCGGCAGGGCGCCGCTTTCGCCGGCAATGGTAACCAAGCCGGCACCTGTGCGCATTGCAGCCAGGCTGGCAAGGCCGGCGGCGCCGCCATGGCCGGTTTCGCCTTCCACCATCAGCACCCAGCCGCGATCATATTTGTGGGCCGAACGCGCCGGGCCAACCAGCTTGGGCCGCGTTACCATGGTGGTGTTGGTTTGCACCGGCACCCCAATATCGATCACGCACACCCGGCCCGACAGCGCGCGGCCCTCGCCCAGAAAATGGCCCAGCTTGGCCGCAGCGAAGGATATGGTGAGATCGGCTGCCAAAGGCCGGCCTTGCACCGTGCCCCGATTGGCATTCAGGCCCGACGCGATGTCGATCGCCACCACCCGGCCCTGCCCGCGCAGGCGATCAATCGCGGCCTGGTGGTGGCCATCCAGCGGCCGATTCAACCCAATCCCGAACAGCGCATCAATCACCAACGGCGACGCCGGGGCATCGTGCAGACCCACCACCGGCCCTTGCCAGCGCGCCGCCATGGCCGCGGCCGTATCCGATGTGGGCGGTCCTTCGGTCGCTACCGTCACCGCCACGCCGGCTTCGGCGAGGCGCAGGGCAATGCCATAACCATCGCCGCCATTGTTGCCGGTGCCGCACAAGACCGTCGCCTGCCGTGTTGGCAGATGGGCCAGGATGGCCCGCGCCGCGCCATCAGCCGCCCGCTCCATCAGAGTGAGAGCCGGCGTGCCGGCCGCAATCACCGCCGCTTCCGCCGCGCGCATGATGTCAACCGTCACCAGCGGATGGCCGGGTGCAATCTGGAACATCTTTTCCCCCTTGCAAAGCCAGGCGGGGGTGGCAAGCATTTTTCCGATTTTGGCGCGACTGCCACTGGCGCCCGGCTGTTGGCTTCCTATATTGCCGCCATGCGTCGATCGACTGTTTTCCGTTGCCCGCCAGCCTTGCCGATGGTGGGCCTGGTGTCGGCCGCGTTCGTGGCCGGCTGCACGCCCGACATGGATGATGCCACCACCCGGCTGTGCAAGGACAACATGGGCCGCCGCGTGGCAGAGGCCAATTGCAACAACAGCAGCAGCGCGGCCCGTGGCTTTTCCCATGCCTATATCGGCAATCGCCAGGCGGTGCCGGCGGTGGGTCAGGCCATAAGCGGTTATCGCGACACCCCCGGCTCGGGCGAGGTGCGCAGCCCGGAGGGCCGGGTGGTGCGCGGCGGGCTGGGCACCTCCGCCTATCGCAGCGCCAGCTCGTGAGGCGCATCGCCAGCACCCCGCGCCCCGATTGGCAGGCCCGGGTCAGCCATCTGGGGCTGGTGTGGCACAGCCGGCCCGATGGCAGCCCCTATTGGGATGAGCGCGCCGCCTGGGCCTTCACGCCGCAGCAGGTGGAAACACTGGAAGTCGCCACCGCCGAACTTTACCGGCTTTATCTCGCCGCCGGCCAGCATGTGATCGATTATGACCGGCTGGACGAACTGGGCATTCCGGCCATCTGCCACCAGGCCATCCGCGATGCCTGGGATGCCGAACCGCGCGCCCTCAATCTGGGCCGTTTTGATCTGGGCTGGAATGGCGAAGGCCCGCCCAAATTGTTCGAGTATAATGCCGACACACCCACCAGCCTGCTGGAAGCCGCCGTGGTGCAATGGGACTGGAAGTCGGCGCTGTTCCCGGAGGCGGACCAGTTCAACAGCCTGCACGACGCGTTGGTGGCGCGCTGGCGCGAGATTGCGCCGCCGCCGGGCACCAGCCGCCTGTATCTGGCGGCGATGGCAGAGGCCAGCGGCGAAGACGCGGTGACCATTGCCTATCACGCCGATTGCGCGGCCGAAGCCGGCATCGAAACCAGCCTGATCGCCATCGATGATATCGGCTGGGATCCGGCCTTGCGCCACTTCGTCGATCTCGATGGCCGGGCGATTCGCGCCATTTGCAAGCTGTATCCGTGGGAATGGCTGGTGCAGGATGATTTTGGCGCGCAGGTGATCGAAAGCCTGGCGTCCACCTTGTGGATGGAACCGATCTGGAAAATGCTCTGGTCCAACAAGGCGATGCTGGCGATCTTGTGGGACTTGTTCCCCGGCCACCCCAATCTGCTGGAAACCAGCCGGACGCCGCTGGCCGGGCCGCAGGTGGCAAAGCCGATCCTGGGACGCGAAGGCGCCAATGTGCGCATCATCGGCGCCGAAGGCGAAGCCCAAACCGACGGGCCCCATGGCGCGGAAGCCGTTGTGTACCAGGCCCTCTATCCCCTGCCCGGCAGCGGCGATCAGCGCCCGGTGATCGGCAGCTGGACGGTGGACGGCGCACCCGCCGGCATCGGCATCCGCGAAGATGGCCCGATCACCGGCAATCTGGCGCGCTTCGTGCCGCACCTGATACTGGATTGACCATGGCCGCCATCACCATCCGCCCGGTTGCCAGCAGCGATGCCGCCGAACTGGCCGAACTGCTCAACGCCATCATCGCACGCGGCGGCACCACCGCGTTTGAAACGCCGTTCACGCCCGACCGGCTTGACCACGCCTATCTCACCGGCCCCACCGTGCACTGTTGTTTCGTGGCGCAAACTGATGACCAGTTGCTCGGCTTTCAGACGCTGGGCACGCAACCCTTCCTGCCGGCAAACATTGGCGACATCGCCACCTTCACCCGGCTGGGCGGCACGCAGTCCGGCATTGGCTCCGCGCTGTTCGCCGCCACCATGGCATGCGCCCGGCAACTGGGCCTTGCCGCCATCAACGCCACCATCCGCGGTGACAATATAGGTGGCCTCACCTTTTACAGCCGCATGGGCTTCGTCGACCATGAAGTCGTGCCGGCCGTGCCGCTGAAAGACGGCACGCCGGTTGACCGGATCAGGAAACGCTTCGTCCTTTAAATATCGGCAAACATGTGGGTTTCGGCCGCCGCACCGGGATGCGTCACCGCGCCCAGCCGCGCCGGGCCCACCGTCTGCGCGAATTTCCAGATCGCGCCCGATTGGTAATCGGTGCGGCGCGGCACCCAGGTCGCCCGCCGCGCGGCCAGCACGTCCGCAGCCACCTCAAGCTCGATGCTGCCGGTTTCGGCGTCGATGCTGATCATGTCGCCATCTTCCACCAGGGCGATCGGTCCGCCTTCCGCCGCCTCCGGCCCCACATGCCCGATGCAGAACCCGCGGGTTGCGCCCGAGAAGCGGCCATCGGTGATCAAGGCCACCTGCTCGCCCAGGCCCAGGCCATAGAGCGCGGCGGTGGTGGACAGCATCTCCCGCATGCCCGGCCCGCCCTTGGGCCCTTCATAGCGGATGACGATCACGCAGCCCGGCACGATGCCGCGCTCTTCCACCACTTTGAAGGCGTCTTCCTCGCAATCGAACACCCGCGCCGGGCCGCGGAATTGCAGCTTTTTCATGCCGGCCACCTTCACGATGGCGCCGTCCGGGGCCAGGCTGCCCTTCAGGCCGACCACGCCGCCCGTGGGGGTGATCGGGCTGGACACCGGATAGATCACCTTCTGATCCGGGTTCCAGCTGATCTCCTCGATATTCTCGGCCAGCGTGCGGCCAGACACGGTCATGCAGTCGCCATGGATGAAGCCGGCATCAAACAGGGTTTTCAGCACCATATAAACGCCGCCGGCATCATACATGTCCTTGGCCACATATTTCCCGCCGGGCTTGAGGTCGGCGATATAGGGCGTCGTCTTGAAAATCTCGGCCATGTCGAACAGGTCGAACTTCACGCCACATTCGTTGGCCATGGCCGGCAGATGCAGGGCGGCGTTGGTGGAACCACCGGTGGCTGCCACAATGCGCGCGGCGTTTTCAAAGGCTTCACGCGTGCAGATGTCACGCGGGCGCAGATTGCGCTCGATCAGGGTCATGATCTGCTTGCCGGCAGCAATGGCAATATCACCCCGGCTGCCATAGGGCGCCGGTGCCATGTTGGTGTTGGGCAGCGAAAGCCCGATCGCCTCCCCCACACAGGCCATGGTGTTGGCGGTATATTGCCCGCCGCAGGCGCCATGGCCGGGGCAGGCAACCTTCTCCAGCGCCGTCAGCCGGGCCAGTGGGCAGTTGCCGGCCGCAAAGCCGCCCACCGCTTCGAACACGTCCACCACGGTCACGTCCTTGTCTTCAAAGCGGCCGGGCAGGATCGATCCGCCATAGACAAAGATGCTCGGCACATTCAGCCGCAACATCGCCATCATCATGCCGGGCAGGCTCTTGTCACAACCGGCAAAGCCGATCAGCGCGTCATAGCAATGGCCACGCATCGACAGTTCCACCGAGTCAGCGATGCAGTCACGCGACACAAGTGACGCTTTCATGCCCTGGTGGCCCATGGCGATGCCATCGGTCACGGTGATGGTGTTGAACCGGCGCGGCATGCCGCCAGCCTCGTTCACGCCAATCCGCGCCGCATCGGCCTGCGCATCCAGGGTGGTGTTGCACGGTGCCGAATCATTCCCGGCCGAGGCAATGCCCACGAACGGCCGGGCAATCTCTTCCTCCGAAAGCCCCATCGCATAATAATAGCTGCGATGTGGTGCCCGCTCCGGACCCACCGAAACATGGCGGCTGGGGAGCCTTGACTTGTCGAATCTTGTCATTTTGGGGCCTCAATCAATAACAAAATTGCCCTGCCTCAGCCGCGCGCACCGGTCAAGCGTGGAGTGGGGCCCTGCTGCCGCCGCCGGCAGCCGCCTGGCCAATTTTGACACAGTTGACGAATCCGGCAGGATTCAGCCTTGTTTTTGCACGTCTATCGCCACCAGCCAGCGACATGCAGCATCATGACAGGCTTTGCCGCTGTAGGACAGG
>CAZHTW010000145.1:0-5543 GCA_964535865.1 uncultured Sandarakinorhabdus sp. | reverse complement strand
CAGAAGGGCCGTCGCTCTGTGGAGCGGCGGCCCTTTTCGTTTTGGAGGAGAAAGAGGGGCCTCCGGCGGGCAGGGTCGCAGACCCTGCACCCGTTTGTTGGGATCTGGCCCATTCTCCATGATTATGCGCCATTGACGTATATGCCTGCGGCGCATATATGGCAGTCATGGCTCGCTTGCAGACCGTGGTGGAATTGCCGGAATTCCTGCGGCGGGCCAAGTCGATCATGGCCGACGAAGAACGCACCGCACTGGTGGACTTTGTCGCCGCCAACCCGGAAGCCGGAATTTCGCTCGGTGGGGGCCTGCGCAAGCTTCGCTTTGCGCGACCCGGCGCCGGCAAGAGCGGCGGTTATCGCACCGTCTATGTGTTTGGCGGCGCACACATGCCGATCTTCCTCGTCACCGTGTTCGCCAAGAACGAGAAGGACAATTTGGGCAGAGCCGAGCAAGCCGAACTGGTCACGCTCAGCAAAGCCCTGATCGATCATTATGGAGCCCGCCAATGACCGCTTATGACAGCATCCGCCAGGGCCTGGCCGAAGCCCTCGACTTTGCCGCCGGCAAAACGGCTGGCGCGCAGGTGCATCAGGTGAACGTGACCCAGGTCGACGTCGCCGCCATCCGGGCCAGCACCGGGCTGTCGCAAAGCCAGTTCGCCCGCAGCATTGGCGTCGCCAAGGGCACGCTCCTCAACTGGGAACAAGGCCGCCGCCGCCCCACCGGCCCGGCACAAGTGCTGCTGGCAATGATTGCCAGGCGGCCGTCGCTGGTGGGTGAACTGTTGCGGTAGAGAAGGAAGAGAAGCCTCCGGAGGGCAGGGACGCAGTCCCTGCACCCGTCCGTTCTTGGGGCCGTCGATCGTTTGGAGACTCCGTCATGCTGGCGAAGGCCAGCATCCACCGTCTGCTGGGCGCACACGTGGCTATCATTGACCCCAGCCTCACCATGGATGCTGGCCTTCGCCAGCATGACAAATGATGGGCGACCGGTATCGGCGACTTGTGAACGTTAGTTGTTAGGGGCGGTCAGCCACGCCATTATGCGCTCACGTTGAACAATGGCGTAGCTCGCATCCCTCTGGCGAATGTCCGCGTCATCGAGGAAGTGATACACAACTTCATGTGGGAATTCAGGCTGCTCCTCGGTATTGAGCCGGTCAATGGTTCTAAGGCACATCGCTTGAACCATCGCCCAGTCGATGTAAGGCTGTTCCTCGGCAGCAAGTATGGCGTGCAGATCGGCCCGAAGTTCATCTAATGTCATTCGCCCAGCTTAGGGCGCGCACCCACCAAATCAATGTCAGCTTTCCACCCCAACCCTGCCATCAAGCGCCGGCCAAAGACAAACGGGTGCAGGGTCTGCGACCCTGCCCGCCGGAGGCCCCCTTCTCACTAACCCCTCACGCCGCAATCGCGCGTTCGATCCAGGCGCGGGTGTCGGGGATGGCGGCTTCGACCTGGGGGAGATCGTTGACGCAGAGGAACTTGAACTGCGGTTGGCAGGCGCGGGCGAGGTAGGCGCGCACTTGCGGCAGCGGGTAATCGAGCACGGCGCCGGTGCGCAGGTGGAGATGGTCTTCCTGCGTGTGCAGCACCGCTTCGCCGGCGGCGATGCAGGCGTGGTTGTGCAGGCCTTGTGGCAGGAATTGCGAGACGCAGCGGAAGCGGTGGCCGAGGTTGGCGACGAAGGCGCCGCGGTGCTGATCATAGAGGCGCGCCAGCACGGTGCGGCGCAGCGGGTGGACAACGTGGGCGGCGCGGAACAGCCGGTCTGCCGTGAAGCCGGCGAGTGCGGCGGCGTTGATCTGGGTCAGTGCGTTGAGCAGCGCCGGGTCGTCGCGGCTGGCCGGATCGGCGGCGATGCTGCTCTGATCCACCCACGCGCCGCGCAGCACGGGGGCATCGCCCCGGAACACGTCGCCGGGCAACAGTGGCCCGGTGAGGAACACATCATCGTTGAAGTAGACGAAGCGTTCGGCCAGGCCGGGGATGCGCCACAGCAGAGTCTCGATGGCCAGCGAGTTGAAGGTGGGCAGCGCGGCTTCATGGCCGGCAAACAGCGTCAGGTGATCGACAATCCGCACCCGCGCCACCAGATCGGCCGGCAGGGCCGACAGATCGGGCTGCTGCGCATCGGTGATGATCCAGATCCGCCCGATCCACGGCGCGTGATTGGCGATGGAGCGCAGGCAATAGCCCAGCTCGTCATTGCAGGCCCAGCGGTGCGGGTTGGTGGCGTTGGCGTTGCACTGGGCCGGCGGTTGGTGGCGTTGGCGCTTGGCGCGGTGGGCGGGATCATCGCCGTCCACCCAGGTGATGACGGCGTCGATGCGCGCGTCGTCGCTGAAAATCTGCATTGGTCCCGTCCAGGCGAGCGTTTTGGTCCGCCACGATAGAACAGGACGCGGCAGCCCATGGGGCCGCGCGTGTTACAAGTCAATGACAAGCCCGGATATGGGCCGCAGCCGTCACTTCTGGAAGGCGGCGGCAATCTCCAGCTTCACCTCGTCGCCCACGATCGGCACGCCATAGCCCAGGCCAAACTCGCTGCGCTTGATGCTGCCGCTGGCGCGGAAGCCGATATTTTCCTTGCCGCCCATCTGGGGGGGCAGCTTGCCGGCGCCATAGAAGGTGACGTTCAGCGTGATCGGGCGGGTGACGCCATTGAAGGTGAAATCCCCGGTGAGCTTCGCGGTTTCGCCGCTGGTTTCCAGTTTGGTGGAGACAAAGCGCGCGTCGGTGGGCACGGGGCCGAAAAAGTCCGGCTTGCCGCCATCCTTGCCGGGGCGGAGCAGGTGGCTGGTCAGGCCGGCGCTGGCGGTGGTCACCTTGATCACCGGAATGGTGACATCCACCCTGGCCGCGCCAGGCTGCTTGGGATCGATGCTGAGGCTGCCGGTGATGCCGCCGAAGATGCCGGTGTAGGGCGTGAAGCCGAGGTGATCGAGCGTCCACATCACCAGCGTGTGTTCGGGATCGGCGCTGTAGGTGCCGCCGCTGATCGCCGCCACATTGCGGCTGCCGGGCACTTGCGCGGTGGCGGCGGTGGCCAAAAGGCCGATCGCAAACAGGGGGAACAGGCGCATGATCAATCTCCGGAAAACAGCTCAAACTTCCTGCAGCAGCGCTTCGGTCTCGCCGATGCTGGCCGGGGTGCCGACGTGGAACCACAGGCCGGGGTGGCTGATGCCATACATGCGGCCGCTGGCCAGCGCCTTGTTCCAGGCGCGCCACATGGTGAAGGGCTCTTGCCGTTCGCCGTCGAACAGGCGGCGGCTGATGATCTGCAGGCCGGAATAGACGAATGGTGCCAGCTTGAAGCCGGCGCGGGGCGCAAGGCGGCCCAGGCCATCCATGTGGAAATCGCCGCGCCCGTCATAGCCGTGGGCCCGGGCCAGCGGCACCATGAGCAGCAGCGCGTCCATCTCGGCCGGTTTCCAGCGGTTGGCGATCAGGCGCAGCGTGTCGACCGGGCCATCAATCCACATATTGTCGGCATTGATGGTGTAGAACGCCTCGCCCTGCAACAGTGGCAGCGCCTTGGTGATGCCGCCGCCGGTTTCCAGCAGCAGAGTGCGTTCATCGGATATGTCGATCTGCGCCGGCGCCCTGCGGGACCGCACCGCGGCTTCGATCTGATCGGCGAAATAATGGGCGTTCACCACGGCATGGCCGATCCCGGCGGCAGCCACGCTATCCAGCGCGCGATCGAGCAGGGTGCGGCCGGCCACCTCGATCAGCGGCTTGGGGCGGGTGGCGGTGAGCGGGCGCATGCGCTTGCCCAGCCCGGCGGCCATGACCATGGCAGACTGGGGCAACACGCATTCGACATGCGGTTTCACCATCAACGGCGGGCGGGCGCTGGCCATCATGTCACCTCTATACCGTGGCGGGCGCTGGCCGGCACATGGGCATCAAACCAGGCCTGCACCGGGGCCAGCGCCGGATGCGCCAGATTGGCGTTCACCAGTTCCCACAGCCGCGGGTGAAAGCGCGGATAGGCCGGCTTGCCATCGCGCACATACAGCCTTGTGAACACGCCCAATATCTTGATGTTCCGCTGCGCCGCCAGGATCGCATAGGCGGTGCGGAACGCAGCTTCATCGATGCCCAAGGGCCCCTGATTCCGCGCCGCGACATAGCGGGCGATCATCGCGGCTTCCAGTTCCGGCGACACGCGGCGGCGGATATCCTGCAGCAGGCTGGCCAGATCATAGGCCGGGTGACCGGCCAGCGCGTCCTGGTAATCCAGCAGGCCCAGGCGCTGCAGGCCGGGGCGATCCAGCAGCATCAGATTGTCGGCATGATAATCGCGCAGCACCAGCACCGGCGGATGGGTGAACAGCGCCGGCCACAGCGGCGCCCAGGCCGCATCATAGCCCGGCGCTTCGGCCAGGCCGACGGCGGGCAGATACCAATCGGGAAACAGCCGCGCTTCACGCAGCAGTTCGGCCTGATGATAGGGCGGCACGGCAGCCGGTGGGAAGCTGTGCAGGGCCGCCAATATGTCGACCGCGGTTGCATAAATGGCCTGTTCGTCGCTGGCATCGGCGGCGAGCACCGGGTTCACCCGATCATCGCCAAAATCCTCCAGCAGCACCAGGCCCTGTTCCAGATCGATGGCCAGTGCCTGGGGGGCGGCAAAGCCCAGTTCGTGCAGGTGGCGGCCGATGGCGAGGAACGGCCGGCTGTCTTCCTTGTCGGGCGGGGCGTCCATCAACACGGCGGTGCGGCCTTGCAGTTCCACCCGGAAATAACGGCGAAAACTGGCATCGCCGGCCAGCGGGCGCACGGCAGCGCCGCCCCAGCCATGGGCATTCAGGAAGGCGCCGGTGCCGGGCGGCGGGATCATGTCGGCAAGTTTGCTGGCCACCGCGCCTCCCAAGCCGTCGGCGCTGCCCAAGTCAAGCGGCGCGGTGCATCACCGCTGCCTTCCAGCCAAAGTTGCAGCGCATCGGCGGGCAGGCGATGGCCCAACCGCCCCGGCCATTCGATCAACAGCGCGGCATCACTTTCAAACAGGCCAAGCGCATCGGCCTCGGCCGGCGATTCGAGACGGTAGAGATCGCAGTGCCACACCGGCACCGGCAGATCATCGTAAGGCTGCACCAGCGTGAAGGTGGGGGAGGGCACCTCGCCCGGCCAACCCAGCGCCTGCAGAATGAACCGCGCCAGCGTGGATTTGCCCGCCCCCAGATCGCCGTGCAGCGCAATGATGTCGCCGGCGCGCAATACGCCGGCCAGTGCGCCAGCAACGCGCCGCGTGGCGGCCGCATCGGGCAGGATCAGTTCAAAAATCAATGGTGACATAGGCCTGCGCCAGCCGGCCGGGGATCGGGCCATAAGCGCCGGCCCCGCGCAGATCATAGCCTTCAACATCGAACAAATTGCTCACCTGCACGCGCAGCAGGGCGTTGTTGCCGGCCAGCTTGAAGCGGTAACGCCCGCCGAGATCAACGATGGTCCGCGCCGGGATGGCGACGCTGTTGCTCACCGTGGCGGTTTCGGAACTGCGATAGGCAAGCCGCGCGTCCACCGACA
>CAZHTW010000144.1:0-5602 GCA_964535865.1 uncultured Sandarakinorhabdus sp. | reverse complement strand
ATGCGCGCGGTCTGGCCTGGATTGGCCGGGATCATATTGTCTCCACCGCCACCAGCCCCAAGGCGTTCATCGATGTGCGCACCCTGGCCGGCAGCCGCGCCCAGCGCGCCTATCTGGGCATGGGCGAAAATGACATTCCGGTGGAAGCCCGCCCACCCGTGTTGCCACCGCCGCCAGCCCCGGCGCCGTTGCCGACGGCGCGCGGCAAGGGTGGCAAGGGCAACAAGGCCGCGCCGCCACCCGTGGTGTTGGCCGTGGCCGCCGCCAGTCCGCCGCCGGTGATCGCCAGCACCGTGCCGCCGCGCACCGAGTGTGATTGGCCGATTTCGGAATGGGCCCACCCGATCTCGTCAGCCGAACTGAAGCTGGCCGCAGATCTGTTGAAGAACGCCGGATCTGCGGTGGAAATCCAGACCGGCTTTACCGACACCAACATGATGGAGCGGCGCGACCTGAGAAATTATCGCGTGCTGCATTTTGCCACCCACGGCCTGGTGACGGCGCCGCGCCCGGAATGTCCGGCGCGTCCGGCGCTGCTCACCAGCTTTGGCAAGGCCGGCACCGATGGCCTGCTCAGCTTCAAGGAGATTTTCGATCTCTCGCTGGATGCCGATACCATCATCCTTTCGGCGTGCGACACGGCCGGCGCCGCCACCGCTTCGGCCACACGCGAAGCCGGCATCACCACCGGCGGCAATTTCGCGCTCGATGGCCTGGTGCGCGCCTTTGTGGGCGCTGGTGCGCGGGCGGTGATTGCCAGCCATTGGCCGGTGCCCGATGCCTTTGACGCGACGAAAACCCTGATCACCGGCCTGTTTGCCGATGTGGGCCGCATCAGCGTCGGCGAAGCGCTGCGCCAATCGCAGTTGCGGATGATGGACGTGCTGGAAACATCGCATCCTTATTACTGGTCGGGCTTTGCCATCATCGGTGATGCGTCGAAGCCGTTGATGTCCATGCCGGCTGGCACGGTTCAGGCCAGCCCGGCGCCGGCGCTTGGGCGGCAAACGAACACGTCTGCCGGCAAACCGGCCGGGGTGCGATAATCGCGGGCGATGGCGGCCAGCACGGCCGGCACCCTTGCAGCCGGCGCAACCGCCACAACGCAGCCGCCAAAGCCGCCGCCGGTCATCCGCGCGCCACCGTTGCCGTTCAAGGGGCTGGCCATGATCGCCGCCAACTGATCGACCGCCGGCACGGTGATTTCGAAATCATCGCGCATGGAGGCGTGGGATTGCGCCATCAACTGGCCCAGCCGCGCCAGATCGGCGCTTTCCAGCGCCTGAGCCGCCGCCAGCGTGCGGGCATTTTCCGTGACAACATGGCGGGCGCGGCGATAGCTGGTATCGTGCAATCCGGCACGGCCGGCGAGCAGTTGGTCCTCGGCGAGGTCGCGCAGGGCGGTGACCCCATAATGGCGCGCGGCTGCCTCGCACTGGCGCCGCCGTTCATTATAGGCCCCATCGGTGTTGGCATGACGGATGCCGGAGTGGGCAATGATGATGGCCACATCATCAGGGATCGCCACCGGTGCACAGTCCAGCGATCGGCAATCGATCAACAGCGCCTGACCGGCAGCCGCCTGGGCCGAAATCAGCTGATCCATGATACCACAGGCACAGCCAACGAACAGATTCTCGGTGCGCTGCGCCAGCAGGGCCATCCGGGTGGGATCGATGGCCAGGCCAGCAATCCCGGCCAGCGCGTTGCCCACGGCCACGGTGAGTGCAGCCGACGACGACAGGCCCGATCCGAGCGGGACATCAGCAGCAATGGCCATCTGGGCCGGCACCAGCGCGATGCCATCGTCCTGCATGATCTTGGCGATGCCACGCACATAATTTGCCCATCCGGCCGCCACCGGAACAATCGTGTCGCCAAGCGCAAACTGGTCCCGTGCATCGTCAACATCGCAGGCAACCGCACTGATATCGGCGCCATCTGCAGGCCCAATGGCAACCACTGCATCACGGTCGATGGCGCAGGGCAGCACGAAGCCGTCATTATAGTCCGTGTGCTCGCCAATCAGATTCACCCGGCCCGGCGCGCGGAACAGCATCACCGGTTCCGTTCCAAAATGCCGGCGAAAGGCCGAGGCGGCACGCGCTTTGGCGGTGAGCATCATGGCCATGTCCCTCAGGGTGCCACGGCACGCAGCCGGGCGGCGGCCTGCTCGGGCGTCAGGTCGCGCTGCGCTTCGGTGAGCATTTCATAGCCGACCATGAACTTGCGGATCGATGCTGACCGCAGCAGCGGCGGATAGAAATGCGCGTGAAGTTGCCAGCCATTGCTGTCGCCGCCATCGAACGGCGCGCCATGCCAGCCCATGGAATAGGGAAAGCTGGTGTTGAACAGCGCGTCATAAGTGCGGGTGAGCCGCTGGATGACATCGGCCAATGACTGGCGCTGCACATCGGCCAGATCAGGCATGCGGGCCACGGCAAAACGCGGCAACAGCAGGGTTTCAAACGGCCAGCCCGCCCAGAACGGCACGATGGCCAGCCAATCATCATTGCTCACCACCACGCGCTCCTGCGCCGCCAGCTCGCGGTCCACCACATCCAGCAACATCGCCCGGCCGTGGTTGGCGAAATAGGCGCGCTGGCGATCGTCCTCGCGCTGCACATCATCGGGCAGATAATTCACCGCCCACAATTGGCCATGTGGATGCGGATTGGAACAGCCCATCATGGCGCCCTTGTTTTCGAACAGCTGCACCCAGGCATGGTCGCGGCCCAGATCGGCGGTCTGTTCGCACCAGACATCCACCACCGCACGCATGGCGGCAGGGCTCAGTCGGGGCAGGGTGGCCGAGTGGTCGGGCGAGAAACAAATCACCCGGCTGGTGCCGCGTGCTGTTTCCATCACGAACAGCGGGTCGTCCGCTGCCCCGGTGGCTGGCGTTTGCGGCAACAGCGCCGGGAAATCATTCTCGAACACATAGGGCCCGGTGTAATCCGGGTTTCTCACCCCGCCGACCCGAAGATTGCCGGCGCACAGATAACAATCCGGATCATGGGCCGGCAGGTCCGCCGCTTCCGGCGCATCCTGTTGGCCCAGCCAGGGCCGCAGCGCCCGGTGCGGAGACACCAGCACATGTCGGCCGCTGAGCGGATCAGCGCGGCGATGCGGATGCTGGGTGGGATCGAACATCATCGGCGCTGCCAGCCCATCCTTGCGGCCCGTCGATATTCAAGGGCGAAATGGCGGACAGAGTGGGATTCGAACCCACGGTGAGCTTTCACCCACGGCGGTTTTCAAGACCGCTGCCTTAAACCACTCGGCCATCTGTCCACTGCCCGGCCTAGTGGCTTGGGTGGGCTTTGGTCAAGTCACACTGTGCGGCCGCACCTTGCGCAGGGCAGTGGGGCTGCGGCCATAGCGGGCGGCAATCACTTCGTTGAACCGTCGCAACGAGGCAAAACCGGCCTGATGGGCAATATCGGTCATCGGCAGTTGCGTGTGGGCGATCATCTGCATCGCCCGCTGCACCCGGCGGGTTTGCGCAACGGCAATGGGGGATGCGCCCAGATGCTGCTGAAACAATCGGGCAAGATGGCGGGCGCCAACGCCGCACCGGCTGGCCAGCGCCTCCACCGTGCCGTCGCCATCCAGGGCACCATCGTCAATCAAGCGGCAGGCGCGTTCCACCGTGGTGCGGGTGCCGTTCCACGCCGGGCAGAACGGCGCCGATTCCGGCCGACATTTCAGGCAGGGCCGATAACCCGCCTTCTCGCAGGCCGCCGCGCTGGGATAGAAATTGATATTGCGGGTGAGCGGTTGGCGCACCCGACAGACCGGGCGGCAATAGATGCCGGTGGTTTTCACCGCGATGAAAAACACCCCATCAAAGGATGCGTCGCGGACCAAGCGCGCGGCATTCATCGTCTCGAAATCGAGGCCATGGACAGCGGGGGCAACAGGCGCGTGCATCATCACAACGATATCCACCCGTCAGCGGCACTGCCAGAGGCCACACGAAGACAATGGCCGATTATCGCCAGCGGCGCCTCGCCCGAACCGCCCGTCGCATGGCAATCTTGCGCAAGGCCGTTCCAAGCGATAGCGAAACCCAGTCAATGAAGCTGGACCGCAGCGGAGCCGCGAATGACCACAACGACCACCCCTGTGTTTCCTGGCGTCCCTTTGATTGAATCGCCGCAGTTCGCTCAGTTGCTGCCGACTCTCGGGTTTACTGGCGAAGAAGAACGCATTGCACGCGATCTGCATGCGCAAGGTTTTGCCATCCTGGACTTTCCCGATGCCGCCATTGAAAGTCGGATCGATCGGATCAAGCAAACCCTGGGCCCACGTTACCGGATCGATCTTGCCAATCCGGCCAGCGACAAGACGATCGGTGAACGCCGCATTCAGGATGCATGGACATTCAATGATGACGTGCGGGCGATCGCAGCGAATCCGGACATTCTTTCCCTCTTGGGTCGCCTCTATGGCCGGCCGGCGTTTCCGTTCCAAACGCTCAACTTTCCGGTTGGCACCCAGCAGGACGCGCACAGCGACAGCGTGCATTTCTCCAGCCTGCCCGAGCGCTTCATGTGCGGCGTGTGGCTTGCAATGGAGGATGTGTCGGCCGATGCTGGACCATTGTTCTATGTCCCCGGATCGCACCGCTGGCCGGTGCTGAACAACGCGATGCTCGGCCGGCGCGGGCATGGTGTGGAATTGCAATCGGCGCAGGAGCCGTTTGAACCGGCTTGGACGGCCTTGTGCGAAGCCCATGGCGCCAGTCGGGAAGTCTTTATCGCGCGCAAGGGCCAGGCGTTGATCTGGTGCGCCAACCTGCTGCATGGCGGCAGCCCGCAGGCCGATCCGACGCTGACCCGATGGAGCCAGGTGACACATTATTATTTCGAAGACTGCATTTATTACACGCCGGCCTTTTCCGACGAATTGATCGGTCAACTGGCGCTGAGGAAACCGGTATCGGTGATCGATGGCAGGCCCCGCGCCAGCCATCATCTCGGAGAAGCCGTGCCGGCCACACTTCAGGCTGGGTACAAGCCTCCAAAAGGCATAAGGGCCTTGCGGCAGGCCGTACGCGACCTGTTCCGCTGAAGCACAGCCGCGTCATCGCCGGGCCGGCCTCACTGCCACCGTGCAGCCCGGCTGCTTGGGGCGTGGCGGTATCGAAGCATGTCTGTCGAAACACAGGGCCTTGGCCCGATGCATTTCGTCATGCTTGCCCGCAAAACGGGCGGTGCCGGCCTCGTCCATGCGGCCGGTCCAGGGGCGATCGAGCGGGTTTGCTTGGTGCGATCCTTCCAAAGCTGCCCGCGCCACGCTAAGGATTGTCGTCATGACCAGCACGCAGCAGCGCCGCTATTTCGGCACCGATGGCATCCGCGGCCTCACCAACACGCCGCCGATGACAGCGGCCATCGCCATGAAGGTGGGGCAGGCGGCCGGGCGGCATTTTCTGCGCGGCCATCACACCCACCGGGTGGTGATCGGCAAGGATACGCGGCTTTCAGGCTATATGATGGAATCGGCGCTGGTGGCCGGTTTCACCAGTGTGGGCATGGATGTGACCTTGCTGGGCCCGATGCCCACCCCGGCGGTGGCCATGCTCACCCGGTCGATG
>CAZHTW010000143.1:0-5661 GCA_964535865.1 uncultured Sandarakinorhabdus sp. | reverse complement strand
GCGCGCGTCTTCAATTGTGCCACATCCGACCCGCCCGACGGCTCGGTGATGGCCAGGCTGATGATCTTGTCCCCGGCCAGCACCTCCGGCGCAATGCGGCGCTTCATCTCGTCAGACCCCAGCGCCAGGATCGGCGGGAGGCCGATGCCGTGCGTCATCAGGCTGGCGCCCAGCCCTCCTGCCCCGGCCGCAGACAATTCTTCCGTCTGGGTCAGCCCGTGGAACACGTCAAAGCCTTCCGAGTGGCCGCCATATTCTTCCGGATAGTTCAGGCCCAATATGCCGGCCGCCGCCGCCTTCCTGTGCAGTTCGCGCGGCAGTTCGCCATCGGCCTCCCACTGGTCGATGTTGGGCAGCACCTCGGCCGCCATGAAGCGCCGCACGCTGGCCGACACGGCTTCGTGGGTCTCGTTGTAGAAGGGCGAACGTGCCCGCCACGCGTCAAAACTGATGCTCATCGTTCAGGCCTCACAGAAATGCAGCAATATCGTCCAGCGGCTTCTTGATCATCGCATGGACCGGGATGGTGGCCGTGGCCGCCGGATAACCGGCGACCAACAGCAGCCAGGGCTTCTCATCGTCCGGCCGGCCGCAGATGCGGTTCAGGAACTGCATCGGGTTGGGCGTGTGCGTCAGCGTCGCCAGCCCGGCCTGGTGCAGCGCGGCAATGAGCATTCCGGTGGCAATACCAACCGATTCGTTGATGTAATAATTCTTCTGCTTGTCGCCCGCCCGTGGCCCACCCCGGCGCTGGGCAAAGATCGCGATCAGCCAGGGCGCGGTTTCCAGATAGGGTTTGCTGGCATCGGTGCCCAGCGGCGCCAGTGCGGCCCGCCAATCCTCCGGCGCCTTGCCCTCCTCATAAAAGCCGCGCTCCTCCACTTCGGCGGCGGCGCGCACCTGTGCCTTCAGTTCGGGCGATCCGATTGCGGCGAAAAACCACGGCTGGTGATTGGCGCCGCTGGGCGCCGTTCCAGCCGCCCGGATGCAATCGGCGATGATCGCCTGCGGCACGGGCGTGGTGGCAAAATCACGGCAGCTGTGGCGGCGAGCAAGCAATGCGTGAAAGGCAGCGGCGCGGGCCTGCATCTCGGCTTCGGGCAGGGACTCGAAATCGCGGAATGGCACATGATCATGCGGCTGCATCGCCTGTTCTCCCCAGCGCCTTATGGCCTGCCCACAAGCCTGCGACCAGCCTGTTGCAATTTGCGGGGGTGGCCCTTGCAGTTGCGTTCCGGCCCGACCAAGATTGGCGCGTTAAAAGGGGATCAACCATGCACCGCGCATTCTTCGCCCTGCTGCTCGCCAGCGCCGCCCCGGCCTTTGCCGACGAAGTGTTGTGGGATCGCCACGGCGTCCCCCATATACAGGCGGCCACCGAAGCCGGCGCCTTCAAGGGCTTTGGCTGGGCGCAAGCGGCGAGCCACGGCAATATCCTGCTCAAGATGTATGGCGAAAGCCGCGCCAAGGCCGCCGAATATTGGGGTCCCGATTATGCCGCGCTTGATCGCTATCTGATCGCCCACGACGCACCAGACCGTGCCCAAGCCTGGTACAAGGCCCAAACACCCCAGATGCGCGCCAATCTCGATGGCTTTGCCGCCGGCATCAACGCCTTTCTCGCCGCTCACCCGGATCATGTCCCGGCCGAATTGACGCGCGTGCTGCCCATCACCGGGGTGGACGTGATGGCCCACGCCCATCGGCTCATGCAGTATCTCTACGTCGCTCCCATGGGCCGCATGCTGTCACCGCCGTCAAAGCCCGGCCCCACCGGGCTGGGCGACGATGGCGGTTCCAACGGCTGGGCGCTGGCGCCGCAGCGCACCACCGACGGGGCGGCCATGCTGCTGGCCAACCCGCACCTGCCCTGGGCCCCTTCGCCGCTCACATACTATGAGGCGCAGATCAGCGCGCCGGGGTACAGCGTCTATGGTGCCACCCAGGTCGGCCTGCCGGTGCTGCGCTTTGCCTTCAACAATGATCTGGGCTTCACCAACACGGTCAACAACATGCTCGGTGCCACCCGCTATGCGCTGGTGCCCGATGGGGATGGTTATGTGCTGGACGGCAAGCGGCTGCGCTACCGGACGGTGAACAAGGCCATGTTCATCCGCCAGCCCGATGGCAGCCTGAAGCGCGAGACCTGGGTGCAGCGCCACAGCATCCACGGCCCGGTCTTCGAGGTGGAGGGCAAGCCGGTCGCCATCCGTGTCGCCGGGCTCGACCGGCCGGGCGTGCTGCAAGCCTATCTCGACATGGGCAAGGCCAATGATTTCAACGGCTTTGAAGCGGCGCTCAAGCGTCTGCAAATTCCCAGCTTCAACATCGTCTATGCCGATCGTGCCGGCCATGTGTTCCATATTTCCAACGGCATTCTGCCGCGCCACAAAACGGGCGGCAGCCACGCCTTCTGGTCCGGCCTGGTCCCCGGCGACCGGTCGGAGCTGATCTCGACCGAGATTGAACCTTATGAACGCCTGCCCAAGCTGCTCGATCCGCCCGGCGGCTTTGTGCAGAACGCCAATGATGTGCCCTGGGTCAACTCCATTCCGCGCGTGCTGAACCCCGCTGATTATCCGCCCCATGTCGCCGCCACCGAAATGATGAGCATGCGGGCACAAATGTCGGCATCGGTGCTGATGGGCACCGGCAAATTGTCATTCGGTGAATTCACCCGGCGAAAGCTGCTCACCGTCAGCTTGCTGGCCGAACGCATGAAGCAGGCCCTGCTGTCCGCCAGTGCCGGCAGCCCCGATCCGGACGTGCGCGCCGCCCGCGACGTGCTGGCCGGTTGGGACAATCGCTTCGAGGCCGATGCCCGCGGCGCCCTGTTGTTTGAGGAATGGGCCAAAATCTTCGCCGGACCCGGCCTGGACGACCAGCGCAACTTCACCCGCAGCTGGACGCTGGATGATCCGCTGAACACCCCATCCGGCATCCGCGACGAGAGCGCCGCCACCGCCATGCTCGCCGCCGCAGCGCAAACCGTGAAGGCCCGGCACGGCCGCATTGACCCGCGCTTTGGCGATGTTTCGCGCTTCAATGCCGGCGAAGCCCTGTCCGTGCCGGGCCATGGCGGCCTTGGCGGCCTCGGCCTGTTCCGCACCATCAGCTGGGGTCCGTGGAAAGACGGTTCCCGCGTGCCGGTGGCGGGCGAAACCTGGGTCAACCTCGTCCAGTTCACCACGCCGATGCGGGCGATCGCCACCATGAGCTATGGCAACAGCAGCCAGCCCGGCTCCCCGCACCGCAGCGACCAGTTGGAGGCCTTGAGCGAAAAGCGCTTCCGCCAGCTGTGGTTGACGCGGGCGGAGGTGGAGCGGAATCTGGAGCGGCGGGAGGTATATTGAGGCGCTGCGCTATTCACCCACCAGCATCACCTGCACATCGGCCAGCCCATCGCGCAATTTGCGCACTTCGGCATAATCGGGCGAGTTCCAGAAGGCCATGGCTGCCTCCCGCGATGGCCATTCGGACACGACGACCGACGCGCCGGCCATCCCCTCGCCTTCCAGCAGCGCCGCCCCCGGCGCGCGCACCACATAGCGCCCGCCAAACTGCGCCACCAGCCTGGCCGCCGCCGGGCCATAGCCGCTGACGAACGCCTCCCGGTCATGGATGCGGGCGGTGATGATCATCCAGGCGGTCATGCTGTGGTTCCGGCACTATGCGGGTGCTGCACAAGACTATGGATTTGTCCGGACAAATTGGCAATAGTCATGCCAATGAACAGCCTTGGCTCCGCCCTTTCCATCACCCTTGCCTTGTTGATCGCCGTGCCGGCCAGCGCCGGCCCGCTGGAAGATGCCCTGAAGGCCGAGGGGGACAAGTGGAACGCCGCCTATTCTGCCGGGGATTGGGCCACTCTGCGGGCGCTCTATGCCGATGATGCCTGGCTGATGACCGACAAGGCTCCGGTGGCCAAGGGCGCAGATGCCATCATCACCTATCTGCGCCGCTTCAAGGATCGCGGCGCGGCGGTGCGCTTCCGGTTCGAGCCGGAAGATGTGCAGGCGAAAAAGCCCTTCGGTTTTGTCATCGCGCGCTACTGGATGACCGCGCAACCGCCCGGCGGCGCGCCACCGATCCGCAGCGCCGGCCGATCCATCCTCATCTACAAATGGCAGGGCGGTGGTTGGAAATTGTGGCGCGACATGGACAATACAACGCCCGATGTGACACCTGAATAGACTGTCCTACAGCCACAAAGATTGGCATGATGAAACTGGCCGCGCTGGCTTTTCCGCGCGAAAAACAGTGGCAATACAACGCTGAATCCCGCCGGATTCGACAAAAGTGTCAAAATTGCGCCGCCGCTCTCAGGCTCTTTCTCAATCAGTTTTCACCCTGCTGGGCGGGCGGCTGGTGCAGCCAGGCGGCATGCTGCGGCGCCTTTTTCGTTTCGCGCCATTCCGCCAGCATCAACGGGGCAACCCTCTTCAACTCCGCATATTGTTCGGCGGTGCCGATGTTGCAGGCCAGTTCCAGCCGATGGCCGTTGGGATCGAAGAAATAGATCGACTTGAAGATGCCGTGCCAGGTCGGCCCCAGCACATCGATGCCTTGGGCCTGAAGATGGGCCTTGGCGGCAATCAGTTCGGCTTCGTTTTCCACCTCAAAGGCCAGATGCTGCACCCAGGCCGGTGTGTTCGGGTCCTTGCCCATGTCCGGCTGGTTCGGCAGCTCGAAAAAGGCGACCACATTGCCGCCGCCGCAATCCAGAAACACATGCATATAGGGGTCATAGGCACCGGTTGAGGGCACATGATCCTCGGCGAATGCCGTCGTATAGGTCATGCCCAGCACGCGTTCATACCAGGCCACGGTTTCGGCGGCGTCGCGGCAGCGATAGGCAACATGGTGGATGCGCTTCAGTTTGGGCGTCGTCATGCCGTCACCTCCAGCACGCCGCGCTTGATCTGATCCCGCTCGATGCTTTCAAACAGGGCCTTGAAATTGCCCTCGCCAAAGCCCTCGTCGCCCTTGCGCTGGATGAATTCAAAGAACACCGGGCCGATCACGGTTTCAGAGAAAATCTGCAACAACAGGCGCTTGGGGCCCGATGTTGTGCCATCCAGCAGGATGCCGCGCGCCATCAGATCGGCCACCGGCTCGCCGTGGCCAGGCAGGCGTTCGCCAAGCATCTCATAATAAGTGGCGGGCGGCGGCGTCATGAAGCGCACTCCGCTGGCTTTCAACCGATCCCACACCGCCACCAGATCATCACAGGCAAAGGCGATATGCTGGATGCCCTCACCATTGTAAGCGCGCAGGAATTCGTCGATCTGGCCGCTCCCGCCCTTGGCTTCCTCATTCAACGGGATGCGGATCTTGCCGTCGGGCGCGGTCATCGCCTTGCTGGTGAGGCCGGTATACTCGCCCTTGATGTCGAAGAAGCGGATTTCGCGGAACCCCGCGATGCGTTCATAAAAGGCCGCCCAATGCGCCATGCGCCCACCATAGACATTGTGGGTGAGGTGATCGATCACGTGCAAGCCGGCGCCCACCGGATTGCGCTCCACCCCCGATTCATACAGGAAATCAATGTCATAGATCGAAAGATCATCGCCATAACGATCGATCAGATAGACGATCGAGCCACCAATGCCGCGAAAACCTGGCAGGCGGCGGCGAAATTTGCCGAAGAGGGCGGCATCG
>CAZHTW010000142.1:0-5689 GCA_964535865.1 uncultured Sandarakinorhabdus sp. | reverse complement strand
GCTTGGGCCGGTTCCGGCGCGGCTGGGGTCGCTGTTCCGTGACCGCAACGAGCTTCCGGCCGCCGGCGATCTTTCCGCTGAATTGTTGAGCGCGCTGAAGCGGTCGCAGTTCCTGATCGTCGTCTGTTCCCCGGCGGCCGCCCGGTCGGTCTGGGTCAACGAAGAGGTGCGGCAATTCAAACTGTTGCACGGCCGCAAACACGGCGAAGGCAGCGCACGCGTGCTGGCCCTTGTTGTTGATGGCGATCCCGCCGATCCCCGGGTCAGCGCCTGTTTTCCGCCGGCCCTGAAATTTCATGTGTTGCCCGACGGCACGATCAGCAACGATCCGGTTGAACCGATTGCGGCCGACATCAGGCCGGAAGGCGATGGCAAGAAGCTGGCCAAGCTAAAACTGGTGGCGGGGCTGACCGGGCTTCCGCTGGATGCACTGGTGCAGCGGGAAGCGGCCCGGCGGCAACAACGGCTGGTGCTGGTGGCCGCCGTGTCGTTGGTGCTGACCATGGCCATGGCAGTGCTCACCGTGTTGGCAATACAGGGCCAGCGGGAAGCCGAACGGCAGCGGGCACAGGCCGATGGGCTGGTTGAGTTCATGTTGACCGACCTGCGCAACAAACTGGAGCCGGTGGGGCGGCTGGAGGTGCTGGACTCGGTTGGCCAGAAAGCGCTCGCCTATTACGAAGCGCAAACGCTTTCGGCGCTGGATGCCGACGAGTTGGGCCGCCGTGCCCGCGCCCTGCATCTGGTGGGCGAAGTGCGCGATCTACGCGGTGACAGTGTTGGGGCGTTGAAGGCGTTTCGGGAAGCGGAACGGGCGACAGGCGAACTGCTGGCGCGCGACCCCGATACGCCGGAACGCATGTTCGATCATGCCCAAAGCGTGTTCTGGGTGGGCCAGACGGCCTGGGCCCGGCAAGATGCGGAAACGGCTGAACAACGCTTCCGCACCTATGCGCAGCTTGCCGATGCCATGGCGCAAACCGATCCAGCCAATGCCAAGTGGAAAGCCGAACAAGGCTATGCCGCCAACAGCCTGGGGGTGTTGTATCTCAGGCGGCTGCAGGCCGATCAGGCCATTGCCCAGTTTCAGCGTTATGCGCGGGTCACCGCCGAACTGGCCGCAGCCACCCCTGGCGACAGCGGCAAGCAGTGGGAGGCCGGCCAGGCCCATGCCTGGCTGGCAGACGCGTTCAAGTTGAAGGGTGACCGGCCCAAGGCGCGGGAGGCACGGCTGCGGGAACTGGCCATCTACACCGTGATCCTCGCCAGCGATGCCCGCCACGCCGACTCACGTATCTCGCAAGGCCGCGCCCGCGAAGCACTGGCCGAGCTTGATCTGCTTGACGGAGACACGGCGACAGCCATCGAGCGTTCGCGGGCAGCCTTCCAGGAACTGGAAGCATCCATTGCACAAGATCCGGACAATCACCTGTGGCTCGAACTTGCGGTCAGCGCCGCCAATCGGCGTTCCGAAGCGCTGCTGCTGGCCGGGCGATGGCCAGAGGCCGCGCAGACCAGCCGCTGGGCCGCCGCCATGTCCCGGCGATTGGTGACCGAAGACCCCAGGAACTCAAACTGGCGGGTGCTTGGCTTGAACAGCGCATGGACGGGGATTGCGGTCCGCTTCGGGACCGGCGACCGGGCTGGTGCGCGCGCGGGAATCAAGGCCTTCCGTAAGAACAACAATATGCCCGCCGATCGCCAGGCCGGACGCGGCACGCAGGCAGCGTGGATCATGGTGCTCAGCCTGGACGCGGCGGACAGATTGGCAACAGGTGACCGCGCCGGCGCCGTGGAATCGGCCCGTCTTGCGTCTGGCTTTGTCGGGCCGGCAACAGACCAGCGCGCCCTTGCGGTGCTGGCCGCACTTCGGTTGCTGCTGCCCGAAGCCGGCATCGCCGAACCGGCCCTGTCCAACCGCTATCCTGCTGCGGATCTGCTGGCACGCGTGGCAGTCTCATGAATTCTGCGGAGTAAAGCCCGGAACCACGTTTTTTGCTTTACCGGAACACAAAATTCAGATTAACTTCTCACGACCCGCGGGATATCCCAAAGAAGCGTTCTGCTATTCGGGTGATTTACTGATAATCAATCGCGAAAGGTCCTGTCATGCCCCTGCCCTGGCAAAGCAACATGATCCTGTCGATCCAGCTGTCTCTGTCTGGCCAACAAAATCCAGACAACAGCTGGACCATTCATCCGGTTTACAGCGTAATCAACTCCGTTCCTCTCAGCCAGAACGTCGTGACAAGCCGTGGCGCGATCGACCTGACGAAAATGGCAAAGACAGAATATTATTCCAACACGACTGTGATAACAGTTACTATATCGTCTACCGTTGTGGACAAACATGGCATGCCAGCCAGCGTCACATTTCCCGACCCGCGCTCGCTTGCTGTGCAATTCAAAAATATCGCAATGCCCGGCAAGGAACCGATTAAAGCAGATTCGGAATTCTTTGTCTGTCCTATCTATCCAAGCCCGCAGGTCTTGATATTTACCGATATCGACAACAGCGAAGGGTGTTATGAATATTGTCTTAATGTTTCTTGCGTGAGTGTCGTGGCAGGTTCGGTTCCAGCATTGATACCACTGGATCCGCCGATCACGAACAGAGCCGCCGACAATTAATCTGTTCGCCGCATGGCGCCAACCGGCCGGGATTTCAACCTTGGCCATCATGTCGGCGGGGGAGATTGGCCAGATGCCACCAATCCCCCCTGTTCCACGGCCTTGGGCCCCTGCCCTTACAATCCGTAATGCGCCTTCACGATGGCCCAGCCCTCCTCCGCCGTCTCCACAAAATGGAACAGCTTCAGATCGGCCGGCGCGATCACGCCTTCTTCGGCCAGCGCCTCGAAATTCACCACGCGGTTCCAGAAATCCCGGCCGTACAGCAGGATCGGCAGCGGGGCGACCTTGCCGGTCTGCACCAGGGTGAGCAGCTCGAAAAACTCGTCAAACGTGCCAAAGCCGCCGGGGAACACCGCCACCGCCTTGGCGCGCATCAGGAAGTGCATCTTGCGCAGAGCGAAATAGTGGAACTGCACCGACAGGCCCGGCGTGACATAGGGGTTGGGCACCTGTTCGTGCGGCAACACGATGTTCAGGCCCACCGATGGCGCGCCGCTTTCCCAGGCGCCGCGGTTGGCGGCTTCCATGATGGAGGGGCCACCGCCGGAGCAGACGGTGAAGCAGCGCTCCCCCGCCTTGCAGAAGGTGGAAACCTGCACGGCCAGCTGGCGGGCCACTTCATAATAGCGCGCATTGCCGGCCAGCCGTTTGGCCACGGCCAGTTTTTCCGGCGTGTCGGCCGCTTCGATCAGGCCCTGCGCGGCTTCCGGGGACGGGATGCGGGCCGAGCCATAGAAGACGAAGGTGGACTGGATATCGGCCTCCGCCAACAGCAGCTCGGTCTTCAGCAGCTCCAGCTGAAACCGCACCGGCCGCAGATCCTCGCGCAGCAGAAAATCATGATCCTGAAACGCCAGGCGATAGGCCGGATGCTCGGTCTGCGGCACGGCCGTGGGGGTATTGCCCAACCGCGCATCGGTTTCGGCACTGGGAAACAGGCTGGGCGGGATCGGCGGTGTCATCATATTGTCATACTCGTTGCAAAACGGTTGGGGGCGTTAGGCCAGTCATTGCGGTTTCGCAAGCCCCAGCGCCGTGGTTGCCCTGGCCACGCTGTCATGGCGCCAGTTCATGTCATCCGTGAGATGGGCATGGGTGGGGATATGGAACAGGCCCAGATCAAGGCCGCGCAGGCAGAGTGAGGCGGCCTGTTCCGGCATGATGATGCCCATGTCGGCCGGCCACTTCGCCGGATCATCGCCCAACCCGGCGGCCGTGAGGCCGGTGTAGACACCGCCGGGCAACAACACATGCACATCCAGCGGCTTGCCGGCGTTGCGGGTTTCGGTGGCCAGCCATTCGGCCAGGATCAGCACGCCATGCTTGGCCGCCGCATAGAGCCCATTGCCGAAATTCTGGATCGACGGCGGCAGCGACAGGCTGTTTTCCGATCCGGTGATGACAAGGCGTCCGCGCCAGCCGCCGGCTTCGGCCACCGCCACCAGCGCCTGCGCCAGACGCGTTGGCCCCAGCATGTTGATTTCCCACAGCCGGGCCAGGCCCGGATCATCCAGATCGGCCTTGAGCAGGCGGCGCGTATAGCCAATGCCGGCATTGGCAAACACTGCGTCCAGCCGGCCATGGTGGGCAATGATCCGCTCCACCGCCGCCGGCCCCGCCGCACCATCGGCCAGATCGATCACCATCGCCTCGCCGCCACACAGGCGGGCGGTTTCGGTCACGCCCTCCCCATTGATATCCGCCGCCACAACCAGCGCCCCGCGCTGGGCCAGCTGCACCGCCAGTGCCCGGCCAATGCCGCTGGCCGCCCCGGTGATCAGCACGCGCTGTCCGCTCCAATCGATCATCCCCAGTTTCCTTCTTCTGTGTGCGTTGACGAAACGCCAGCGGCGGTGCGAGGTCAATGCCCCAGCCTGTATGACAAAGCCTGCACGATGGAGCCAATCATGATCGACCGCCGCACCCTGGTTGCCGGCCTGCCGCTGATCGCTGCCGCCACCCCGGATCGCTTTGCGCCGCTGCGCCGCGCGATTGCGCAGATCGAACGCAGCGCCGGCGGTCCGATCGGCATTGCCCTTGTCGACACCCACAGCGGCGCGCGCTTCGAACACCGCGCCGGGCAGCGCTTTCCCTTGTGCTCCACCTTCAAGCTGCTGCTCGCTGCCCGGCTGCTGGCCGGCGCCGATGCCGGCAAGTGGCGGCTGGACGAGCGGCTGCCCATCCGGCGGGAGGATATGCTCAACAACGCGCCATTCAGCGAAACGCGCATCGGCGGCAGCGCTTCGCTGCTGGAAATGGCCGAGGCGATGTGCGTGCTGTCTGACAATCCCGCCGCCAATCTGGCCCTCGCCCGGGTCGGCGGACCAGCGGCGCTCACGGCCTGGCTGCGTGCCATTGGCGATGGCACCACCAGGCTGGACCGGATGGAGCCGGAGATGAACAACGAAACCCCCGGTGATCCGCGGGATACCACAACGCCTGCCGCCGTGCTGGCCACGGCCCGGGCGCTGGTGGAAGGCCGCATCCTGTCCCCAGCCGCCCGCACGCAGCTGCTGGGCTGGATGCAGGCCAGCCAGACCGCCGACACGATGATCCGCGCCGCGCTGCCACCGGGCTGGCAGGAGGCGAACAAGACCGGCGCCGGCTCATGGCACGCCCGCAACATCATCTCGCGCATAACGCCGCCGGGCCACCGGCCGATCTGGGTGGCGGCCTATCTCTATGCTGCCCGATCCGAACTGGCGGAGCGCAACCGCCAGTTCGTGCCGCTGGGCCGCGCCATCGCCGAGTCGTTGGGATAAGGCTCCAAAAACAGAACCCTGTCATGCTGGCGCAGGCCAGCATCCACCGGGCCGGCGGCACCATTTGCTCCGTAATGCGCTCTCGCCCCACGATGGATGCTGGCCTGCGCCAGCATGACAAGGCGGGAATGTCTTCCCCGATTTCCCTTGACCCCCCGCCGCAAACCACTAAGGGCGGCAACGGGCCACGCCGCCCCAACGCGGCGCGCGCTCTCTGTGAGGAGAGAATATGACTGATCGTCCCACCGCGCTTCCGGCGCGTGCACATTTTTCGTCCGGCCCTTGCGCCAAGC
>CAZHTW010000141.1:0-5797 GCA_964535865.1 uncultured Sandarakinorhabdus sp. | reverse complement strand
TCTGCTGCGGCACTGGCATCTTGCGGGTGGCCAAGGCAGGGAAAGACACTGGACTTGCCGATGCCGGCCCGAATTGACTCTGCCCGTGGGCCTGCGCGCCCGCCGGATCCCCGCAATGGAAGCGCAGCTCAGCGCGGTCCGATCCTGCACGGTCATGCCCCGCACGGCCATGCCCAACAACGCCGCAGCCGCAGCTATGGCGCGCTTGATCTGGGCACCAACAATTGCCGCCTGTTGATTGCCCGGCCGTCGCCGGACGGCTTTACCGTGGTTGATGCCTATAGCCGGGTGGTGCGGCTGGGTGAGGGGTTGCTCGAGGCCGGGCGGCTTTCGGATGCCGCGATGGATCGCACATTGGCGGCCCTGGCCAGTTGCGCCGAAAAACTTGCCCGCCGCGATGTGCGCCTGACCCGCAATGTCGCCACCGAAGCCTGCCGTCGTGCCAGCAACGGCCTGGCCTTTGTGGAACGCGTGTATCGGGAAACCGGCATCGCCCTGGACGTGATCAGCGCCGCCGAAGAGGCGCGGCTGGCGGTGCTGGGCTGCCATATGCTGATCGATACGGCCGGCCCGCCGGCGCTGGTGTTCGATATTGGCGGCGGATCGACCGAACTGATGCTGGTGGCGCCGGTTGGCCGCGATGGTCAGCCCGACATCATTGACTGGATTTCCATGCCGTGGGGCGTGGTGAGCCTGGCCGAGACCGAGCCGCAATGGCCCAGCGCGGAAGGCCGCATGGCCGGTTATGACCGCATGCTGGGGCAGATCTGGCCGTGGCTGGAGCGCTTTGCCGCCCGGCTGGCGGCACGCGGGGTGAGCGATGTGCAACTGCTTGGCACATCGGGCACGATCACCACGCTGGCAAGCGTACAGCTGGGCCTGCCCGGTTATGACCGGCGGCAGGTTGATGGTTGCGCCGTGCCTGGGTCGGAACTGGCGGCGCTGTGCCGATCGATCGGGTTGCGCAGCACGGCGGAACGGGCGCGCATTGCCTGTGTCGGGCCGGACCGCGCCGAATTGATCGTGGCTGGTTGCGCCATATTGGAAGCCATTCTCTCGCGTTGGCCCGGCGGCCAGGTGCGGGTGGCCGATCGCGGCATCCGCGAGGGCATTTTGCGCACGTTGATGGCGCGTGATGGAACATGGATGCACGCACAATGACGATTGGCGATGCCTCTGGTGGTGGCCGTTCGCGCGGCGGCAAGGTGAAGGTGAAAACCGCCCGCCGCCGCAGCCCGCAATCCACCCGCTGGCTGGAACGCCAGCTGAACGATCCTTATGTGGCCGCGGCCCGGGCGCAGGGCTATCGCAGTCGGGCGGCGTTCAAGCTGAAGGAACTGGACGAACAGTTCAGCCTGCTGGCCGGGGTGGAGCGCGTGGTTGATCTGGGCGCGGCGCCCGGCGGCTGGTGCCAGGTGGTCAAGCAGAAACGGCCCGGGGCCCGGGTGGTGGGCATGGATCTGCTGGCCATCGAGCCGATGGCCGGCGTGGAGTTTTTCCAGAAGGACATCACCGATGATGACAGCGAGGCGCTGATCCTGGCGACGCTGGGCGGCCCGGCCGATCTGGTGATGAGCGACATGGCGGCCAACACCGTGGGTCACAAGCAGACTGATCATCTGCGCACCATGGGCCTGATCGAAGCCGGGCTGGACATGGCGACCCGGCTGCTGCGCCCGGGTGGAACCTTTCTGGCCAAGGTGCTGGCGGGCGGCGGCGATGGCCAATTGACGGCGGCGCTGCGGCGGGAGTTCACCACGGTGAAGCATGTGAAGCCGCCGGCCAGCCGCAAGGGCAGCAGCGAATGGTATGTGGTGGCGCAAGGCTTCAAGGGGCCTGTTGCACCAGAGTGACAGTCTGTGTGGCAGCCTGTCGCACTTGGCTGTTGCCAGCCGCGATTTTGGCTGGCAATCAACCGCTTGTCATGGCTGTCGGCGGCAGCGGTGCAGACACAGGCGATTGATGGGGCGGGGATGACGGCGCGGCAACCGGCGGAATGGGCGAAGCACAGCGCCACCTGGACAGCATTTCCCTCCCATGCCGAGCTGTGGCAGGAGGACCTGGAACCGGCCCAGGCCGAAGTGGCCGATATGGTGCGCGCCATTGCCACCGGCGAACGGGTGGAACTGCTGGTCGCCAACGACGAAGCCGCCGCCGCTGCCCGCGCGATGCTGGGCGATGCCAATGTGCGCCTGCATCATTATGGCTTTGGCGATATCTGGCTGCGTGACACCGGCCCGTTGTTCATGGCCAGCCCGCACGGCGCGGCGGCGGCGGGGTTCCGTTTCAATGGCTGGGGCGGCAAATATGATCTGCCCGGCGATGCAGGCGTGTCGGCCTTCATCGCGGCGGAATGCAAGCTGCCGCTGGCCCGGCATGGCTGGGTGCTGGAAGGCGGCGCCATCGATGTGGATGGCACCGGGCTGGTGGTTACCACAGAACAATGTCTGCTCAACCCCAATCGCAACCCCAGAATGGATCGCCACGAGGTGGAAAGCCATTTGCGCCGCGATCTGGGGCTGGACCGGGTGTTGTGGCTGGGCCAGGGCCTGATGAACGATCACACCGATGGCCATGTCGACAATCTGGCCCGCTTTGTGGCGCCGGGACGGCTGGCGCTGCCGGTGGCGGCGGGCAGCGATGATCCCAACAAGGATGTGTTTGACGACGCATGGGACCGCGCTCGTGAGTTCGGGCTTGATGTCGTGCCGGTGCCATCGCCCGGCAAGGTGGAGGTGGACGGCCGCATCGTGCCGGCCAGCCACATGAATTTCTACATCGCCAATGCCGTGGTGGTGGTGCCGCTCTATGGCAATGCCAGCGACGATGACGCGGTGAAGGCGATTGCCGACTATTTCCCTGATCGCCGGGTGGTCGGCCACCGCGCCGATCATATTCTCACCGGCGGCGGCAGTTTCCACTGCATCACCCAGCAGCAACCGAAATAGCCGCCGTCTTCCCGGCGCCACAATGTTGCGCTAACGGCGCGGCATGATCCGCACCATCACCATCGCCGGCCTGCAACTGGCCTTTTCCGGCAATCGCGATGCCGATATCGCGATGACCGCCGCCGCCGCCCGCGCCGCTGCCGATGGGGCCGACGTGGTGTTGCCGCCCGAATTGTTCGAAGGCCATTATTTCTGCCGGCATGAGGATGAGGGCCTGTTCGCCAACGCCCTGCCGCTCGACAAGCACCCGGCGGTGGCCGCCATGCGCGAGGTGGCGCTGGAAACCAGAACCTATATTCCCTGTTCCTTCTTCGAGAAGGACGGCCATCATCATTACAACAGCCTGGCCATGATCGATGATGGCGGCAACGTGATGGGCGTCTATCGCAAGAGCCACATCCCCGATGGGCCGGGATATGAGGAGAAATTCTATTTCCGGCCCGGCAACACCGGCTTCAAGGTGTGGCCAACGCCGAAGGGCGTGATCGGTGTGGGCATCTGCTGGGACCAATGGTATCCGGAAACTGCCCGCGCCATGATGCTGATGGGCGCCGATGTGCTGCTCTATCCCACGGCCATCGGCACCGAACCGCATGATCCCGATCTCGACACCCGCCGCTTGTGGCGCCGGGCGATGGTGGGCCATGCCGTGTCCAACGTGGTGCCCGTGCTGGCCTGCAACCGCATCGGCACCGAAGAGGCCGGCACGCCGCACGCGCAGACTTTCTATGGCACCAGCTTTGCCTGCGACCAGCGCGGCGACATTGTGCATGATCTGGATGACCACACCCCCGGCGTGGTGCGGGCGACCTTCGATCTCGACCTCGCCGCCCGCCACCGCGCCGCCTTCGGCTTTTTCCGCGACCGCCGGCCCGATCTTTATGGCCGGATCGCGCAGGATATCTGAGGGCACTTCACAGCGTTTCGACCGGCACTGGTGCGCCATCGGCATGGGCAGCTATGCCCTTGTCGAACATGGCAAAAACATCTGAGCCGCCCGACAGCGCCAGATGCAGCCTGTCGGCGAAGTCGGCCCCCGAAGCGGCCTTCAGCAGGGCGAACCGAACGGCTGCCCAATCGGGCACCACCAGCGTGGGCAAATCAAGCAGGCCTGACAGAGCCGCGATCGCCGCCTGCCGCGACAGCCGGTGCGGCATGCAGAGCAACCAAATGGGCTTCCATGAAGACGCTGGGTAGAACCATGGCCGGCACAGCAAGCAACTGGCGCGCGAGCGGCGATTGAACCGGATCGTCCATCAACAGGGCACGGGCAATGATGTTGGTAACGAGCGAGCGCAGCATCAATCGGCGTGGGTGCGGGTTTTGTTGTCGGCGGCGATCATCGACTGCACGGCGAGGGCTCTTGCCTCGGCATCGTCGATCGGCGCGATGCGGCTGTTGGCCACGATCGCATCGATCTTGGCAAAAACCTCTGCCGCGCATATGCCGGCGGCGACTGCCGGGATGGCGCGCATGAAGACGACCGCGCCTGATTCGATCAACTCGATCTGGTCCCCGGCTTTCCAGCCGTGCCGGTCACGCACTGACTTGGGCACCACCAACTGGCCCTTGGACGACAATTTGGAGACGGCGTTCATGCCGGAAAGATAAGGCTTACTCGCCTGCCAGCGCAACCGCAGCCACCAGCACGTCCCTGAACATTTCCGGCGTCAGCAGCCCGGTGTTGATGTTCAATCGGCTGCAATGATAGCTGTCCACCAGGGTGATGCCCGATGGCAATTTGTGCGCCACGCCGTGGCCAAAGCGATATTTGGGCAGTTTGCCGCCGATCGCCTTGATTGCAGCCTGGTGGGCGGTTTCGCCCAGCGCCACCACCACCTTCAACCGGGGCAGGGCCGCCAGCTGCTGCGCCAGATAGGGCCGGCAGGCGTGTTTCTCGCCCGTGTCGGGAAGGTTGCCGGGCGGGGCACAGGCCACGGCGTTGGTGATGAACAGGCCGGGCGCGTCCCAGGCTTCGGGTGTCTCGCTGGCCAGGCCCAATTCCGCCAGCGTGCCGAACAACAGCTTGCCGGCTTCATCGCCGTGAAACGGCTTGCCGGTGCGGTTGGCGCCTTTCAGGCCGGGGGCAAGGCCGACGATGGCCATCCACGCCGAAGCATCGCCCAACGGCGGCACTGGTGCGTTCCACCATGTCGCATGGCGGGCCTGTTGTTCGGCGCGATAGGCCACCAGCCGCGGGCACAGGGCGCAATCGCTGGGCGGGGTGCCGGGATGGGCGATGGAAGTCTCGTCAGTCATCTGCCAAGCCTGTAGGGGCTGGCGCCAATATGGCAATCACGCTCATCGCGCTGGGATCGAATCGCTGCCACGGCCGCCATGGCCGGCCGGCCGGCGTGCTGCGCGCTGCGCTGGGCGAGTTGGCGCTGCTGGCACCAGTGCTGCGCGTCAGTCCGCTGTTTGACACAGCGCCGATCGGGCCGGGCAGCCGGCGCTATGCCAATGCGGTCGCCGCACTCGACTGGTCGGGCCCGCCGACCAGCCTCCTTGGCCTGCTGAAGGCGGTGGAACGGGATTTTGGCCGGCGGCCGGGCCAGCGTTGGGGCGACCGGGTATTGGATCTGGACATCATCGCCTGCGGGCGGCTTTGGGTTCGGACGCAGCGGCTGACCGTGCCGCACAAGCATCTGGCGCAGCGGCGGTTCGTGCTTGATCCGTTGGTGACGGTGGCGCCCGATTGGCGGCACCCGGCCAACAATCTCACGGCAAGACAGTTGCGCGCGCGGCTGCTTCGCCCTAAAGGCCTCCCCCGCGCCTGATGCGCGCGCCCCAGGCTCATGGGGGTCCTTAGCTCAATCGGTCAGAGCGCCCGCCTTTTAAGCGGTAGGTTT
>CAZHTW010000140.1:4199-5914 GCA_964535865.1 uncultured Sandarakinorhabdus sp. | reverse complement strand
CACCAGGCAATGATACCCAGCCTCGCGCAGCACATCGACAGGGAAGTTCTCGGTGATCGTCTTGATTTCCTGCAGGCAGGCAATGTCGGGCTTCGCCTGATCCAGCCATTCCAGCAGGCGCGGCAGGCGGGCGTTGGTGCCGTTGATGTTGAAGGTGGCGATCAGCATCACCAAGGCTTACGCGCTCAGCCGGCCAGCTTCAACAGATCAGCGATGCGGTTCGCTTCAGCGGCCGGCTTGTCGGTGCGGATGCGCGATATGCGCGGGAAGCGCATGGCGAGGCCGGACTTGTGGCGGGTGGAGGCATGGATCGAATCGAAGGCGACTTCGAGGACGAGGCTTTTTTCTACCTCCCGCACCGGGCCAAAGCGCGCGGTGGTGTGGCCACGCACGAACTTGTCGAGCAGCGCCAGTTCGGCATCGGTGAAGCCGCTATAGGCCTTGCCGACGGGCAGCAGCTGGCCATCATCCGTCCAGCAGCCGAAGGTGAAATCGCTGTAGAGGCTCGATCGTTTGCCGTGGCCGCGCTGGGCATACATGATCACGCAATCGGCGGTGAGCGCGTCGCGCTTCCACTTGTACCACAGGCCGGCCTTGCGCCCGGCCGTGTAGGGTGCGTCGCGGCGCTTGAGCATCAGGCCTTCGATGGCGGCATCGCGGGCGGCGGCGCGCCGGGCGGCCAGCGCATCCCAATCAGCCGCCGGCACCAGCGGGGAAAGATCAAAACGGGCCGGATCAAGACCGGGCATCACCGCCTCCAGCCGGGCACGGCGCTGGTGCCAGGGCTGGGGCCGCACATCCTCGCCGGCGTGCGCCAACAGGTCATAGACGCGGATGAAGGCCGGCGATTCCGCCAGCAGTTTCGCCGTCGGCGATTTGCGGCCCAGCCGCTGTTGCAGCGCGTTGAAGCTGCCGACGGCCAGCGTGCCATCCCCCTGCCCCTCCCCGCGCACCAGCAATTCGCCGTCCAGCGCCAGCGGCTGATCCAGGGTCACATCGGGGAAGCTGGCGGAAATATCGTCGCCGGTGCGGCTGAACAGCCGGGTCTGGCCGCCGGCGTGGACGATCTGCACGCGGATGCCATCCCATTTCCATTCGGCCACGTGGGATTCCAGATCAATCGGTTCTTCGAGCGGGCTGGCCAGCATGAACGGCCGGAACACCGGCACATCGCCGGGCGTGGGCCTTGGGCCTTCGCCGCGCGCCCAGACGAACAGCGGCGTGAACGGCGGCGACAGGCCGTGCCACAGCTCTTCCACATCCTCCACATCCAGGCCAAAGGCTTGGGCAAAGCCGGTCTTGGCCAGCCGCGCCGACACGCCAACCCTGAGCGCGCCAGTGGCCAGCTTGATGAGGGCATAACGGCCGGGGGCATCCAGCGCATCCATCAGGCTGGCGACCACGGCAGGGGCCTGCGCGCGCGGCAGGGCAGACAGGCGCTGCACCACCGCATCAAGGTCGGGTGGCGGCGGCTTGGCCCCACCTGGATCTGGCCATAAAAGGGAGATGGTCTCCGCCATGTCCCCCACGAAATCATGGCTGAGCGCGAACAGGGTGGGATCAACCCGCTGCGCAATCAGGCCTTTCAGCAGACTGGGCTGCACCGCCTTCAGATCCAGCGTGCCGGTGAGCGCTGCCAGCGCCCAGCCGGCATCCAGTTGGGGCGCGCTGCGCATATGGGCGGCGATCAGCGCCAGCTTGGCATTGCGGCTGCG
>CAZHTW010000140.1:0-4099 GCA_964535865.1 uncultured Sandarakinorhabdus sp. | reverse complement strand
GATCTTGAAAAGGCCAGCGGTGTCGGGCGGGAAACCATCCGTTATTATATCCGCGAAGGCCTGTTGCCGGAGCCGGACAAGGCCAGCCGCAACAGCGCGCGCTATTCCGATGAGCATGTCGCACGGCTGAAGGCGATCAAGCGGCTGCAGGAGGAACGCTTCCTGCCGCTGGCGGTGATCCGCGAACTGCTGGAGGCCGATGATGGCGGCCGCTGGCTGCTGCCGGAAGCCTTCCCGATGCTGGACGCGCTGCTGGCGCAGAGGCTGGATGCCGCCGGGCCGGCGCGGGTGGCGCTGGCCGATCTTGACCTGCCCCAGCACCAGCTGGATCATCTGGACGATGTGATGATCAACGTTGCCGAGGATGGCACGATCTCGTCGCGCGATGCCGCCATCCTGAACACCATTGGCCGGCTGGACGAGATTGGTTTCACGCCGGAACTGGGCTTTGATGGCGGCCAGATGCGGTTGTATCATGTGTTGATCGACTGGCTGACCAATCAGGAGCTTCGGCACTTCCTTGAACACACCGCTGGCCAGGTTGGCGAGGCCAAGGCGCTGGACATGGCCGAACAGGGCATTGCCCTGATCAACGAACTGCTGGGCCAGTTGCGCACCCGAGCCCTGCTGAAGAAGCTGGCGGAACGGCGAAGGATTGCCAATGACAATGGGTAAGCACCTGCTGCCACTCGCCCTGCTGCTGTGGCCGGTGGTGGCGGCGGCTCAGGCCCTTCCGCATGTGCGCGTTCTGGCCACCGGCGGCACCATCGCTGGCGTGGGCCAAGCCAACAGCAGCAGTTACCGCGCCGGCCAGGTGAAGGTGGACGATCTGGTGGCCAGCGTGACCGGTGTGGAGCAGATCGCCGCGCTTTCGACCGAACAGATCGCCAACATCGGCAGCACCGACATGGATGAAGGCGTGTGGCGCAAGCTGCACGAGCGCACGCTGGCGGCGCTGGCCGAACCGGGCATGGCCGGCGTGGTGATCACCCACGGCACCGACACGATCGAGGAAACCGCCTATCTGTTCAGCCTGATCCTGCCGCCGGCAAAACCGGTGGTGCTGGTGGGATCGATGCGCCCCAGCACGGCGGTTTCCGCCGATGGGCCGGCCAATCTGATGGATGCCATCCGCGTGGCCGGCGCCGCCAGCGCGGCGGGCCGCGGCGTGATGCTGGTGATGAACGATCAGATTTTTGATCCGCGTTCAGTCACCAAGGTGGATGTGCGCCAGGTCAATGGCTTTGCCGCGCCGGCGCGCGGGCCAATCGGCCATGTGCAGCAGCCGCAGCCGCGCTTTTTCCATCCCGCCGCCGGCAAGCCGCCGCAACTGGCGCTGTTGCCCAAGCGGTTGCCGCGCGTGGCGATCCTCTATGCCTATGCCGGGATCACCGGCGATGATGTGCGCAATGTGGCGCAGGATGCCGACGGCCTGATCATTGCCGGGGCCGGGGCCGGCGGCGTTTCCAGCAGCGCGCGCAAGGCGATCACGGCACTGGCCAGGCGCGGCCTGCCGGTGGTGCGCACGCCGCGCCAGGGCATTGGCGATATCTGGCCTGCCGAAGCGCCGGCTCCTGCACGAGGCGACGATGATGATGATCGCGCCACTATCATCGCCGGCCGCGAACTGACCCCGGCCAAGGCGCGAATCCTGCTGATGCTTGCTTTGCAGCAGCCGCGCACGCCGGCCGAACTGCAGGCCCTGTTCAACGATCTGGGCACATCAGAAACCCGCTGACAGCGTGACCACCGGGCCGCTGCCCGGCAGCGCATTGCCCGCCACGCGCTGGCGCCAATCGGCCTGCAGCCGCAGCCCGCGCCACTGCGCCGCAACCGATGGGCCCACATCCACCCGCCATACATCAGGGGTGCCGGTTTGCAGGCTGGCCCAGCTGCCGGCAGCAAATGTGGCCGGGCCAAGTCGGAACAGCCGCGCACTGGCCTGCCCGCCGCCATAGAGGCCGCCACTGCCCAGCACACCGGCCTCGCCATAACCGCTGAACCGCCCGGCTTCGCCGCCCGCCGCCAGCCGCAGCGTCCAATCCCCGCGCGTTGCGGCCCCCAGCGCGATCAGCCGTTCCGCCGACAACGTGACGCCGGGCCGCAGCGTCTGGCGCAGACCGATGGCGGCCTGCGCAGTTTCCACCGCCACGCCCGCGCTGCCCGCCGCCACATTGGCCCGCGCCACCAGCGCCAGCGGCCGGCGCGCCAGCGGATCGGGCAGGAAGGCGATGCTGGCCCCCATTTGCCCGCCGCCCAGCACCGGGGACGCTGCCGGGCCAGCTGCACCAGCGTCGCGCACGAGGGAAAAGCCACCCAGTTGCCAACGCCGGCCCAGCGCGGCGCGGTCCCGCTGCCATTGCCGGTTGGCCGGTTCGGCCGCCAGTGCCGCATCGAACAGCGCCGCCGCCTGCCGTCGCTGCCCGGCAGCAAGGCGGGCATAGGCGGCTTCGGCAAGCCGGAAGGCCGGGGCCGGTGTGGCTTCCGGCGGCGATGCGCTGGCTGCCAGCATAATGCCCGGTGCCGCTTCAGGCCGTGCAACCGGCGGGGCGGCAATCGGTTCAACAGCCCAGAGATTGAACCGCTCAGGCCGAACTTGTCGCGGCGCTGGCCGGCTGGCGTGCCTGGCAGTGCCAGAGCGATACAGGCTGGTTCCGACGGCCGGTGCGCGCTGAACGGCCGGGGCCACGGCCAGCATCACCGCAGCCGGTGCCGGATCGCCCGGCGCGGCCAGGGCCGCAGCAAGCACCTGGTGCCGCGCCGCCAGCCCCGGCCAGCGTGCAACCGTCCACACGCCGGCCAGGCCGAGCATCAGGCCCCAGAAGGCCAAGGGCTGGCCGCGCTGCATCAGGGCGTGCCGGGGAAGCGGTGCACCGTCTTGTCCCATGCCACGGCGCGGCCGCTGCGCAGGCCGGCGACATAGCGTGACACGGCGCGGATGGCGGCCAATGCATTGACCAGATTGCCCACCATGGCGCGCGGTGTCGCCAGCAGACCTTCCACCGGGCCATGATCGCGGCAGGTGAACAGCGCGCGGACCAGCAGCCGCCAGCACAGCAACGAGAAATTCCACCACAACAGGGCATGCAGCCCGGCCCCGCCCAGCGGCGGCAAGGCGGCGGCCGGTGGCCAGGCGCGGCGCAACAGCGCATCAAGCGCAATCAGCAGCGCCAGCGCATAAGCCGCCAGGCTGACCAGCGCCATCACCGGCCCCTTGCGATCGCGCCACAACATCCAGCGGTTGGCCCAGCCGCCGCGCCAACCGATGCGGTCCCAGCCAGCCAACGAAATGCCCACCAGCCAGCGCGCCTTCTGCCGCACGGCGGCATCCAGCGTGGCCGGAAAATGTTCGGCGGTGGCAACCAATTGCCCACCCACATGATGGCGCACGAAGATGCCGCGCCCGCCCAAGCCATGGATACGCACGCCCAGCTCATAATCCTCGGTCAGACTGTCCTCATCGAACGGGCGCCCGCCCTGCGCGCTGGCGATGCGGCCCAGCATGGCCCGATCAAATGCCACCCCCACCCCGGCCGAGGGCAAGGCCGCGCCCAGCCATTGCCGCACCATGAGATCCTTGCCGTGGGATTGGGCAAATTCATCAATATAATGGCCGGCGATCAGCGGGCTGCCTTCGTCGATCAGCGGCAGCACCGGCAACTGCACCATGGCATGGCCACTGCCATCCGGGCGGATCAAGTGCCGGGCGAACAGCGCCAGTTCGTGGCCGTGCACCACATCTTCGGCATCATGCAGCACGACGGCGGCAAAGCGCCGGCCTGCCCGCGATTCCTCGGCCTGCATGGCCGTCCACAGGCTGTTCAGGCAGTCGGCCTTGGTGGTGGGGCCGGCGCGGCCATTGACCACCAGCCGCACGCGCGGATCACCCACGGCCGAAACCACCGCCAGCCCGCGCGGATCATTGGGATAAATACCGACAAACACGGTATAATCCGGCCAGTCCAGCGCGCCCAGCAGCCGGCGCAGCATGTGGCCGATCACGGCCGCTTCATCCCAGGCCGGGACGAAGATGGCAAAGGCCGGTGGCGGGCCAGGGGGCGGCGGCGGCGGCATCGGCTGGCAGCGGCGGCGCAGCCCC
>CAZHTW010000139.1:0-6048 GCA_964535865.1 uncultured Sandarakinorhabdus sp. | reverse complement strand
GGTGCCCATCATCGCCTTGCCCATCTCGCTCATCACCGTGCGGATGTCGGCGAAATCCAGGTTGATCAGGCCGGGCATGATCATCAGATCGGTGATGCCGCGCACGCCCTGGTGCAGCACCTGATCGGCCATCGCAAACGCATCCTTGAAGGTGGTGTTGGCATTGGCGATCAGGAACAGATTCTGGTTGGGAATGATGATCAGCGTGTCGACATGCTTCTGCAGCTCGGCAATGCCCTCCTCGGCCGCCTTCATCCGCTTGGTGCCTTCAAAGGCGAACGGCTTGGTGACGACACCCACGGTGAGAATACCCTTCTCGCGCGCGGCGCGGGCGACAACCGGTGCAGCGCCGGTGCCGGTGCCGCCGCCCATGCCGGCGGCGATGAAGCACATGTGCGCGCCATCCAGCGCGGTTTCGAGCTGGTCCAGCGTTTCCTCTGCGGCGGCGCGGCCGATCTCCGGCCGGGCACCAGCGCCCAGGCCCTGGGTGATCTTCATCCCCAACTGGATGCGGGTGGCGGCCTTGCTCATCGCCAGCTGCTGCGCATCGGTGTTGGCCACCACGAATTCAACGCCCAGCAACTCGGCTTCGATCATGTTGGCCACCGCGTTGCAGCCGGCACCGCCCACGCCCACCACGGCGATGCGGGGCTTGAGCTCGGTCAGCTCGGGCTTGGTGAATTCCAGCATGTCGTGTCTCCTCGGGTGGATGGCATACTATATGAGGCGCGAATCGGTGGAAAGCATCTTCACAGACTTCCCCACAGTTTTTCGATCACGCCGGTCAATCCGCGTTTCGGCGCGGCCGAATCCCGGGCCTGCGGCTGATGCCACACGTCCCCGCTGTCGGCCCCGGCAAACAGCACCAGCCCGGCCAGCGCGGCAAAGGCCGGGCCTTCCTGGGCCACCGGCAGGCCGGCCAGACCGCGTGGCCGGCCGATGCGCACGTTGCAGCGCAACACCGCGCCGGCATATTCACCGATGGCGCGCAGTTCCGCACCACCGCCCGTCAGCACGACGCGGCGCGCCTGTGGCCCGACAAAGCCCAGCCCGGTGAGCGCCTTGCCGATTTCGCCGAACATCATGTCGAGCCGGGTGCGGATCACCCCCACCAACTGGGCGCGCGGCACTTTCAACGGCTCCACACTGCCATCATCCACAAAGGGCGCGATGGTCACCGGATCGGTCTGGTCGCGGGTGGTGGCCACGGCCGCGCCATCAAAGGTCTTCAGCCGTTCGGCGTGGCTGCGCCGGGTGGCAAAGGCGGCGGCGATGTCATCGGTGATATCGGCGCTGCCCATCGGAACGGTCGCAACGCCCACCGGGATGCCAAAGCGATAGACGGCGATGCTGGTGATGCCGGCGCCGATATCGATCAGCGCCACGCCAATGTCCCGCTCTTCGGCATCCAGCACGGCCATGCCGGCCGCCAGCGGGGTCGCCACCAGCGTGGAAACGCCCAGATGCGCCTGGCCCACGGCGCGGCCAAAGTTCAGGATCGCCGGCGTGTCGGCCGAAACCACATGAATATCCATGCCCAGCCGATCGGCATGCAGACCCAGCGGGCTTTCCACACCGGGCAGGCCATCGAGCACATAGAGCGCCGGCAGAGCATGGATGATGCTGCGGCCCCGGGGATCAATGGCGGCGCGGCCGGCCTGGCGCAGCGTGATCATATCGGTTGGCGTGATGCTGGCCCCGGCGATATCGATCTCGGTGCTGGCCATGCTGCTGCCCAGATTGCCGGCGGCAAAGCCGGCCACCACGCTGTCCACCTGGATACCGGCGGCGCGTTCGGCCTGATCCATGGCGCCGCGGATGGCCATTTCGGTCTTGTCGAAATCGGTCACGGTGGCGCGGCGCAGCCCGGCGCAGGGCTTCTGGCCGCTGCCGATCACGCGCGGTTCGCCATCACCGCCCACCAGCGCGATGAGGGCGGCCACCTTGGAGGTGCCGATATCCAGCACCGCCACCGGCCGTTCGGCCTGGCTGCGGCCCAGGGCCGTGGCGAGCGGGATGCGGGGGGCCATTTGGCGTTCGTCCTTTGCGGTCAGATGCGTTGGGCTTCGGCCGCCGCGCGCCGCGCCTTTTCGGCGGCGGCCAGCGTTTCGGCCACGGCGGGGCCGGCCACGATCATGCGGCCGGGCAGGCGCATGTCGAACCGGGTGAAGCGGCCGCCCAGCAGCCGGTCTGGCCCCTTGGCGTCCAGCCGGGCAAAGCTGGCCAGCGCGGCGCGGGCCTGGGCCGGTTGATCGGGCAGGGCCAGAACCTCGCCGCTCTTGAAACGCAGATCCCAGCGGCGGCCACCCACGAAGGTGGCGGCAAACATGTCGCGGCCCAACGGCGTGGCGGCCATCAGTTCCAGCGCTTCGCGGGCGCGGGTGTTGGCGCCGGGGCCGATCAGGATGGGCAGATCATTCCAGCGTTCCAGCCGGTCGCGCGCCACCACCCGGCCGGAAATGTCGATCGCCGCCACCAGCTTGTGGCTCAGCTGCCACAGCGCCACCGGCTTGCGCTCGCTCACTTCGATCACCAGCGTGTCGGGCAGGCGGCGCTGCACCGATGCATCGGCGATCCACGGCAGCGCGCGCAGCCGGGCGCGCACCGCTGCCAGATCGGTGGCCAGCATGGCGTTGCTGGGCCCATTGAGCACGGCGGCATAGATATCCAGCCGCCGCTGTTCGCGCGCGCCGGTGAGCTCCACATGGCGCACTTCCCAGCCGCGCGCCGCCGTCCATTGCACAAAGCCGCCCCACAACAGCTTGGGCACGCCGGCCATGATCATGATCACCAGCGCCAGCGCGGCCACCACGGCAATGGCGGCAATCACCTGCTGCCGCCGGATCGGCGGCGCGGCGGCCGGGCCTGGCTTGGCCTTGGCGCTTTTCGGCGGCCGTGCGCCACGCTTCAACACCGCTGCCGTCATGCCGGCCTCCCCGCATGGTCACCAATCGCCAGATCGATCAGGCGCTGCACCAGCTGTTCGTAACTGATGCCGCGATACTTCGCCTGTTCGGGCACCAGGCTCAACGGCGTCATCCCCGGCTGGGTGTTGACCTCCAGCAGGAACAGCCCGGCCATGCCCTGCGCCGGGTCCCAGCGGAAATCGCTGCGGCTGGTGCCGCGGCAGCCCAGCGCGCGGTGGGCATCCAGCGCATGGGCCAGGCAGGCGGCTTCCACGTCCGCCGGCAGTTCGGCCGGGCAGATGTGCAGGGTCAGGCCATCGGTGTATTTGGCGTCATAATCATAAAAGCCCGAAACCGGCTTCAATTCCGTCACCGCCAGCGCTTCGTCTCCCAGCACGGCGACCGTCAACTCCTTGCCGGCGATGAACGGTTCGGCCAGCAGGCTGGCGAATTCGCCCCACGGCCCCGGCACGTCGCGGTTGATCGGCTGGCCATGGTTGCTGCTGTCGGTGACGATGGCGACGCCGACGCTGGAGCCTTCGTTCACCGGTTTCAGCACATAGGGGCGGGGCAGTGGATCGGCGGTGAACAGGGTTTCGCTGGCAACAATGCGGCCCTGCGGCATCGGAATGCCGGCCGGCACCAATATCTTCTTGGTGAGTTCCTTGTCGATGGCGATGGCCGAGGTGGTGAGGCCGCTGTGGGTATAGGGGATACCAAGCAGGTCCATCACGCCCTGCACGCTGCCATCTTCGCCAGGCGTGCCGTGCAGGGCGTTGAACACCACATCGGGGGCGGCAGCCAGCAGCTGCTGGGGCAGGTTCCGGCCCATGTCGATCTCGGTCACGTCATGGCCCAGCGCGCGGCAGGCATCGGCAATGCCGCGCCCTGAGGTGAGGGACACCTCGCGCTCGGCGGACCAGCCGCCCATGAGGACTGCAACCTTCATGGCTTCACCCGCCCCACCCGCTGGATCTCCCATTCCAGGCTCACGCCCTGCTCACGCAGCACATGGGCGCGCACCAGTTCGCCCAGCGCCTCGATGTCGGCGGCGCGGGCGCCGTGGCTGTTGATCAGGAAATTCGAATGCTTCTCGCTCACTTCGGCGCCGCCCACCCGCAGGCCCCGGCAGCCGGCGTTGTGCACCAGTTCCCACGCCTTCAGGCCCGGCGGGTTCTTGAAGGTGGAGCCGCCGGTGCGGGTGCGCAGCGGCTGGCTGGCCTCCCGCGCGGCGGCGATGCGGTCCATCTCGGCCTGGATGGCCGCCTTCTCGCCGGGCTGGCCCTTCAGGCGGGCGCCGATGACGATCTCGCCATCGGCCAGGTTGGAGTGGCGATAGCTGTAGCCGAGCGCCGCAGCGGGGCGCGTTTCAGTGCGGCCATTGCGGGTGACGATGTCCACGTCCACCAGCACATCGGCCACCTCGCGGCCATAGGCGCCGCCGTTCATCCGCACGAAACCGCCCACCGTGCCGGGAATGCCGCGCAGGAACTCCAGGCCCGAAAGCCCGGCATCACGCGCCGCGCTGCTGACGGCGATGCCGCTGGCGCCGCCGCCGCAGTAAAGCGTGTCGCCCTCGGCGCGGACCTTGCTGAACGGCTTGCCCAGCCGCACCACCACGCCCGGCACCCCGCCATCGCGCACGATCAGATTGCTGCCCAGGCCCAGCGCCATCACCGGCACTTCAGGCGAAAGCAAGTCCAGAAACCAGCAAAGATCGTCCGGATCGGTTGGTTCAAACAACCAGTCGGCCATGCCACCGGCCTTGAACCAGACCAGGGGTGCGAGCGGTGCGTTCCGGGTCAACTTCCCCAGAGGTCTGATTTCGGACGGGTCGGTAAACGAGACTGGCCCAAACTCCTCCCCCTCGTCATCTGGGCCTTGCGTTCCAACATAGCCCTCGCCCGTCTTGCTCTGCTCAAGCAGTTGCTCGAGCATTTCGACAATCGATACACCCTCGGGACCCTTGGCGCGCTTCCTGTTCATCCCGCCTTCACCCGCGCAATCGCGTCCGCCAGGCCGGCAGCCCATTTTGTGATGTCGCCTGCGCCCAGGCAGATCACCTGGTCGCCCGGCTGGATCACGCCCGCCAGCTTTACGGCCAGCTGTTCGGCGCCTGTCACCGTGTCGGCACTGGGGTGGCCAGCCGCCACCAGCCCGGCGGCCAGCGCGGCGGCATCGACACCCTCGATCGGCGCTTCGCCGGCGGCATAGACCGGCGCGACATAGACCATGTCGGCATCGTTGAAGCCGGCGCAGAATTCGCCCATCAGATCGCGCAACCGGGTGAAACGGTGCGGCTGGACGACAGCGATCACCCGGCCAGTTGCGCCTTCGCGGGCGGCGGCGAGCACGGCCTTGATCTCCACGGGGTGGTGGCCATAATCATCGATGATTGTGGCGCCCGCCACCTCGCCCACCTTGGTGAAGCGGCGCTTCACGCCGCCAAAGCGGGCCAGGCCCGCGCGCAGGCCATCATCGTCCACGCCCAGTTCCAGCGCCACGGCAATGGCGGCCAGCGCGTTCTGCACATTGTGGCGGCCGGGCATCGGCAGCACCAGATCATCGATGCGCCTCTGGCCATCACGGGTGCGCACCAGCACGGCAAAGCGGTTGCCGCCCGGCACCGGCGTCACATCGGCCCCGCGCACATCGGCGGTGGCGGCAAAGCCATAGGTGATGATGCGCCGGTCGCTCACGCGCGGGATCAGCGCCTGCACCTCCGGGTGATCGATGCACAGGATGCCGGCGCCATAGAAGGGCACGGCGTTGACGAACTGGCGAAAGCCCTCGCGCACCTTCTCGAAATCACCCCAATGATCCAGATGCTCGGGATCGATGTTGGTGACGATGCCGAACGTGCCGGTCAGCCGCAGGAAACTGCCGTCGCTTTCATCGGCCTCCACCACCATCCAGTCCGACGCGCCCAGACGGGCGTTGGAACCGATCGAATTGATGATGCCGCCGTGGATCACGGGGGGGTCGAGCCAGCAGGCATCGAGCAGCGTGGCGACCATCGATGTGGTGGTGGTCTTGCCGTGGGTGCCGGCCACCGCGACGCAGCTTTTCAGGCGCATCAACTCGGCCAGCATCTCGGCGCGGCGCACCACCGGGATGCGCTTGGCCCCGGCCGCCATCACCT
>CAZHTW010000138.1:0-6106 GCA_964535865.1 uncultured Sandarakinorhabdus sp. | reverse complement strand
GCCCTGCACGCCTATGGCCGCGCCGGCGAAAAGCCGACCCCGCCGATCAACATGGTCGGCGATTTCGGCGGTGGCGGCATGATGCTGGCCTTTGGCATGGTGAGCGCGCTGCTGCATGCCAAGACCACCGGCCAGGGCCAGGTGATTGATTGCGCCATGACCGATGGCGCGGCGGCGTTGATGGCGATGATCTGGGGTTTCCGCGCCAACGGCATCTGGCAGGATGATCGCGGCGTGAACCTGCTCGATACCGGCGCGCACATGTATGACACCTATGAATGCGCCGATGGCACGTTCATCAGCATCGGCAGCCTGGAACCGCAATTTTATGCGCTGCTGCTGCAAAAGACCGGGCTGGCCGCCGATCCGGCCTTTGCCAATTCGATGGACCGCAGCCAGTGGCCGGTGCTGAAAGACCGGCTGACCGCCCTGTTCAAGACCCGCACGCGCGACGATTGGTGTGCGGACATGGAAATGACCGATGTGTGCTTTGCGCCGGTGCTGTCGATGGCCGAAGCCCCGCACCACCCGCACAACGCCGCGCGCGGCACCTTTGTGGAGGCCGATGGCGTGATGCAGCCGGCCCCCGCGCCGCGTTATTCCGCCACCATCAGCGATGCGCCGCGCATGACCAAGGCCCTGGAAACCGATGCGATCCTGGCGGAGCTCGGCTATGATGGCGCTCGCGTGGAGGCATTGAAGGCGGCCGGGACGGTGAAGTGAGGCTGGGGTTTTGACCCTCGCGCCTTATGCCACCCATTGGCAGGCATCGCGCGGGCGGCTGCATGCGGAAGGCCCATCGGCCACCCGCAGCCCGTTCGCGCGTGACCGGGATCGCATCATCCATTCGGGTGCCTTCCGGCGCTTGCGCTATAAAACCCAGGTGTTTGTCGCGCCCGATGGCGATCATTTCCGCGTGCGCCTCACCCACAGTCTTGAGGTGGCGCAGATCGCCCGCAGCCTGGCGCGCGCGCTGGGCGTGGACGAGGATCTGACCGAGGCGCTGGCACTGGCACATGATCTGGGCCACCCGCCGTTCGGCCATTCGGGCGAGGATGCGTTGGAGCGCGTGATGGCGCCGTGGGGCGGCTTTGATCACAATGGCCATGCCCTGCGCATCGTGACGCAACTGGAAAGCCGCTACCCCGGTTTTGATGGCCTGAACCTCACCTGGGAAATGCTGGAGGGCCTGGCCAAGCACAATGGGCCGATCTATCAGCCGGGCTGGGCGCTGGCCGGGGTGGATGCGGCCTGGCGGCTCGGTCTGGCAAGCCATGCCGGGCTGGAGGCGCAGATTGCCGCCATTGCCGACGATATTGCCTATGACAATCATGATCTGGATGACGGCATCCGCGCCGGCTTGTTTTCGGTGGAAGATGTAACCGCACAGGTTCCCTTCGTGGCCGATTGCTGGGCCGCGGTGATGGCGCGCTGGCCGGGGGTGCGGGCGCGGCGGCGGCTGGTGCCGGAACTGGTGCGCGAACAGATTGGCCGCATGGCCGATGATCTGCTGGCCACCACGCGGGCGCGGCTGGCGGCGATTGATGCCCGGTCGGTTGCCGATGTCCGCGCCGCCGGCCGGACGATTGCCGGGCTTTCGGATGGGCTGATGGCCGAGGTGGCGCAGCTGAAGGCGTTTCTGCGCCAGCACATGTACCGCGCGCCGGCCGTCGCCCGGCTGCGCGATCCGTCCGAACAGGTGGTGGAAGGCCTGTTCGCCGCCCTGCATGCCGATCCGGCGCAGTTGCCCGGCGATTGGGCCGCCGCCTGCCCGGCGGATGAACCGGCGCGCGCCCGCCATGTCGGCGATTTCGTGGCTGGCATGACGGATCGTTATGCGCTGAAACTGTACAAGCAACTGGTGGGGCCTTCGCCCCTGCCCGAGGAGATGGTGACATGAGTGACGTGCACGGCTTTGTTGATCCGCGCTTTGAAGGCGTGCGCGCCACGCTGGCGGCGATGCTGAGCAGCGGCCAGGATATTGGCGCCAGCTTTGCCGCGACGATCGATGGCGAACCGGTGATCGATCTGTGGGGCGGCTGGGCCGATGAGGCGCAAACCCGGCCGTGGGAACGTGACACCATCGTCAACGTCTATAGCACCACCAAGACGATGACGGCGCTGACGGCGCTGTGGCTGGCCGATCAGGGCGAACTGACGTTCGAGGAGCGCGTGGCGCATTATTGGCCGGAATTTGCCGCGGCCGGCAAGCAGGACGTGACCGTGGCGCAGTTGATGAGCCACGCCGCCGGCCTGTCGGGCTTTGCCGAGCCGATGGCGCCCGAGGATCTTTATGATTGGGAGCTGGTGACCAGCCGGCTGGCCGCCCAGGCGCCGTTCTGGGCACCGGGCAGCGCGCCGGGCTATCATGCTGTCACGCAAGGCTTTCTGGTGGGCGAAGTGGTGCGGCGCATCACCGGCAAATCGCTGGGCACGCTGTTTGCGCAGGAACTGGCCGGGCCGTTGGGCGCGGATTTCCACATCGGGCTGGATGCGGCGCACGACACCCGCGTTGCCGATCTGGTGCCGCCGCCGGGCGGCGCTGCCATCAGCCCCGGCGAGCCATCCGATCTGGCCAGGAACATGCAGACCAACCCGCGCATCAACCCGCTCGACACCCGCACGCGGGGCTGGCGCGCCGCCGAAATCCCGGCCGCCAATGGCCACGGCAATGCGCGCAGCGTGGTGGCGGTGCAGACGTTGATGGCCAATGGCGGCGTGGCCGGCGGCAAGCGGCTGCTGAGTGAAGCCGGCGTGCGCCGCGCGCAGGAGTTGCAGATCGAGGGCGATGATCTGATCCTCAACATGCCGGTGCGCTATGGCCTGGGCTATGGCCTGCCCGGCGCGGCGCGGCCCTTCCCCAACCCCAACAGCCTGTTCTGGGGCGGTTATGGCGGCAGCCTGGTGGTGTGCGACATGGATATGCGCCTGTGCATGTCTTACGTGATGAACAAGATGGCCGGCACCACCACCGGCGACATGCGCGCCGGGATGCTGATGGCCGGGGTGTGGGGGGCGTTGTTCGGCTGAGGCCTTGCGCCTGTGGTGCCCGCAACGTGCTTCAGAGCTGGGAGAGGATGGTCTTGTCGGTGATCTTGCTCTCGTCGGCGAGCAGGAACGCCTTGGCCAGGATGATCCCCACCAGATTGTCACCGGCAAAGGGCAGGGCCAGGTTGCGGGCTTCGGGCGGTGCGCCATCGGGCACGATGCACAGATAGCGGTTGTTGGGCAGGATCTGGATATTCGACGATCCGAAGTGGATGGCATAGCTGTGGCGCTTGCCGGTGACGATGAGCGCGCGGTCGCCGATGTCCAGCTGCGCCGCGATCGACAGGCGCGGCGCAATGCGGGCAATCAGCTCGCGGCGCATCGCAGCCGATTGGCCAAGATCGCCGAACGCCCATTGCTGCCAATAACGGCCAAAGCGGCCATCTGGCCCGCCATCGGTCCAGCCCGGATCGTTGGCGACGCTGGTGACGGCAACGAACAGATCGCAATCGCGCATCACTTCTGACAGCAGCAGCGGATCAATCCGGTCCAACGGCACCGCCGCGCCGCCGGCATCCACAAAGCGCAGCTGATCGGTGGCGATGTGGAGCAGCACACCGCTGTTGCCCTGCTGGCCATCATCCACCGTTTCGACCTGATACTGGGCGGTGAGCCCATGCGACGGCAGCGCCCGGGTCGGGATGTTCCAGCCATCCCAATTGCCCATCAGCTGATACTGCCAGCCGCGCGCCAAGCACAGGGCGCGGAACTGATGCTGGCGCAGGATATGGGCGGCAAAGCGGTTGGAATAAATCTCCGTCGCCCGTTCGGCATCGGTGAGCACATAGACTTCGCGGTGGGCCTGCCGGATCGGCTGGGTGATGCCGGCATCAACGATGCGCCGGCGCCAGGCCAGAACCCTTGCCGGATCGGCCAGCAGCGGGTGCCACAGGCGAATGCGGGCATCGGGCGTCGGCGTGATGCTGGCCCCATCCAGCGTTTCCAGGCGGCCATCCACCGGCAACACGGCCGTGCCGCCCACATCCCAGATCAAGGTCGCCACGATCGGCCGGCGCACGGCATGGCCAAGATAATGCGTCTGCCAATCGGCAAAGGCCCAGTCGCGGCGCTCCACCCAGCTCGATTCCAGCCGCGCGACTTGGCCGGCACGCGCAGCCTCGATATCGGCGGCCGCCTTGCGCACGGCAGCCAGTTCGGCCTTGTGCCCGCTGCGCACGCCGGCCGGGACGGATTTCAGCAGCTTGCCGGCGGCATCGCGCCAGGCCAGATCCGTGTCGTTGGCGGTGAGGGTGAGGGTGGCACTGGCCTCCCCGATGCGCTCCACCCGCTGGCCGGTGACATCAAGGCCGTGATCCGGCAGGCCGATATCCTCCAGCGCCGTCAGGCTCTGCCCGCTGCTGCTCGCCAGTGCGGCCAGGCGCTTGGCGATTTGGGCCTGCGCTGACGGATATTTGATCTTTGCAGCCAACCGGAACAATTCGGCCGCGGCATGCGGCCCGTCTGCCATCGCCGACAAGGCCCAGAGCGCGGCATTGCCCAGGCTGATCGAGCGGGCGCCGTGATTGGGCACCTTGCGGAAGCAGGTTTCGGCAAAGCGGCCCACCGGCCCGGCCATCGCTTCATGATCGAGCTGCGGCGTCAGCCAGACGAGACCTTTCAATATGTCCAGGCTGTCGTCCACCCGGGCCGGATCGGGGATGGTTTCGGCCAGCAGGGCAAGCAGCTTGTCGGCAAACGGGCGGCGATCAATCCGGGCCAGCGCCGCGCCTGCCGCTGCCTGCCACTTGCCGCTGGGCTGAGTCTTGCCGGCGCTGCTGGCACAATGCACGGCGATCGCCTGCCAATGCGGCTGTTCGCTGGCCGGCAGGGTCGCGAGCCCGGCCAGCCAGCGCGTGGCGAAGGCGCCTGCAGGCAGTTTGGGCACGTCAACGGCGCCGTTCAGCACCATGTCGATGCGCTGGATGATGTCGCGCATGGCCTTGCCGGGTGTCACGCCATAGGCGCCGTCCGCCGCCTTTGTCCGCAGCTTGGCCAGCACCTTGCGCATCCGGTCGTCCGGCAGCTGGTGCTTGGCCAGCCGTTCCACGGCACCCAATATGGACCGACCCGGCAGGCCATATTCCAGAAAGCGTTGTCGCAACCAAGCCGACAGCAACTCGGTCAACAGCTCGGCGGTGAACGGCAGGTCGCGGCGCAATATCTGGCCCACCATGGCCGTGCGCAGTGCTTCCACCTGGAAACTGTCGCCGCTGTAGGTCGCGGTGCTGAACTGCCGATCATCGGCAGCGGCGAGCAGGACGGCGATCTGCAGTTCGGCCGGTTCGTCCTTCAGGGCCAGCCAGACCGGCGAGTCGGTCAATTTCTTTGTCCAGCCATCGTTGGCGGCAATGGCCTGCGCACAGATGGTCTTGATGATGCGTTCGGCTTCGGTACGGGTTGGCAGGTCGGCAACCTCCGGCCGATTGCTGGACGTGGCATCACTGAGAACACGCCCCAGCAGATTGCCCAACCGATCGAGAAACGACATCAGCCGCCTTTCAGGGGTGACAGGTGCAGGAAGATCACCTCGCTGGTGTCGCCCAGGCCGATTTCGTCATCCAGCCCATCAAGCTGGCGATCATCAACCAGCAGCAGAAACCGCCGTTGTTCGAAGGCTGCACAGGCGCGTTCGGTTTCGGCCGCGGCATCGATCCGGCGCGGCGGCCGGCGCGGCAGCAGTGCGTTGAGCGACCGTTCTTCGGGGCCGGGGGCAACCAGGAAGGAACGGGTGCCATGTGCTGCCTGCGCGCGCTGGTTTAGCAGGGCCACTTCCTGGGCAACACGGGCGGCGATGATGGCACGGGCGCTGGTGCGCTGGCTCGCCAGCCGCAATTCGCCCGCGCCCCGCCGATCATCCAGCGGCGTGCCAAAATCCTCGTCCACCAGTTTCAGCACAGCAACCATGGTGCGCCTTCCCAACAAGACCCGTTGGCCATTATGTCACCCGGAACCGCTGGCCTGACAAGCCCGCAAGCACATGATGCCCGCATTCCCGATGCCCCGCCAGATCGGAAGAGCACACGTCTGAACTCCAGTCAGACGGGTGCTCTTCCGATCT
>CAZHTW010000137.1:0-6187 GCA_964535865.1 uncultured Sandarakinorhabdus sp. | reverse complement strand
GCAACGCCCTGCGCGTGTGCCTTGATGCCAAGGACGCCTATGATTTTCTGGGCAGTCCGGAAGGCGAATTGGCCATTGTCCACGCCTGCCTCTATCTCGCCACTGCGCCCAAATCCAATGCGGCCTATGTCGCGGAAAAGGCAGCGAAGAAGCTGGCGGCCAGCACCGGATCGCTCACCCCGCCCGCGCATATATTGAATGCGCCGACCAGGCTGATGAAGCAATTGGGCTATGGCCAGGGCTATGCCTATGACCATGACGCGCCGGACGGGTTTTCGGGGGCGAATTACTGGCCGGATGGCATGGCGGCGCAACCGCTCTACACCCCGTCCCCACGCGGCATGGAGGCCCGCATCGCCGAGCGCCTGGCCGAATGGGCAAGGCGGCGGGCGGCGCTGAAGGCCGGCGCATGATCTGGGATGATGTGGTCCAACTGGCGCTGGCGCTGCCCGGCACCACGCGGGGCACCAGCTATGGCCGCGATGCCGTGCTGGTGCGCGGCAAGATGGTCGTGGTGATCGGCAGGGAGCCAGACCATTTCGTGCTGCGCGCCAACATCGACGAGGTGGAGATGCTGATGGCCACCGATCCCGACTGTTTCTACCAGACGCCGCATTATGCCGGCTGGCCGGCGGTGCTGGTGCGGCTGGCGACAGCCGATCCGGAGCGGATGGCCGTGTTGGTGGAACGCGCCTGGGCCGGCCATGCCTCCGCCGCGCAGCGCAAGGCGCGCGGCTTGTGAGATTCACCCGCTTTGTCGGCATCGACTGGTCTGGCGCCAAAGGGCTGCGCCATCCTTCGGTGCAGGTGGCGCTCTGCGAAACGGGCGATGCGCCGCCGCAGCTGGTGTTGCCGGCATCGGGTGTGTGGTCGCGTGCCGGTGTGCTTGACTGGCTGGGCGGCCTGTCGGGCGATGTGCTGGTGGGCATGGATGCCGGCTTTGGCTTTGCCGCTGTGCCGCCCTTCGATGGGCCGGCGCACGAGTTGTGGGCCGAAGTGGAGGCGGTGTGCGCCGGCGAGGATGATCTGGGCGGCCATGGCTTCATCCAGCATCGGCGCGATGCCTTCTGGCTGGGCGCGGCGGATGGCCCGCGCGCGTCCCGCGCCCACCTGCGGGTGACGGAACAGGTGTACAAGGCCAGCGGGCTGGGCGTGCCCACCTCCAACTTCGTGTTGCTGGGCGCGAGCCAGGTGGGCAAGGCCACGCTCAGCGCGATGCGGCTGCTGCATCGGCTGGAGTGGCCGGTGTGGCCGTTCGATCCGTTGCCCGCGCAAGGGCCTGCCATCATGGAGATTTATGCCCAGGCCTTTGCCCGGCTTGGCGGCTTCCGGGGCAAGCTGCGCGATGCGGCCAGCCTGAACGCCGCTTTGGCCCGCCACGGCAGCCGGCCCATGCCGCCAGGCTTTCCGGCGGCCTTTCCCGATCATGTGGGGGATGCCATCGTCACCGCCGCCGGCCTGCGCGCCATTGCGCCCCAGCCGCACTGGTGGCGGCCCGCCGCGCTGACGCCGGCCATTGCCGCGACAGAGGGCTGGACCTTCGGGGTGGTCTAACGCGCGCTGGCCAGCTAAAGCAGCCTGATGAACCCCACACTGCCCAATTTGCTGCTGGTCGCCATTGGCGGCGGGCTTGGCACGGCGCTGCGCTATGGCGTTGGCCGTTGGGCCATCGTGATCATGGGGCCGGGCTTTCCGTTCGGCACCTTCGCCGTCAACATCATCGGCGGTTTTCTGATGGGCCTGCTGGCCGGTTGGCTGGCGCGGGTGGTGGAAGGAGCGGAGGAACTGCGCCTGCTGATCGGCGTGGGTGTGCTGGGCGGCTTCACCACATTTTCGGCGTTCAGCCTGGAAATCTACAACATGATCACCCGCGCCGAAGTGGCGCTGGCGGCGGCCTATGCCGTGTCGAGCGTGGCCGGCAGCGTGCTGGCCGTGCTGGCCGGCGTGTGGCTGATGCGAGGAATGGCCTGATGCCCACCGCCACCATAGCCGAGGATGACGACGGCATCCGCCTGGACCGCTGGTTTCAGCGCCACACCAAGGATATCAGCTTCAACATCGTGTCGCGCTGGTCGAAAACCGGCGCGGTGCGATTGGATGGGGCCAAGGCCGGCCCCGGTGACCGGGTGGGCGTTGGCCAAAGCCTGACCTGGCCTGACACGCTGCCGGTGCCCACCGCCACCCGCCCCACGGAAAAGCCGCGCGATCCGCTGAGCGATGCGCAGATCGACTATATGCGGGCGATGGTGCTGCACATGGATGCCCACGCCATCGTGATCAACAAGCCGCCGGGCCTGGCCACCCAGGGCGGCACCGGCATCACCACGAGCGTGGATGCCATGCTGGATGCGCTGCAGTTCGATGCGGCTTCGCGGCCGCGCCTGGTGCACCGGTTGGACAAGGACACATCGGGCGTGCTGCTGCTGGCCCGCACCGCCAAGGCGGCGGCCTTTTTCAGCAAGGAATTTTCCGGGCGCGAAGCCAGCAAGACCTATTGGGCGCTCACCGTGGATGTGCCCAAGATCTCGGCCGGCACCATCGATGCAGCCATCGGCAAGCAGGCCGGCACCGGCGGCGAGAAGATGCAGGTTGATCCCGAAGCCGGCCTGAAGGCCAAGACCCGCTATCGTGTGATCGAACGGGCCGCCAGCCGTGCCGGTTGGGTGGAATTTCAACCGCTTACAGGCCGCACCCACCAGATTCGCGTGCACGCCGCCGCGATCGGTCACCCCCTGGTGGGCGACGGCAAATATGGCGGCAAGGAAAGCTATCTCACCGGCGGGATCAGCCGCAAGCTGCACCTGCACAGCCGCCGGCTGGTGATTGCCACGCCCGATGGCGGCACGCTGGACGTGAAGGCCGATTTGCCGGTGCACATGGCGGAAAGCTTTGCCATGCTGGGCTTTGACCTCACCTTGGGCGATATCGAGATGGTCGAGCCGCCGCCGCCGCCGTTGAAAAAGCGCCGGCTTTCCACCGCGACCAGCGGCAACCGGCGGGGTGAGCGCCGGTCCCGCGGCGCCACCGAAGCGCCGGCGCGGTCACCGAAGCGCAAATGAACAGGGCCGGGCAAGGCGCCCGGCCCTTTCCATGTCTGGACTGATGATCAGCGCGGCTGGCCGGGGCGAACGCCCATTGGGCGACCGGCACGGTTCAGCAGGCGCTGCGGGCCGGTGGTGGTGAGGTTGCGCGTCACCTGGCCATTGGCAGCGCGGGTGGCGGTGAGGTTGCGGCTGGCCACCGTGTCACCAGCGGCGTTGGTCAACGCCCGGTTGGCGGTGAGCGTGCCATTGGCGCGGGCGACACTTCCGTTCAAAGTCAATGTGTTGCCCTGCGGCCCGGTGAGAGTGCCGGTTTCGGTGAAGCCGTTTTCCGTGCGGGTGCGGGTGATCTGGCTGCTGCTGGTCTGGCCGTTGAAGCCGGTGCGGCTGGCGGTGGTGGTGCTGCTGCCATCGGCGCGGGTGCGATCGATGCTGCTGGTCGCGGTGGCGCCGTCGCTCTTGCGGGTCAGGGTGGCGTCGCGGCTGAAGGTGCCGGCGGCCGGGTCGCGGGTGGTGGTGATGGTGCCGGTCACCTTGGCGTTGTCGATGGCCTTGGTGGTGGTGCCGGCGGCCGGCGCGGTTTGCGCGGCGGCGGGTGCAACCAGCATCAGCGCCATCATGGAAGCACAGGCAAGCATCTGGATACGCATAAGAATTTTTCCTTCCCTCGCGGTTGGGGCGGCCATTGGCTGCCTCTGTCTGCTTCAACGCCGGCCGCCGCCAACTCCTTCGCGGCGCGTCAGGGCCGGTTGGCGCCGGGGCGCGGTGCGCGGGCGGCCCGGGCGGCGCGCGCGGCCTGCAGCGCCCGCAACTGCCGGGCCTGATCGGGGGTGAGCGTGCCATTCTGCCGTGCCTGGCGCAGCGCCTGCAAGCGGGCGGCCGGCGGCACGGTTTCGCCGGAGACACCCCCCGATTGTGCCGGGCCGGTGGCCAAAACCGGGGCATCCGTGGCCGTTTGCGCCGGAAGCGTGGCCAATTCGCCGGCCGCCGTGGCCAGTTCGGGCACATGCCCCGCCAACGCCGCCGGCAGCGCCGCAACCGGCGGCGCAATCAGGATTTCGGGCGGCCGCTCGCGCCGGATCGCGGCGGGCATGGCCGGCCGTTCAGGCCGCAAAACCGCGCGCGGGATCGCCACGGCCGCCGGCACGGCCAGCACCGGCGGCGGCGGCATCGGCGGCAGTGCGGCCGCCGGCGCATCGGGCAGACGCGCATTCAACTGCACCGGCGCGGCGGGTGCCGGGCGGGCAGGCCGGTCGGCGGGCACAGCGGCCGGCAGCGCGGCCGGCCCCGGCCGCACCCGCACCCGCACCGGCTTTGGTGCCGCAACCGGCTCTGCCAGGCCAATCTGCACCAGCACCTGCCGCAGCAAGGGCGCATCGGCCAGGCTGGCCGCCACCGCACTGGCCAGCACCAGGCTGGCGCCGATGGCAATGCCCGGCCGCAGCCAGCGGCGGGAAGTCCGGCGCGGCGCGGCCACCGGCCGGGCGGGGACCCCGGCCGGCAAAGCCGCCATGATGCGCCCGGCCAGCCCATCGGGCACGGGCGCTGCCGGGCAGGCCAGGCCCAGCAGGCGGGCCAGATCGGCATCGCTGATCGCGGGGGCAAAGCTCATCATTGGTCTCCCGGCAGATCGGCGGCGGACAGGCCGGCGGCGGCCATCACGCCCTTCAATGCGGTGCGGGCGCGGATCAACAGCGATTCAAACGCCTTGGGGCTGAGGTTCAGGGTGTCGGCGGCCATCGGCCCGGTCAATCCTTCCCAATAGGTGAGCACGATGGCCGCCCGTTGCCGTTCGGGCAGGGCCGCCACACACATCTGAATGGCCCGCGCCGTGTCCGCCTCGGCCAACACCGCATCGGCCAGCGGGGCGGGATCGGGATCATCGGGCAGATCGGCCATCGGCTGCGGCCGTTTGCGGCGGCTGCGATCAATGGCAAGGTTGGTGATCACCCGGGTCAGGAACGCCGCCACCCCCGATTGCCCGGCCTGCCAGCGCGGGCCCTGGTTCCACAGCCGGGCAAAGCCCTCCTGCACCAGATCCTCGGCATCGCCGGCATCGCCGGTGAGGCGCAGCGCCAGCCGCCAGGCCATGGCCATGTGGCGCTCCACCAGCCGGGCAAAGGCCGCGCGGTTCCCGGCGGCACTGGCCGCCATCAAGCCATCATCGCTCTGGCCGGGATCGTCCAGCCGCTGCATCAACACCAATCGCGCCCTTCCTGCCCCCCACAACGCGCCGGCACCGCCAATTCCTTCGCGGCCGGGAAAATTGCCAATGGCGGCGAAGGAGTGGCAAACTCTGCTGCGTTATCATGATGCGCACCGCGCACGCCTTGGGGAAGGACAGATATGATCAGGCACATGCTGGCAGCCGCCATCCTGGTTGCAGGGGCAACCACCGCTCACGCGCAAGACGGCACCGCCGCCGGCAACGCCACCGCTCCGGCCGACAAGGACCGGCCGTGGACCCTCTCCCTGCTCGGCGGCATCACCGCGGTGCAGGCACAGGCCGATCAGCCCTTCGCCAGCCTGGGCCTCACCCGCAGCTTCGGCAACAGCTGGGTGAAGGGCGAGGTAACATACGTGGGCAGCGGCGATGCCCGCGCGCTCACCATCCCGGCCGATACCTGGATCGGCGGGCTGTCCGCCGGCACCTATGTGGGCAACCTCGGCCTGGAAGGCCATGTCTCGCTCGGCAGCCGCAGCTTTGATGCCAGCAGCTTCCGCAACGCCGCCGGCGCCGCCATCACCGTCGGCCGCTCCGGCAGCCTGTTCGGCCTCGGCGGATCGATCAGCTATGATTTCGCCGTGTCAGACCGGCTGTTCGTCACCCCCTATGCCGGGGTGGATTACAACCAGATCGATTTCGCCGTCGCCCTCACCGGCCCGACCGGCCGCCCCATCTCCAGCCAGAAACAATCGGCCAGCGGCACCATCGGCTCCGCCGGCGCCGCCCTCACCCACATGTTCGCCGCCGACGCCGGCAGCATCGGCCTCAACGCCGCCTTCAACACCGCCAGCAACATCGCCGCCGTCGCCCAGGTGGGCACCGGCCAACGCACGGCGGCAGGCACCCCGCGCTTTGTCGATGCCCCCAAAACCAGCGGCAGCTGGGGCGAACTGGGCGCAACGCTCAGCTTCAATGCGTC
>CAZHTW010000136.1:0-6199 GCA_964535865.1 uncultured Sandarakinorhabdus sp. | reverse complement strand
CAGCGCAAGTTGATCCTGCTGAGCAAGGCCAAAACGCTCGACGATCTGCGCAATCCGCCGGGCAACCGCTTGAAGCCCTTGCAGGGTGGCCGCGCCGGCACATATAGCATTCGCATCAACGACCAGTGGCGTGTTACATTCCGCTGGGTTGATGGAGCAGCCGAAGATGTGCGCGTCGAGGATTATCATTGAGGCCGAACCCCTGCCCCCGGTGCATCCGGGCGAATTTCTGCGGGAGGAGTTTCAGATTGGCGGCGACTTGAGCCTGGAAGATGTGGCAGCCGCAACTGGCATTGACGCCACCCATCTGGCGGACATTGTGGCGGAACGCGCCGGCATCGACGGCACGACAGACCTGCGCTTGGCCCGATATTTCAGCGTGTCCGAAGGTCTGTTCCTTGGCCTCCAGCATCAATTTGAACTGGATTATGCCCGCCGCGCCGCTGGCCCGGCGCTGGATGCCATCACGCCGCTGCAAACCGCGGCCGAATGATCACACCGCAGCGGTGATGGCGGTGCGGCGGCGCAGCATGGTGCCGGTGAGGCCGAAACCGGCGAGCAACAGCAGCCAGGCATCAGGTTCTGGAACGGCGCCGGCAAAACCGCTGCTGCCAAAATCGCTGCGGCCCGAGGCATGGTTGTTGCTGGCGCAATTGTTGGACACCGTGTTGCCATCCATGGTCACCCCGCCAACCAGGGCGATGGCTCGGCCGCACAGGATGCGGGCGCCGGTGTTCAGCGTCACGCTTTGATCCGCAAGGATGTTCCCGACAAAATCGGAGGAGCTGCCCAGCGTGGCGGAACTGCCGACCAGCCAGAAGATGCCGCTATCGGCCAGACCATTGAGCACGTTGACTGCCGATCCCGAAGCCGTGGTGAGCGTTGACCCAATCTGAAACACGAACATGCCGCCTGGACTGCCGGCAAAATCCAGTGTGAGGGCGCCCGTCAACTGGGCCGAATTGTCGAACCTGTACACGCCGGGGGCCAGGGCCAGCCCGCCAAGATCTGTTCCGGTCAGGTTGAAGCCGGGCACAAGATTGCGCAGCGTCACGAAGCCGGAACTGGCATCGATGCGCGCCAGGCTGGCCACGCCATCGGCGGCGTGGACGGTGCCATTCAGGCTGACCGACCCCAGGCCAGTGATGGCTGAACCGGGCGAGACGCCGATATTGCCGGTGATTGACGTTGATCCGGTGTTGGTAACCGTGCTGGCACCCAAAACGGCAAATTCACCTGCACTGTGCAAGGGCGAAACCGCCAAGGCTGGACCATGAATGCACAGCATCAGGGACGCCATGGCCACAGTTTTCGGCACATTTGCGCCAGAACAATTGTTCATGATATTCACGGTCACGCCTCCTGCTTGCACAATGCTTGTTCCGCATTTCCCAGATTGAGAAATAACCGGACATGCACATGCTGAAGGACATCTGGATTATCGAAAGCGTCGGAATTTACGGATACAGGATCATTGATCACTGCGATCGGCGCTGAACAGTGTGCGTGCAACGAATATTGCGCCGCCACATCAGCGGTTTGGCCGGCAGCAGGGTGCGGGGCATTTTCGGCGGAAAAGAACGCGGGTCAGCGGGAAACGGGACGGGGCGGGGCGTTGCAGCGGCGCTCCGCAAATTGTCTGCCGCTGACCCGGTTCAGTTGCTGACAGCCATGATCCGGCGCTGGCGCAGCGTGCCGCCCACCAGCCCGAATCCGGCAATCAGCATGGCCCAACTGGCCGGTTCGGGCACGCCGAAGACCAGAAGATCCTGGGAACCGCTGCCCTGAACGCCAAATGTGCCGTTCTGCAGCACCCCAAGCCTGGTCGCCATCGGGCCGGTGCCATCCAGCTGGCTGAGCCATTGGTTGGCCGACAGGAAGGCGGCTTGGGTGTTGCGGGTGCGGGCAGCGAAGAAATTGCCCTTGTTGGCAGCGGTGGATTCGACGTTCAGCGCATTGCCGGGCGTTTCCATCACGATTTCCCAGACCGCCAATTGAAAGGCGATGCTGTTCAATGCGGTCATGCTGCCGGCACCGCCGTTTGCCGCAAAGCGGCCAAACAGTTCGCGGATCAGATTGGCCTTGGTCGCGCCGATGCCGCCCAGGCCGCTTGCCGCGCGGGACAGCGTCACCAGCTGATAGTCCACAGCCGTGCCAACCGGCACAAATTCCATCGGTTCGATGCAGAAGGCCAGAAAGTCGGCCAGGGTTGCGCCGCCAAGAATGCCATCGCGATTGGTGGCCGCCGCGTTCATGCGCGACGCCAGCACGCCGGTTTGCACGACATTCCCCCCGGGCCGCACCACCGTCCATGTCACCGTATCGGCGCTGGCAAAGCTGTTGACGGTCGCATTCACGGTGAGCGTTGCCGCCGCCGGAGCTGCACAGGCCAGGGCCGCCGCCACGGGCAGGGCCATCATGCTGATCGTCCGCACGCGCATCACTCCATCATTGCGGAGACCAGACTTGGCACCCACCTCCATTTCGATTTACTTTATTTTTCGTTAATGGCAAGCGCCAACCATCGGTGCCTGCGTCATTTGCCCAAATAAGGCTCACAGGCGACACCGTCGCCGTCGCGATCAAGATGCGGGGCATAGCCGGGATCGCCGCGGAACATCGGGGCCACTCCGGCGGCGCGGGCCTCGCTGCAGTAACCAAAGTGCAGATCGCTGCCACCGCTCGCCGGTTCGGCCGCGTCTGGAAATGGCAGGGGCGTTGCATCGGCCGGGCCGTTGTTGAGCGTGGCAAAGGCCGGGGCTTCAGAGAGATTGGCTTCGGGCGGCGCGGCGGGCTGTGCGCCAGGCCACTGGGCGCCAATCAGCGCGCCGGCGCCAATGCCGCCGGCCACCAGCACCACGCGGCCCAAGATGCCGCCCCGGCTGCGATCAGAAGGCACAACCAACGCCGGCGCGGATGATTTCCAGCACCAGGCCGGGGTCCTTCTCGTCGCTCAGCTTGGCGGCGATGTCGCGGATGCTCATGCGCTGCAGCCGTTCGGCGCGGATGCCGCTCAATTCCTGCAGGCGCAGCAACTGGCCCACCGAAAGCCGCTGGCCCAGCCGTTCGCCCATGCACTGGGCCTGGCGCGGCGGCACGCCCAGATCGGCGAGATTTTTCGTGATGCGCTGCGCCGGGGTGGAACAGGCGGTGAGCAGCAACGGAACGGCGATGATCGGCAACAGGGCGGAACGGATCGTCACGGTCTGATTCCTTCAGGGGGGGTGCGGCAAGTCCCCTAATGCATATCTGTTTGCGGCTGGCTATAGGATGAACCCATGCTTGATTATCTGGCCTCGCTGTCCACCCTTTATCCCGTGCTTGCCGATGTGAATTGGTGGCAGGGGATATTGATTGCCCTGCTGGTCGTGGCGATCATGGAGGTGGTGGCCATCGTGTCCCACAAATATGTGATGCACGGATTCCTGTGGAGCCTGCACAAATCCCACCACGAGCCGCGCACCGGCGCGTTTGAAAAGAACGACTGGTTCGGCGTGGCCGGGGCCATCCCATCGATGATCCTGCTGATGATCGGCACGCACTATGGCCTGCACATGATCACCGCCATCGGCGCGGGGATCACCGGTTATGGCGCCATCTATTTCTTCCTGCACGATGTGCTGGTGCACCGCCGGGTGAAGCACCGCTGGAACCCGCAGTGGGGGTATATGAAGCGCGTGGTGCAGGCGCACCGGCTGCATCATGTGGTGGAAACCAAGGAAGGCACCGTCTCGTTCGGGTTTATCTGGGCGCCGCCGATCCGCCAGTTGAAAGCGCAACTGGAAGCCGATGGGCGCGGCCGCATCCGGGCTTCGGCCAAGATGAAGGCGGAAATGGGAATGATCGACAACGCGGAGCATTGGGCGCGCTGACGCGCCCTGCAACAGTTGGCGCGCTGACGGGCCCAGCAAAAGTTGGTGCGCTGACGCGCCCGGCAGGCTGGCACTCCGCAAGACCCACCCCCTCCCGCTTGCGGGAGGGGTCGGGGGTGGCCGTCACAGCCGGGACTTCACTCGGGCATCGTCCACAACCCGTCCCGGCTCGGCCCCGGCATTGGCCAGCGCCGGCTGCGCACCATCGCATCGCCCAGTGCTGCCGTCACGGCGCTGGCCTTTTCGGCCTTGGTGGTGGAAACGCGGCTGTCCAGCCCCGCCTCCTCCAGGCTGCGCACCTTGCGGCCGATGCCGCCATAGATGCGCGCCGCGGCCAGCACGGCCCAGGCCGCGCGGTTGCCCAATGCCGAGGTGCCGAAGCGGGCCGAATCCTCATACTCCTCGGCCTTGAACACCAGCCGGGCGACCAGACGGGACAATTGCCGGCGATAGGGCGGGAAGGCGAAATTGCCGGCATCCAGCCCCACGCTGGCCAGCCAGTCATCGGGGATATAGCGGCGGCTGTTCATCGCATCCTCGATCACGTCGCGGGCGATGTTGTTGAGCTGAAAGCTCATGCCCAGATCGCAGGCGCGGATCAGCACCGGGCGGTCATCCGGCTTCACCCCCATCACGATCGCCATCATCACGCCCACGCAGCCGGCGACATGATAGCAATAGGTGAGCGTGTCATCGAAGGTGTGGAACGGCCGTTCCTCCATGTCGATGCGGAAACCGTGGATCAGATCGCGCGGATAACGCGCCGGCATCCGGGTTTGCTGCACCACGATGGCCAGCGCTTCATAGGGCGTGCCCGGCGCCGGATTGCCGGCCAGGGCGCGTTCGGTTTCCCATTCCACTTCGGCCAGGCGTTCGGCGGGCGGGCGGGTATCATCATTGCGGCCTTCGCCCAGCACCTGGCCATCGATCACATCATCAGTGTGGCGGCACCAGGCATAAAGCAGCATGGCCTGGTCGCGCGTCGGCGCGTCGAACAGGCGGCTTGCCAGCGCGAAGCTTTTGGAGCCGCGCGCAATGGCGTCACGGGCATTGGCAAGAACATCAGACACGTTGGACTAACTGCCCGGATGGGCTGCGCTGTGCAAGCGGGGTGTGCGGCGAAGGGCGGGCAAGGCGACGCTCACGCCGCCTTCCTGGCCAGCAGATCATCGATCATCAGCCTGGCCGTCGCCTTGGCGCTGCCAACCACCCCGGGAATGCCGGCGCCGGGGTGGGTGCCGGCACCAACGAAATAGAGGTTGGACAGCACATCATCGCGGTTGTGGGTGCGGAAATAGGCGCTTTGCCACAACAGCGGTTCCAGGCTGAAGGCGCTGCCAAGGTGGGCGCCCAGCACGGTTTCGAAATCCTTGGGCGTCCAGGTGCGCATCGTCACCAGATCGCGGCGCAGACCCGGGATGCAGCGGCGTTCCAGCGCTTCAAGGATGGAATCGGCATAGCGCGGCGCCGCCTTTTCCCAATCAATGTCGAGCTTGCCCAGATGCGGCACCGGCGACAGCACATAAAAGGCGCTGTGGCCGGCCGGCGCCATGGCCGGATCGGTCGCGGTCGGGTGGTGGAGATAGAGCGAGAAATCATCCGCCAGCGTGCCGCCCCTGTAGATATCGTCCATCAGGCCCTTGTAGCGGTGGCCGAACAAGATGGTGTGATGCTTCACATCCGGGCGTTCGCCCTTCAGGCCGAAATAGGTGACGAACAGCGAAGGCGAGAAGCTGCGGCGCATCATCCGGCTGGCCATGTGCTGCCCACGCGGGTGGGAGCGCAGCAGGTCCTTGTAGGTGTGCACCACATCGGCGTTGGAGACCACCGCATCGAAGCGGCCCGACCAGCCATCGGCGCAACGCACACCGGTGACGCGGCCGCTGTCGGCCATGATGGCTTCGACCTTGCTGCCCATGCGAACGGTGCCGCCGATATCTTCGAACAGCTTCACCATGCCCCGCACCAGCGCATGCGTGCCGCCGCGCGGGAACCACACGCCCCATTTCTTTTCCAGCGCGTGGATCAGGGCATAGACGCTGCTCGTCTTGAACGGGTTGCCGCCCACCAGCAATGTGTGAAAGCTGAAGGCCTGGCGCAGGCGATCATCCTTGATGTGGCGCGACACCATGGAATAGACTGAACGATAGGCTTCATAGCGCATCATCTGCGGCGCCGCCTTCAGCATCGACTTGAAGTCCAGAAAGGCTTCGTGGCCAAGCTTCTGATAGGCTTCGCGAAACACATTGTCGGAAAACGCGAGGAATTTCCTGTAACCGGCCACGTCTTCGAGGTTCAGCGCGGCGATCTGGCCAAACAACGACTCC
>CAZHTW010000135.1:2561-6542 GCA_964535865.1 uncultured Sandarakinorhabdus sp. | reverse complement strand
CGCGCTGGCCATCGACCTTCAGCGCCGAATATTGCGGCGGCACCTGGGTGATCGGCCCGGTGAAGCGCGGCAGGATGGCGGCGATCTCGGCAGGCGTGGGCCGCACGTCGCTGGTGGCGATGATCTCGCCTTCGGCATCCAATGTGCTGGTCTGCGTGCCGAACTGCACGGTGAAGTCATAGGCCTTGGCGGCATCGAGCATGCGGCCGGCGAGCTTGGTCGCCTCCCCCAGCGCGATCGGCAGGACACCGGTGGCGAGTGGATCGAGCGTGCCGCCATGGCCGATGCGGGGGATGGGCAGGCCGGCGCCGCGCAGGAGGCGCTTCACGGCAGCCACGCCCTGCGCGCTCGTCAGGCCAAGCGGCTTGTCGAGGATGATCCAGCCGTTGAATCTGGCCGGTTCAGTCTTCGCTGTCATCGTCACCCATGGTGTCGGCCAGGCTTTTCCATGGGCGGGCGGTGGGCGCTTCGGCGGGCAGGTCGCGGGCGATTTCGGGGCGGCGCAGCACGGCATCGATGCGGGCGCCGGCATCGAAGCTCTCGTCGCGGCGGAATGACAGATCGGGCGTGTATTTGGTGGCCAGCCGCTTGGCGACTTCGCCGCGCAGCCAGCCGCGATGCTGGGTCAGGGCCTTCACCACCGCCTCGTCATCGCCGTTGGATGCCTTCACGAACACGGTGGCCTGGCGCAGATCAGGCGTCACCCGCGCTTCGGACACCGAAATGATTGTGCGGCTGATCACATCGTCACGCAGATCGCCGCGGGCGATGACTTCGGCCAGCGCGTGACGCACCTGTTCGCCGATGCGCTGCAGGCGGATCGGGCGGCCTTGCGCGTCAGGTGTGGCTTTGGCCATCAGGGCTTGCCCTTGAACTGCTGTAGCCAATCGAGGCTGGCGATGATCAGCGCGATGCGGTGATCGTTGAAGCCGTGATCGCTGGGCAGTTCGACATGGGTGAGCGATTTGGCGCCAGCCGCGGTGATGTTGTCGCGCAGAGCGCGCATGCCGGGCAGGTTGGTGTGCAGGGAAGCCGCGACCAGCAGCACCGGGCGGCCGGCGATGGCCTTGGCATAGGTGGTCGTGTCATACCGGTCGGGATCGGCCACCACTTCGGCCATCAGCGTTTCAGGGCTGGCGCCGACCAGAGGCAGAAAATCGGCCCGCATCGCCGCTGTGGGCATGGGCAGCGGCTGGCCGCTGGCGCGGGCAGCCTTGAAAAGCGCGCCGGAATTGCCCGAATCGATGACCATCAGTCCGGCCGCCGTGGGCCGTGCTGCAGCCGTGCGCACGGCGACCTGGCCGCCAAAGCTGTGGCCGGCAATGACCACCCTTGCGGGATCGATACCAAAGCGCATCAGTTGCGCCGGGGCCGACAGCCAGTCGAACGCGGTCAGGCCATCCTGCGAGGTATTGGCATGGCTGAACACGCCGGGGCTGCCCCACGATCCGCGATAATGCAGGGTGAGCACGACGAAGCCCGCCCGCCGTGCGGCCTGCGCCAGATCGAGATTCTGTTCATTGCCGGGCAGGCCGTGGAACAGCAGCATGGCCGGATGCGGGCCGGTGCCGCCCGGCGTGTAGACGATGGCGTTCATTGCGCCGTCGCCGCTGGGAATCTGCATCGCGGCCATTGCCGCCGGCGGCACCGCCTTGGGTGGATCGATGGCAAGGGCTGCCGGCGCGGCGGCGGCGCTGGCCGAAACCGCCAGCGCTGCAGCCATCGCCAAAGTCCGCATCCTTGCCATCATCGCCGGTTTCCCCCGCGTCAGAGCGTGCGGTCCTTCATCTCGACTTCATAGGTCTCGATGATGTCGCCGGCCTTGACGTCGGACGAATCCGCCAGGGTGATGCCGCATTCCAGACCAACCTTGACCTCGGAGACATCCTCCTTGAAGCGGCGCAGCGAGGCGATGGAGCCGGTGTAGATGATGACATCATCCCGCATGACGCGGGCACGCAGGGCCTTCTTGATATAGCCTTCGGTGACGCGCAGACCCGCGGCCTTGCCAACCTTGCCGGCCTGGAACACCTCCAGCACCTGGGCACGGCCCACAACGGTTTCAAAGGCTTCGGGGCCAAGCTGGCCGGCCATGCCGGCCTTCACATCATCGATCAGATCATAGATCACATCATAATATTTCAGCGCCACGCCATCGCGCTGGGCGATTTCGCGGGCCTTGGCATTGGCGCGGACGTTGAAGCCGATCACCGGCGCGCCGCTGGCCTTGGCCAGGGTCACGTCGCTTTCGGTGATGCCGCCGGTGCTGGCCAGCAGCACCTTGGCGCGGATCAGATCATTGCCCACCTTCGACACGGCGCCCGCAATGGCTTCGGCCGACCCTTGGGTATCGGCCTTGATGACCAGCGGGAAGTCCTGCACCTTCTTGGCGCGCAGCACCGAGAACATGTCTTCCAGATTGGCCGGGCCGTTGCCGGCGGTGCGCTTGGCGGTGGCGAGGCCGGCGCGATATTCCGCCACTTCGCGGGCGCGGGCTTCGTTTTCCACCACGGTCACCGGGTCGCCGGCCTGCGGCACGCCGTTCAGGCCCAGCACTTCGACGGCCATCGATGGGCCGGCTTCCTTGATCTGCGCGCCCTTGTCGTCGGTCAGGGCGCGCACGCGGCCCCATTCCTGGCCCATCACGAAGATGTCGCCACGCTTCAGGGTGCCGCGCCGCACCAGCACGGTGGCCAGCGGGCCCTTGCCCTTGTCCAGCCGGGCTTCGATCACCGAACCTTCGGCGCTGCGATCCGGATTGGCCTTCAGCTCGGACACTTCGGCGAGCAGCAGGATCTTTTCCAGCAGTTCATCGAGGCCGGTCTTCTGGATCGCGGAAATTTCCACATCCATCACGTCGCCGCCCATGTCTTCCACCTGCACATCCTGTTGCAACAGGGCGGTGCGGATGCGCTGGGCGTCGGCGCCGGGCTTGTCCATCTTGTTGATGGCCACGATCATCGGCACACCGGCGGCCTTGGTGTGCTGAATGGCTTCGATGGTTTGCGGCATGATGCCATCATCCCAGGCCACCACCAGCACCACGATATCGGTGATGCTGGCGCCGCGCGCCCGCATCGAGGTGAAGGCTTCGTGGCCCGGCGTGTCGAGGAAGCTGATCTTCTCCCCGGCCTTCGTCGTCACCTGATAGGCGCCGATATGCTGGGTGATGCCGCCGGCTTCGCCCTTCACCACGTTGGTGCCGCGCAGCGCGTCCAAAAGGCTGGTCTTGCCGTGATCGACGTGGCCCATGATGGTGACGACCGGCGGGCGGGTGACCATATCGGTATCGATATCGACTTCGCCAACCATGCCCTTTTCCACGTCGCTTTCCGAAACGCGGATGATGTTGTGGCCAAATTCGGTCAGCACCACCTCGGCGGTGTCCTGATCAATCTCGTCCACCGCGGCCGATGGCACGCCCAGCCGGGCGAGCAGGCGCACGACATTGCTGGTGCGTTCGGCCATGCGGTTGGCCAGTTCCTGCACGGTGATCATGTCAGGCACGGTCACATCGCGCACCTGCTTTGCCTGGCTGCCCAGCCGGCCGCGTTCCTTTTCGCGGGCGCGGCGCAGCGCAGCCAGCGAGCGGACGCGGGTGTTGCCTTCGTCATCCAGCGCGCGGGTAACGGTGAGCTTGCCGGATTTGCGGCGATCATCGGCCACCTTCAGGCGCGGCGACTTGGCGGCTTCGGGCTTGCGGCCGGGGATGATGCGCACGCGCATCGAATCATCATCATCGTCGGACACATCGGTGGGCAGCACCATGCCGCCGGGTTCCTGCACCGGATCGGGCCGGGTGGCGATTTCCTCGGCGATCAGCCGCTTTTCCTCAAGCCGGCGACGCTCTTCCTCTTCCTGGGCGGCACGCTCCTGCTCTTCGCGGATGCGGGCCTCTTCCAGCCGCTTCAACCGGTCTTCCTCGGCCTGGCGCTGATACAGCGCCGCCAGTTCGGCCGGGCTCATGCGCGGGCGCTGCGG
>CAZHTW010000135.1:0-2461 GCA_964535865.1 uncultured Sandarakinorhabdus sp. | reverse complement strand
CGGGCGCTGCGGTGCCGCAGCCGGACGCTGGCCCGGGCGGGCTGCCGTGGGCGCGGGCGCCGGCTTGGCGGGGGCCGGAGCAGGCGCGGGGGCGGGCTTGGCCTCAACCTTGGGCGCGGGCTTGGCTTCAACCGGTGCCGGATCGGCCTTGGCTTCCGGCGGCGGCTCGGCCGGCTTGGCTTCGGGCCGGGGCGGCGGGGCCTGGCGCTCCACCGGGCGGAACATCACCGGCGGCGGCGTCTGCGGGCGCGGTGCGGCCGCAACCGGCGGGGCATCGGCCGGCTTGGCAGCGGGCGGGGCTGCGGGTTCGGGCGCGCGTGCCACCGGTGGCGTCACGGCGGCGGCGGGTGCCGGCGTGGGGGCGGGGGCTGGCGCCGGCGCGGGCGTTGCAACGGGCGTCGGTGTCAGTTCAGGAGCCGGGGCGGGCGCGGCCGGGGCATCGCCGGGCCGGTGCAGCACGCGCGTGCGCTTTACCTCAACCACCACCTGCTTGGTGCGGCCGTGGCTGAACTGCTGCTTGACCTTGCCGACCTCGACCGACTTGTTCAGGCCGAGGGGGGCACGCATGCCCAGTTTTGGTTTGTTGTCGTCACTCATAATCCGCCGCCTAATGCCTTTCGCCGGACGTCAGGGCAATGGGTGTTGCGCTGTCCGTCCCGTCATTCATCGATTCACTTGGGTTCGGGCGGCTGAAACCGCCCAGTCGTTCCACATCGGCCAGCACCCGGGCTGCCGCGCCTTCATCCAGCAGTGCCATGTGCACCACATTGTCCTTGCCCAGCGCCAGCGACAGCGCCTCGCGGCCGATCGGCAGCCGATGGTGCGGGATGGCTTCGCCCAGGGATTCGCCCACGGCGCGCGCCATGCCGTCCAGCCGGTCCGTGCCGTCGGGCCGGGCATCGCCGGCATGCAGCACGGCAAACACCTTGCCCTTGGCCAACGCCTCCCGCACGCGGTCGCCGCCCAGGATCAGCGTGCCGGCGCGCTTTTCCAGGCCCAGCCGGTTCAGCAGGCGCTGTTCCAGCCCGGCCGCGATACGATTGGCCAGATCCTCTGGAAGCTGGACGCTGTTGCCCTTGAAGGCGCGGGCCAGGGCACCGCGCAGCCGGCCTTTTGCCGCCACGCTGTCAAACAGGCTGCGATCGGCGGTGATCCAGGCGCCACGGCCGGGCAGCCGTTCCGACCAGTCGGCCGCCACCGCGCCATCCGGCCCCAGCGCCAGCCGGATCAGGCCATGGCGCGGCGCAGACTCCCCCGTCAGGATGCAGCGGCGTTCGCTGTCCTTCTGGCGCCTGCTGGCGGTGGCCGGAGTGTCCGGTGTCAGGCGATCATTGTGCTCCATCCGCCGACGCGTCCTCCTCATCGGCAAACCAATGCGCGCGGGCGGCCATGATGATGCGGTTGCCATCATCGTCCGAAAGCCCGAATTCCTTCAGCAGGCCGGAACGGCCCACCAGTTCATCGGTGGCCAGATCGCCCAGATCATCGAGCGTCTTGATGTTCTTCTTGCCCAGCACCACCAGCATGGCCTCGGTCAGGCCCTCGATGGCGGCCAGATCATCCTCGACGCCAAGCGCCTGCCGCTCTTCACGGGCAGCGGCCTCGCGGCGTTCCAGCGCCTCGACGGCGCGGTTCTGCAGCTCGGTGGCCAGATCATCGTCAAAGCCTTCGATGCTGGCGACTTCGGACAGATCGACATAGGCGACCTCTTCCAGTTCGGAGAAGCCTTCGGCAACCAGCAGCTGGGCCAGGGTTTCATCCACATCCAGCTCGGTCTGGAACATTTCGGACTTCTCGACAAATTCCTTCTGCCGGCGCTCGCTTTCGTCGGCTTCGGTCATGATGTCGATCTGCTTGCCGGTCAGCGCACTGGCCAGGCGCACATTCTGGCCGCGGCGGCCGATGGCGAGGGACAGCTGATCATCGGGCACCACCACATCGATGCGGCCCTCTTCCTCGTCCAGCACCACCTTGGTGACTTCGGCCGGCTGCAGCGCGTTCACCACGAAGGTGGCGGTGTCGGGCGACCAGGGGATGATATCGATCTTTTCGCCCTGCAGTTCCTGCACCACCGCCTGCACGCGGCTGCCCTTCATGCCGACGCAGGCGCCGACGGGATCGATGGACGAATCGCGGCTGATCACGCCGATCTTGGCACGGCTGCCCGGATCGCGGGCCACGGCCTTGATCTCGATGATGCCGTCATAAATTTCCGGCACTTCCTGAGCAAACAGCTTCTTCATGTAATCGCCGTGGGCGCGGCTCAGGAATATCTGCGGGCCGCGCGGCTCGCGGCGGACGGACAGGATCAGGCTGCGCACCCGGTCACCCGGCTTCAGCACTTCGCGCGGGATCTGCTGGTCGCGGCGGATCACGCCCTCGGCCTTGCCCAGATCAACCACGACATGGCCGAACTCGGCGCGCTTGACGACGCCGGTGATGATCTCGCCCTGGCGGTCCT
>CAZHTW010000134.1:0-6590 GCA_964535865.1 uncultured Sandarakinorhabdus sp. | reverse complement strand
GGGGGGAGGGTCGCGGGGGGGGCGCATTTTTACTCCCAACATCGCTTCGGCAACGAGGGATTTCATCTTGCAAATTCTTCAGCCAGAGAAAGTCAATCTTGACAAAATATTCACCAAAAAGCATTCTAGCTGCTATCTCTTCATATTTTGAGCAAATGTAAAATGCTTATACAGATCGACCCCCTTCTCGAACCACTGCGACACTCCCCTCTATATCAGTCAAAATTTAAGCTTGAATGGGCACATACTCAGTTTTCTTTGGCGAGAGACATTTATAATAAATATTTGATCGAAAACAAACACGACGTATTTGAAGTTTTTGAGGACGGATTTTACAGACTGATGTTTAGACCATTACTTGTTCCGAAGGAGCTTCCTATCTTAATCGGTTCAGGAATACACGCACTTCGAAGCTCTCTCGACACCGCAGTTAGTATCATGATCGAAGGAATGACTGGAAAATTTGAACCAGTTAATTTTCCATTTCACGAATACAAAGAGAATCTTATCGATTCGTTTTGTGAAAAAGAAAAATTTTGCGCAAATTGCAAACATCGCCACAGAGTAAAACCGTACAACGAGAAAATCATCAATTACCTACCAGAACTGGCAGAAACAATAATAAACAAAATATTTCCCTGGAAGGAAGGTAATTTTGAACTTTGGGCGCTCAATAAATTAGACAACTACCAGAAACACAAGGGCATAATTAAAGTTATGACTAAAAATCATCTAAACATTAATGCTTTGACAGTAGAGGGTTCATCCTTGCAACACTGCACTTTTATTTTACAGCCAGGCAGCGAGATCGAAATACTCGGAAGCCGGAGTCCGATATCCTGCTCCTTAAACGCATATGATTGCCCAATATCTATGCCAGCTGACGTTCCTTTCGGTGGCCAGCCATTATTCCCATCGCTGTCCGCGCTTTATAAGTCCACAAGGAATACGGTTCTATTTCTACAGAGCGAGTTCTCACACCACCGAGCACTACACCTGTAGTACTTGGTAGGAATCGGCTTCGACAAGCCCCTAGCACACTGAAAATTTGGCTATACTGTCGCAGCTTACATGTTGGGATAGTTCGGCCCCCCACCACCCTCCGGCACCACCCAATTGATATTCTGCGTCATGTCCTTGATATCGCAGGTCTTGCAATGCACGCAGTTCTGCGCGTTGATCTGCAGGCGGGGGGCGTTTTCTTCCACGCCAACAATCTCATACACACCCGCCGGGCAATAACGCTGCGCCGGTTCGTCATAGAGCGCGAGATTCACCTCCACGGGCACCGACGCATCCTTCAGCGTCAGGTGGCAGGGCTGGTCTTCCTCGTGGTTGGTGTTTGACAGGAACACGCTGGACAGGCGGTCAAAGCTGATCACGCCATCGGGCTTGGGATAGCTGATCTTGCGCGCCTCGTCCTTCCGCCGCATGTGCGTGTTGTCGGGGCTGAGCTTGAAGGTGAACGGCAGTTCATAGCCCAGATATTCCATCCACATCATCACGCCGCCCATGACGGTGCCGACGGTGGTGCCGAACTTCTCGACGGCGGGCAGCACGTTGCGCACCATCTTCAGCTCTTCATACACCCAGCTCTTCTTGTAGGCGGCCTCGTAATCGGCCAGCTCGTCACTGCTGCGTTGGGCGGCGATGGCGGCCACGGCGGCTTCAGCGGCCATCATGCCGCTCTTCATCGCGGTGTGGCTGCCCTTGATGCGCGGCACGTTCAGGAAGCCGGCGGCACAGCCGATCAGCGCGCCGCCGGGGAAGGCCAGTTTCGGCACCGCCTGCCAGCCGCCATCGTTGATCGCCCGCGCACCATAGCTCACGCGGCGGCCGCCTTCGAGGATCTCGCGGATCGCCGGATGGGTTTTCCAGCGCTGAAACTCCTCGAACGGCGACAGATGCGGATTGTCGTAGTTCAGCCAGACCGAGAAGCCCAAGGCCACCTGGCCATTGGCCTGATGATAGAGGAAGCCGCCGCCATTGGCATCGGACAGCGGCCAGCCCTGGCTGTGGATCACCCGGCCCGGCGCGTGCTTTTCGGCCGGAATGTCCCACAATTCCTTCAGGCCGATGCCATAGATCTGCGGCTGGCTGTTCTTGCGCAGGTCAAAGCGGTTGATGATCTGTTTCGACAGATGCCCGCGGGCGCCTTCGGCGAAGAAGGTATATTTGGCATGGATCTCGAGGCCCGGTGTCCAGCTGTCTTTCCGGGAACCATCCTTGGCGATGCCCATGTCCCCGGTGGCGACGCCCTTCACGCTGCCATCATCGTTGAACAACACTTCGGCGGCGGCAAAGCCGGGGAAGATTTCCACGCCGTGCGCTTCGGCCTGGGTGGCCAGCCAGCGGGTGAGATTGCCCAGCGAAACCGTGTAGCAGCCCTTGTTCTGCATGAACGGCGGCAGCAGCGCGTGCGGGAAATCATATTTCCTGGTTTCGGTCAGCACCCAATGGTGATTCTCCGTCACCGGCACGGTGAGCGGCGAATCCATCGTGCGCCATTCCGGCAGCAGCTCGTCCAGCGCCTTGGGGTCAACCACGGCGCCCGACAAGATGTGCGCGCCGATTTCGCTGCCCTTTTCCAGAATGCACACCGAAAGCTCCACGCCCAGCCGCGTTGCTTCCTGTTTGGCCCGGATCGCAGCCGACAGGCCGGCCGGCCCGCCGCCCACGATCACCAGATCATAGGGCATGGATTCGCGTTCGCTCACTTCGTTCGTCCCCATCCTCACGGCCGTTGTCGCGCCCAACCAGCGCGCCTTGCCGCAGCTTTGCCAGACTTCATCAGATAGCGGCATGGCCAAGGCTTGACCAGACCGGCCACACTGGTGCTTTTGCGGGATCGTGTCGCAGCCCGCCGCCCCCCTTTCCCCGCATGAGGCCCGCGCCGCATTGGCCTTTCTGGTGGCCGCCGGTGCCGATGTTGCCGTGGATGCCGCGCCGCGCCGCTGGCTGGAGGCGGTGCCGGAGCCGGCGCGCGCTCCACAGGCCATGGCAGCCCCCGAACCGGCACCGCCCAAGCCGGTGCCCGCCAAGGCCCCTCCGGCCAAGGCCCCTCCCGAACGCCATCCGGCGCTGGATTGCCCCGATGTGCCGGCCCTGATGGCCCTGCTGGCCAGGTTCCCGCAGGCCCGAACCACGGCCCCCCTGCTGTTTCACGGCGCGCTGGGCAGCGGCCTGTGGGTGCTGATCGACCGGCCGGATGAAGACCCGGCGCACCGCGACACCATCAACCGGATGCTGGCCGCAGTGGACCTGGACTGGACCCGGGTGGCGCTGGTCAGCCGGCTGCCTTTCCCGCAGCCCGGCGATGCCGAACCGCCGGCCAATCAATTCACCCGCTTTGGCCCGGTGCTGGACCGGCTGGTGGAATTTGCGCCGCCGCGGCTGGTGCTGGCTTTGGGCCAGAGCGCGGCAGAGGTGGCGGGGCCATCGGCCCGGCTGGCCAGCAGCCGGGGCCGCTGGTTCGATTGGGCCGGCGCGCAACTGCTGCCCAGTTTCCACCCGCGCACCATGCGCGGCGACAAGGAATTGAAGAAACAGGCGTTGGAGCATCTGAAGCTGTTCCGGGCAGCCGTTGGATGAAGGCGCTGGTGTTTGCCGTTTTGCTTGGCGGAGCGGCGCAGGCGCAGGACGCGCTGCCGCCGCCGGCATCGCCCACCATCACCGTGGTCGCCCCCAGTGGCATCACCGAACGCCAGCGCCGGGTGCCGCCGCAATTGACCGAGGCGGAGCGGGCAAGTTGGCGGCAGATTTTCCTCGATCTTGATGCCGGACGGCTGAGCAGGGCCGAAGCCGCGATCCACGCGCTGCCCGGCGCCCTGCTCACCGAAACGGCGCGTGCCGCCCTGATCGTGGCGCGCGGGCCGGGCGTGAAGCTGAGCCGCGCCGAACTGGCCGCCTGGCTGGGGGCCAATCCCGATCTGCCGCTGGCCACAAAGGTGGCGAAACTGGCCGAGGCGATGCCGGCGGCCGACAGTGCGCCGCTGCCGCTGCTGCCGGATGCGCGGGCGGTGCGGCCGGCCAGCGTGGCGGGCTACACGCTCGCGCCGGGGCCGCTGGATGCCGACATCGGCGCCCGGCTGAAGCCCCTGCTGGCGGCCGACCGCAATGAGGAGGCCGAGCGCATCTGGCTGGGCGAGGCCGCCCGCCTGTCGGGCTTTGCCCGCGCCGATTGGGCGGCGCGCATCGCCTGGAACCATTATCGCATGGGCGATGATCTGGCCGCGTGGCGCATGGGGCTGGAAGCCGCCGCCGGGCCGGGAAGGGGCGCGGCCGATGGCGCGTGGACGGCGGGGCTGGCGGCGTATCGGCTGGGGCGCTGGCGTGATGCGGCACAGGCCTTTGATCTGGTGTCCGATGGCCGCGACGATGCCCGTGCGGCCGCGGCCTTCTGGGCAGCGCGGGCGTGGGGCATGGCCGGCAACAGCGCCAACCGGGCCGACCGGCTGGGCAAGGCGGCGACATCAGCGGGAAGTTTTTATGGCCTGCTGGCGCGGCGCACGCTGGGGCAGGATCAGGGGCTGGACTGGCGCGAACCGGATTTCATCACGGCGGACTGGAATTATCTGAAGGACGTGCCCGGCGCCCGCCGCGCCGCGGCGCTGGTGGAAATCGGGCAATTAGGGCTGGCGGATCGCGAACTGCGCCATCTGGCCGCCATCGCCCCGGCCGAAGCCTTTCCGGCCATCCTGCGCCTTGCCACCCGGCTGGATCTGCCGGCGACGCAATACAGCCTGGCGGTGAAGCCGCCGCTGGGGCTGGAAGCGCCGCTGTCGGCCCGCTATCCGGCGCCGGATTGGGTGCCGTTTCGCGGCTGGCGGGTGCCGCGCGCCCTGGCCTTCGCCCATGCCTTGCAGGAATCGGCCTTCGCCACCAACGCCACCAGCCGGGTGGGTGCGCGCGGCCTGATGCAGTTGATGCCCGATACCCGCACGCTGGTGGCGGCGCGGATTGCGCGGGAAAACCCGGAATTGCTGCAGGGCCCATTGGGCGCGGGGGACATGGGCGATCCGGCCTACAGCTTTGAACTGGGGCAGACCTATCTTGAGGTGCTGGGCCGCATGGGCCTCACCGGCGGGCTGCTGCCCAAGGTGATCGCCGCCTATAACGCCGGGCCGGGGGCGGTGCAGACGTGGAACCGCACGCTGGATGATCAGGGCGATCCGCTGCTGTTCATTGAATCCATCCCCTATCGCGAGACCCGCCATTATGTGGAAATCGTGCTCAGGAATTACTGGATCTATGCCCTGCGCGATGGCGAACAGCCGGCTGCGCTGGATGCGCTGGCGCAAGGCCTGTGGCCGCGCCTGCCCGGCATTGGCGGGGAACTGGCGGTGAAACGCGAACCGCTGGCCATCCGCCCCCGCCCGGAACCGGGCAGTTTCCGGCCGGAGCTGTGGAGCGATGACGACCGGGCCGTGGCCGGCGGGAAATGAGGCGTCAGCGCTGCTCGGTCAGGCTGAGCAGATTGCCCTCGCTGTCGTTGAACCAGGCGATGCGGGCGCCGCCATCGGGTGAGGTCCACAGACCGTGGGCGTCCTGGCCAAAGCCGGGATAGATCAGCATCTCGACCCCGCGCGCCACCAGCCCGGCAACCGCCGCCGCCGCGTCATCCACCTGCCAGCCCAGCACCGGATAGGGCCCGGCCTGCCAATCGGGCAGCGCAGTCAGGCGGATGAAGCCTTCGCCGCAGGGAAACTGATCACCGAAATGATCAATCTTCGGCGCGCCGAGCCCGAACACCGGGCCCAGAACATCGCTGTAGAACGCCCGCGCCCGCATCCGGTCGGCCGCGCAGATCATCGCCATCACCCGTGCCATCTTGTCCCCCGCTGTTCTTCCACCATGACAAAGCACCGTGCAGCAGCTTAGCGTGTTTCATGCCCATTGATGAGTCGCTTGCGTTCCTGCCCCTCAACATCGCCGTGGCGACGGTGAGCGACAGCCGCGATGCCGGCAATGACACATCGGGCAACACGCTGGTCGCCCGATTGGAAGCCGCCGGCCACCGCCTCGCCGCCCGCGCCATCATCCGGGATGAGGTGCCGGCGCTGGTGGCGCAGTTCAACGCCTGGATCGACGATCCCGGCATCGACGTGATCATCACCACCGGCGGCACCGGCGTGACCGGCCGCGATGTCACCCCCGAAGCGCTGGACCAGGTGGCCGAAAAGTCCATCCCCGGCTTTGGCGAGCTGTTCCGCTGGCTCAGCTTCCAGACGATCGGCACCTCCACCATCCAGTCCCGCGCCTGTGCCGGCCTGGCGCGCGGCACCTATATCTTCTGCCTGCCGGGCTCCACGGGTGCGGTGAAGGATGGGTGGGATGGCATATTGGCCACCCAGCTCGATGCCCGCCACCGCCCGTGCAATTTCGTCGATCTCATCCCGCGCCTGCGGGAGCGGTGACGCGATGCGCTATTTCCTCGATTGTGAATTCAACGGCTTTGATGGCCCGCTCATCGCCATCGCGCTGGTGCCGGAGGTGGACGGCGTGGGCGATTTCTATGCCGTGCTGCCCTGCCACCGCCCGCAACGCTGGGTGGCGGAGCGCTCTGCGCAGGTCAAGGAGGAGCCCGCGCA
>CAZHTW010000133.1:0-6679 GCA_964535865.1 uncultured Sandarakinorhabdus sp. | reverse complement strand
GATGCGGGCGGCCGCGTGGTGTTTGGCGCCACCGTCCATCTGCTGGATGAAGACGACAAGCCGGTTCATTATCAGATCGTTGGCCAGCATGAAGCCGATGTGAAGGCCAGCCGGATCAGCTTCTCGTCGCCGTTGGGCCGCGCCCTGATCGGTCGCCGCCTTGGTGACGAAGTGGAAGTCCACACCCCGTCGGGCGACAAATATTATCAGATCGATCGCGTCGAGTTCATCTGATCAGTCGACCGGTACACCCGGACGCGAGAGCGATGTGCGGATCACGAAACTGGTCTTGACGCTCTCGACGTTCGGGGCCGGCGTCAGTTCGCTGGTCAGGAAGCGCTGAAATTCCTGCAGATCGTGGGCGACCACTTTCAGCATGAAATCAATCTCGCCGTTCAGCATATGGCATTCGCGGATCTGCGGCAGGCTGGCGACATGATCTTCAAAGGCGCGCAGATCGGCTTCGGCCTGGCTTTTCAGGCTGACCATGGCAAACACGGTGATGCCATAGCCCAGCGCCACGGAATCGAGATCGGCGTGATAACCGCGGATGACGCCATTGTCTTCCAGCGCGCGCACCCGGCGCAGGCAGGGCGGGGCCGTCAGCCCGGCGCGGGTGGCCAGATCGACATTGGTGATGCGCCCTTCCGACTGCAGATGGCGCAGGATCACGCGATCAATATCGTCAATCGGCAGGCGCGAACGATGCACCACAACGCAACTCCCCATCCTAAAACCCACCATTCCCGATAACATTATTTCAAAACCGCGCAAGATGCAGATTGGCGCAGGCCTGGTTCCGGCAAGGCTTGGCGTTTGGCGCGGTGGCGGTTGGAAATGCCGGCAAATATCCTTAAGTCTGGCCCGACACGTGCCGGCGGTTCCCGGCACCCAGGAGATTCGCGTTCATGTCCCGTCATGCCAAGCTTTTGATCATCGGGTCCGGCCCGGCCGGCTATACCGCCGCCGTCTATGCGGCGCGCGCCATGCTGGAACCCGTGTTGATCCAGGGCCTGCAACCGGGCGGGCAGTTGACCATCACCACCGAGGTGGAGAACTGGCCGGGCGAGACCATGGTGATGGGTCCCGATCTGATGGTGAAGATGGCCGAACAGGCCACCCATGTGGGCACCGAAATCATCAGCGATATCGTCACCAGGGTTGATCTGTCACAACGTCCGTTCGTGCTGGAAACGGACAGCGGGCAGGGTTGGACGGCGGACACGCTGGTGATCGCCACCGGCGCCCAGGCGCGCTGGCTGGGACTGCCATCCGAAACCAAATATCGCGGCTTCGGTGTTTCGGCCTGCGCCACCTGCGATGGCTTCTTCTTCCGCGGCAAGGAGGTTGTGGTCGTGGGCGGCGGCAACACGGCGGTGGAGGAGGCGATGTTCCTCACCAAATTTGCCTCAAAGGTGCATCTCGTCCACCGCCGCGGCGAACTGCGGGCCGACAAGACCAACCAGGCCCGGCTGCTGGAAAACCCCAAGGTGGAAATGCACTGGTTTGCCGAAGTGGCCGATGTGCACGGCACCGACATGCCGTTGAAGGTGGACGGCATCACCCTGCGCGACACGCGCGATGGCAGCACCCGCCATCTGCCGGCCGATGGCCTGTTCATCGCCATCGGCCATGTGCCCGCCACCGGCCTGTTCGAAGGCCAGCTCACCATGGATGACGAGGGCTATATCATCACCGCGCCCGACAGCACCGCCACCAGTGTGCCCGGCGTTTATGCCGCCGGTGACGTGAAGGACAAATTGTACCGCCAGGCCGTGACGGCCGCCGGCATGGGTTGCATGGCGGCGCTGGAGGCCGAACGGTTCCTGGCACACGGATAAGGGGGCAGGGCGCATGCAGCCGGGCATCAATCTGGATTGGGAAAAGCTGCGCCTGTTCGACACGGTTGCCGAAGCCGGCAGCTTCACCGAAGCCGCCCGCCGGTTGCACATGAGCCAGCCGGCCCTCTCACGCCAGATCGCCGCGCTGGAGGAAAGCCTGGGCGCCAAGTTGTTCCATCGTCACGCCCGTGGCCTGGCGATGACGCACGAGGGCGAACAGCTGCGCGGCGCCACGTCTGACATGCACGAACGCATCGACAAGGCGGCGCAGGCCATTGATGCCAGCCGTGAACGGCCCACAGGGGCGATCCGGCTGACCACCACCGTGTCGTTCGGATCGACCTGGCTGGCCCGCCAACTCGGCGATTTTCTCGATCTCTATCCCGATATCAGCGTCCACCTGATGTTGACCGACAGCGATCTCGACCTGGCCAAGCGCGAAGCTGATGTGGCCATTCGCTTCCACCGCCCGTTCCAGAGCGAGTTGATGCAGCGGCCGCTGGCCAATATCCGCCACTATCTGGTGGCCAGCCCCGACTATCTGGCCCGACATGGCGAACCCCACACGGTGGCCGATCTCGAAACGCACCGGCTGATCGCTTATGGCGAAGCCGCGCCGGATTATCTGAAGGGCATCAACTGGATATTGGAGCTGGGCCACCAGGGCCACCCACGGCCGGCGGCGCTGACCATCAACAACAGCCATGGCGTGTTGCAGGCCGTCGAGGCCGGCGCGGGTATTGCGGCGCTGCCGTCTTATCTGATTCGCTCCTCGGGCCTCGTCAAGGTGGTATTGCCGCAGGTCGAAGGGCCGGTGTTCCGCACATTTTTCACCTATCCATCCGAATTGCGCCGCTCCCTGCGGATCGCGGCGCTGCGTGATTTCCTGCTCGATCGCATGACCAGCCAGGCGCTGGACATGTGAGGCGGCCTGTCGCACCCTTGCGGTGCAGTGACATTAACCGAACAAAGACAGGGATTTGAAGGGTGCGTCGTGCGTCCCCCATGCAGAAAATGCATGGCTGCAACGCCGAATTGTGCAGTGCACAAAGAGCCGGCAAATCCGTAGAAGGCCTGTGTCGCCACGATAGTGGCAACGCCGGGCTCGCCGCACTCCTCCCCTCCCGCGGCACCCCGGCCGGCAGCAGCACCTCCTCCCCCTCTGGTGCTGCCTGCCAGCCCGGACGCGCCGTCCTCCCCCCCTGGCGCCATTCCGGGCATAATTCGGGCCGGATGCTGTCCCCAGCATCCGGCCCTTTTTTCGTCCCCTGCGACCAAGCGCCCTCTCCACAGGTCGGTCCGGCCTTCCCAAGTGTGAACGGCTGCGCTAACCGCGTCAGCACCGGGCAGGGCCTGTAGCTCAGCGGTTAGAGCTGGCCGCTCATAACGGCTAGGTCGGGGGTTCGAATCCCTCCGGGCCCACCGGTGTATTGGAAGGATTGGCGTCTGGGCGTTTCGGCAGAGGAAGTGGCGGCACGGGCAACGGCTCCGGATGGTGCGCCCACCAGTCCTTTGACCGCGCGACCGCGTGCCAACTGGAAAACCTGGTTCGGCGCCGCGCTTGGCCTGCTGGTGCTGGGGCTGGCGGCCTGGGGCCTGAAGAAGATTTCGGGCCAGGTCACGCTGGAACAGGTGCTCAACGAAATTCATTCAACGCCGGCGCATCTCATCGCCTTTGCCGCTTTCTCCACCTTCCTGTCCTATGTCGTGCTGGTCGGTTATGATTGGTTTGCCACCCGTCACCTGGGTTACAAGATCAGCTGGCCCACCTTGGCCGCAGCCAGTTTTTCCAGCTTCACCATGAGCCACACCCTGGGTGTGACCATCCTGACCGGCGGCACCGTGCGCTATCGCATCTACACCCGCGAAGGCGTGCGCCCGGCCGATATCGCCATGATCATCCTGCTGTGCGGCTGGACCTTCTGGCTGGGCATCATCTTCGTTGCAGGATTGGGCCTGATCGTCTCGCCCACGCTGGCACAACCGATTCGCGAATGGGTGCCGCCACAATTGGAAGAGTTCATCGGAGCGCTGTTTCTGGGCGGCGTGCTAGCCTACACGATCCTGGCAGCAAGCTGGCGGCGAGAATTCCGGTTGTGGCGCTATCGCTTCACCATCCCCAACGGCAAGGAAACGCTGCAGCAAATTGCCATTGGCACCATCGATCTGGCCTTTGCCGGGGGGGCGCTTTACATCCTGCTGCTGCCGGTGGCCGGCGTGCCCGATCTGCTCACCTTCCTGGTGATTTACGCGGTGGCCATGGTGTCGGGCGCGCTGGCGCATGCGCCAGGCGGCATAGGCGTGTTCGAACTGGTCATCGTCGGCCTGATGCCGGATGCGGAAAAGGCTGGCGTGTTGGCCGCCGTGGCGCTGTTCCGCCTGATGTATACGTTTGTGCCGTTCGTGCTTGGTGCGGCCGTGCTCGCCGTGCTGGAATGGCGGGCGCTCAAAACGGCCCGCGCCGCAATTGCTCGGCCCGGCTCGCCAGTTTCTGCCGCCAGCGAGGCGTGAGCGCTGCCATTGCGGCCAGCGCTTCCAACTCTTCGACCCGTCCGGCGCGGCCGGCGGCGATCGGCGTGAAGCGGCTGATCGGCCAATCGCCGTGCGGCCGTTCGATCACATCGTGGCCATCGCCGGCTGAGATATCGCCGGCCTCAAGCACGCGCAGGTACCAGCCGCAGCGACCCGAAAGCGTCATCGCCTTGACCACCCGCTTGCTGCCCAGCACGGCGGCAAAGGTGGAACAGGGCTCGCGAATCTGTGCCACTTGCAAGGTGGCGCTGCCACTACGGATCACATCCCCCAGGCAGATGCTGGCTTCATCCAGGCCATCGACCAAAAGATTTTCGCCCATGGCGCCCGGGCCGAGACGATCCGCAAATGCGGGAAACTCTGCCAGCCAGCCAGCATAGCCGCTGCTGGGATAGGCATAGACCGCCTTGTCTGGCCCGCCATGTACCTTGGTGTTGCCCACCTGATCACCGGCCAGCCCCAGCGTGCCCACGGCCACCCGGCCAGCCACGGGTTGCCGGTGATAGGCCGATGGCAGCGCCACGCCGGCCACCGGCTGCGGCCGGCCAATGCGCAACTGCGCGATTATGCCCCTTGCGATCATCGCGGAATCCTCTGACACTCACGGCCTTGTTCAACAAGCTGAAAGGAGGTGATCCAGTGTCTCATTGCTTCATTCACGGCGCGAAGTCGCTGGTGGCCACGGTTAAGGTCGTGGTTTGCTGATACACCAGACGCCGGCCTTTGCGGACGGATGACAATGGGGGGCTGCCGGGCAACTGGCGGCCCCTTTTGTTCACAGCAACAGCAATGATTTTTGCACCGTGAACCAGCTGCCCCAGGCCAGCGGCAACAGCACCGGTGCCCAGGCGGCCATGCGCACGGGCCAGCGGATGAGCGCCGTGCTGGCCGGACCGGATGTGCTGGCGGCAACCGGATCAACCTGCCACAGATGCGCGGGCAGGGGGCGCACCGCCAGGGCAGCCAGCCAGCCGATCAGCAGCAGAGCGGCGAGCATCAGGAAGATTGGCCCATAAATGCCGGCCCGCGCCGCCCCGGCTGCCAGGCGATCATCCCGCACCGACGCCACCAGCAGCGGCCCCAGCACCCCGGCGGTGGACCAGGCCGTGAGCAGGCGGCCATGGATGGCGCCCACCTGGGCCGTCCCGAACAGATCGGCCAGCCAGGCCGGCACCGCCGCAAAGCCGCCGCCATACATGGAGGCGATGAGTGCAAAGGCGGCCAGAAACAGCGCCAGCGCCGGCCCGGCCGGCAACAGCGCCCCGTAAAGCAGGCCGGCCAGCGCCAGCATCAGCAGATAAAGCGGCTTGCGGCCAATGCGATCCGAACAGGATGACCAGAAGAAGCGGCCGGCGATGTTGAACAGGCTGATCATGCCAACGAATGCCGCACCGATTGTGGCGGTGGCCGTTTTCTGTGCATCATCAAGCTGTTCAAACGCTATGTTGGCTTGACCGATCAGCTGGCCGGCAAAGATCTCCTGCACCATCGGCGAGGCCAGCCCAATGATCCCGATGCTGGCCGACACATTCATCAACAACACGCACCAGACCAGCCAGAATTGTGGCGTGCGGCTGGCGACGGCCACCGGGACATGGCGACCGCTGGCCACCAGTTGGCGCGCGCCGGGGGGCCGCCAACCGGGTGCCGGCAGGCGGAAGCAAAGCGCGCCGGCCGCCATGGCGAGGGCATAGACGCCGGCCATGATCAGCATCGTGAGGGCCGGGCTGCCAAGGCTGGCCATCAACCGGTCCGCCACCGGGCTGCCGACCATGGCGCCGCCGCCAAAGCCCATGATCGCCATGCCGGTGGCCAGCCCACGCCGATCCGGAAACCATTTCAACAGGGTGGAAACCGGCGTGATATAGCCGATGCCAAGCCCGATGCCGCCAATGATGCCGGTGCCCAGCCAGAACAGCCAGAGCAGATGCCAGCCCACGCCGATGGCCCCGATGGCCATGCCACCGGCCCAACAGCAGGCCGCCACCAGCCCGGCGCGGCGCGGGCCAACCCGCTCCACCCAGGCCCCGAACAGCGCCGCGGAAAGACCCAGCACGACAAAGAACAGGCTGTACACCCAGACCAGATCACTCACCCGCCAATCGCAGGCCGTGCTGGTGAGGGCCTGGCTCAGGCTGGTGCAGGCAGGCTGGCCCAGCACATGGCTGAGCGGCAGCCAGAACACCGAGAAGCCATAGGCCATGCCGATACACAGATGGATGGCCAGCGCGCAGGGCGGCACCAGCCAGCGATCATGATCGGGCGCGGCGGTGATGCGCGCGATGGCCCGCGACGCCCCCGTCGCC
>CAZHTW010000132.1:0-6769 GCA_964535865.1 uncultured Sandarakinorhabdus sp. | reverse complement strand
TGCCGTTCTTGATGCAGTGATACAGGAACACCGCATGCATCGCCTCGCGCACCGCATCATTGCCGCGAAAGCTGAATGACAGGTTGGAAACCCCGCCCGACACATGGGCATGGGGCAGATTGGCCCGGATCCAGCGCGTGGCCTCGATGAAATCGACGCCATAGTTGTTGTGTTCCTCGATCCCGGTCGCCACGGCAAAGATATTGGGATCAAAGATGATGTCTTCCGGCGGAAAGCCGATGCCGGTGAGCAATTTGTAGGCGCGCTCGCAAATCTCGATCTTGCGGGCGGCGGTGTCGGCCTGGCCCTGCTCGTCAAAGGCCATCACCACCACGGCAGCGCCATAGCGCAGGCACTTTCGCGCCTGTTCCAGGAATGGCGCCTCGCCTTCCTTCATGCTGATCGAATTGACGATGCCCTTGCCGGCCAGACACTTCAGCCCGGCTTCGATCACACTCCATTTGGAGGAATCGACCATCACCGGCACGCGCGCGATATCGGGTTCGGCCGCGATCAGGTTGAGGAAGGTGACCATGGCGGCCTCGCTGTCGAGCAGGCCTTCATCCATGTTGACATCGATGATCTGGGCGCCATTTTCCACCTGTTGGCGCGCCACCTCCACGGCGGCGGTGTAATCGCCATTCAGGATCAGCTTCTTGAACGCCGCCGAACCGGTGACGTTGGTGCGCTCACCGATGTTGATGAAACTCGCGGTCGTCATGCGGCAAACCTGTGCGCTTCCAGGCCCGAAAGCCGCAGCGCCGGTTCGGCCACTGGGACCACGCGCGCTGGCAGGCCAGCCACGGCCCGCGCCATCGCCGCGATATGCGCCGGCGTGTTGCCGCAACAGCCACCAACGATGTTCACCAGGCCCTCATCAGCCCAGCCGCGGATCAGGCCGGCCGTCGTTTCCGGCAGTTCATCATATTCGCCCAGATCATTGGGCAGGCCGGCGTTGGGATAGGTCATCAACAGCGTATCCGCCGCCTTGGCCAAAGCCTGCACATGCGGACGCAGTTCGGTGGCGCCGAACGAGCAGTTCAGCCCGACCGCCACCGGCTTCACATGGGCGATGCTGTGCCAGAAGGCCTCCACCGTTTGCCCCGAAAGATTGCGGCCCGAAAGATCGGTGAGCGTCATCGACAGCATCACCGGCACATCGCGGCCCCGCGCGTCGCCGGCTTCGGCGGCGGCAAAGGCTGCGGCCTTGGCGTTGAGGGTATCGAACACGGTTTCGATCAGGATGAAATCCACCCCGCCCGCCAGCAGCGCGTCAATCTGTTCGCGGTACACCGCCTTCACGCCATCAAAGGTCACTTCGCGATAGCCTGGATCAGACACACGCGGGGAAAGCGACAGCGTCTTGTTCGTCGGCCCCAGCGATCCGGCGACCCAGCGCGGGATGCCATCCGCTGCAATGGCCGCGTCCACGCACTGCCGAATGATGCGGGCGGCGGCGAGATTGATCTCCACCACTTTGGATTCCATGCCGTAATCGGCCTGGCTGATGCGGTTGGCGTTGAAGGTGTTGGTGGCCAGCAGCTGCGCCCCGGCGGCGATATAGGCGTTGCATATGCCGGCGATGGCATCCGGCCGGGTGAGGTTGAGCAGGTCGTTGTTGCCCTTCTGATCGAAGTTGCTGGCGATATCGCCGGCATAGTCTGCGGCGTTCAAACCCAGATTCTGGATGGCGGTGCCATAGGGCCCGTCTTTCACCAGGATGCAGGTTTTGGCAGCAGCCCGCAGGGCCTCAGCAGCAGTGGTCATGCAGTTATGTCCCCAGCCGGACGCACGCCCAGCAGATGGCAGATGGCGTAGGAAAGCTCGGCGCGATTGAGGGTGTAGAAATGGAAATGCCGCACCCCACCGGCATACAGCCGGCGTGCCATTTCGGCGGCCACCGTGGCGGCAACCAGCTGGCGGGCGGCGGGCTTGTCGTCCAGGCCGTCAAACAGCCGGCCCATCCAGTCGGGCAGATGGGTGCCGCAGCTCACCGCCATCTTTTTCAGATTGGCAAAATTGCTCACCGGCAAGATGCCCGGCACCAGTTCGACCGTCAGCCCGGCCCCTGCCACCCGGTCGCGGAAGCGGAAGAAACTGTCGGGCTCGAAGAAGAACTGGCTGATCGCCCGGCTGGCCCCGGCATCGACCTTGGCCTTCAGCGCATCCAGATCGGCCTGCGGGCTGGCCGCTTCCGGGTGGGTTTCGGGATAGCAGCTCACAGAGATTTCAAAATCATGCCGGCGCTTGAGCGCGGCCACCAGTTCCGCCGCGCTGGCATAGCCGCCGGGCACCGGTTCAAAGCCCGCGCCACCAGCGGGCGGATCGCCGCGCAGCGCCACGATGTGGCGCACGCCGGCGGCCCAATAGTCATCGGCAATCGCGTCAAGCTCGGCCGCCGTGGCGTTCACGCAGGTCAGGTGCGCGGCCGCCGGCACCGGCGTTTCCGCCACGATGCGTGCCACCGTGGCATGGGTGCGTTCGCGCGTGGTGCCACCGGCGCCATAAGTGACCGAGAAGAAGCGCGGCGCCAATGGCACCAATGTTTCCACCGCCTGCCACAGGCTTTCGTGCATGGCCGGCGTCTTGGGCGGGAAAAATTCGAAGCTCACCGCCAGATCGCCGGGCAGATCGGCAAACAACGGCCCGTTCAGCGCGCAGGCCGCTTCCGCCATCTGATTGAGGGTCAGCGCACTCATGCCGATTTGGCTCCCAGCCACAGGGTCACGCCCAATTGCCCCGGCGCATCGGCCGGCAGCCGCTGGGCCACGCTGGCCGTGCAGCCGGCCGCCGCCAGCCAGCCCAGCACCGCTTCATCGGCAAAGCCCAGCCGCAGGTGGCGGCGCTCATCGCGCAGCGCTTCCCGGTCATGCGGCATCAGATCGATCACCAGCAGCCGCCCGCCGGGGCGCAGCACCCGCGCCGCCTCGGCCAGCACGGCGGCCGGATCATCGGCAAAATGCAGCACCTGATGCAGCACGATGGTATCGCAGGCCCCCGCGGCCAGCGGCAGGGCATACATGTCCCCGGTTTGCAGACGGGCGCGGGCCAGGCCGGCCGCCTCCAGGCGGTTGCGGGCGATGCGCAGCATTTCCGGCGACCGGTCCAGGCCCAGCGCGCTGCTGGCCTGGCCGCCGAGCAATTCGATCATGCGCCCGGTGCCGGTGCCCACATCCACCAGTTCGCCCAGCGCGGCCCCGGCCCCGCCCAATGCGGCGACAATGGCGGCCTCCACCCCGGCCTCACGGCTGTGCAGCGAGCGTTCCTGTTCCCATTCATCGGCATGATCGTTGAACCAGCTTTCCACGGCCGCCCGGCGTTCGGCGCGCACCACGGCCAGTCGTTCGCGGTCAGCCGCCGCCAGATCACCCGGCGCCAGCGCATCAATCGCCGCCAGCACCGGCGCCGTGGCCGCCGCCGGGCCCAGCCGCACGAACACCCAGGCCCCTTCGCGCACCCGCTCCACAAGGCCCGCTTCGGCCATTATGCGCAAATGGCGGGACACGCGGGGCTGGCTCTGCTGCAACACGCGGGCGATTTCGCCCACCGCGAGGTCCAGCCCGCGCACCAGCAAAAGGATGCGCAGACGGCTGGGATCACCCAGCGCACGAAAGATGGCGAGAAGAATCTCCATGGCCAACGGCATATAAAGTTATCTTTATATCAGTCAAGCCAGTTGCTGACTCCGGCCGGCCATGCCAAGCAGCGGGCATGCCCCGCTTCGCCGCCCCCGCGTTGCTCGTGCTGCTGCTGGCTGGCTGTGCCAGCACCGGCAGCACCGATCTGTCCCGCGCCGAGGCTGATCCCTGGGAAAAGTCCAACCGCCGGGTGTTTGCCTTCAACAAGCGGCTGGATCGCTGGGTGGTGAAGCCGGTCACCAGCGGCTATCGCGCCGTGGTGCCGAAACCGGCACGCACGGCCGTTTCAAACGCTTATGGCAATTATGGTGAGCCGGCGAACTTCGTCAATTCGGTGCTGCAGGGCAAATTGGCCCAGGCCTTCCGCACCCTGGATCGCTTCATCCTCAACAGCACGCTGGGCGTGGCCGGCGTGATGGATGTCGCCACCGGCATGGGCCGCCCGCGTGAGCCGGAGGATTTCGGCCAGACGCTGGCGCGTTGGGGCGTGAAATCCGGGCCTTACATGGTGCTGCCGCTGTTCGGTCCATCCACCTTGCGCGATGGCATCATGACGCCGGTGGATTTCTTCGTCGATCCGGCCGATTTCGCCCGCAACGCCTGGCTCAGCCCCGGCTGGGACGTGCGCATCGGCGTGGCCAGCGGCCGCATCATCAATTTCCGCAACACATTGATCGAAACCGGTGCCGATAAACTGCTGGCCGACAGCCTGGATGATTATGCCCTGGCCCGTTCGGCCTATCTGCAGCGGCGGAGGCTGCAATTGTTCGATGGCCAACTGCCCGCCGAGGAAGACCCGTTTGCCGACACGGCAGAAGCCGAGCCGGCACCCCCGCCCCCACCCGAACCTGCCCCCGCGCCGCCTGTTCCGGCAGCCACAGAGCCGCCTAGACCCTGACCGCGTTGCCCATCACCAGCGGGGTGAGATGTTTCAGTGCGCCGAACGCCCACTCCACCTCCTTGGCCGGCATCGGCTCCAGCCGAAAGCCCGCGTCGCGCACCAGCTCCGCCGATGGCCGGTTGAGGTTGCACCCCACGCCAACCAGCTTCTGAATGGGGTTCAGCCGCTGCTGCCAGCGCTGCCGCTCCGGATCGTCTGACAGCACATGCTCCAGAAACAGGAAGCGCCCACCCGGCTTGAGCACCCGGCGCACCTCGGCCAGCACCTGGCCGACGTCACTTACGGAACACAGGGTGAGGCAGCACACCACCGTATCGAAAGCGGCATCGCCAAACGGCAGCCGCTCGCCCGTGCCGGGAACGGACGTGATCGGCACCGGCGAAGCCGCCAATTGCGCCGCCGCGCGCCGGTTCATGCCTTCGGATGGTTCCACCACGGTCAGGCTGCTCACCTTGGCGGGATCATAAAAGGGCAAGGTCGCCCCCGAACCAAAGCCGATTTCCAGCACCGCACCGCTGGCCCCGCTCACCAGCGCGCGGCGGCGCGCCATGATGTTGGGATGGCCCAACGCCCGATCGAGCAGCCAGGGAAAGATGGTTTCGGAATAAAGGCCCATGAAGCCATGGTGGCACGGGCTTGGCGGTCTGGCCAGCAGCGGTTATCGTCAGGCCATGCGCTTGCTCCTGCCCCTTTTGCTGTTGCTGTCCGCCTGTTCCAAGGAGGCCGAGGCGCCGGCCGGCAACCAACAGGCGGTGATCGACAAGGCTGAGGCGGATGTGGTGGCGGCCGAGGCGGCGGCCAAGTGAAATCCGCTCCCTCTGGGGAAGGTGCCGACCAAGGGGAGGCGGAGGGGCGGCGGATTGAGATCCTCCCCCTCTGGCGGAGGTGCCCGCAGGGCGGAGGGGGCAGCGCCTGTGCCGCGAGAGACGTGTCCGGCCGGCGCGGCCTGCGGCAGAGCCGCCGAGTACGCTTCTGATGAGAAGCAGGAAAAGAAGGAAGAGCGCGGCAAAGCCGCGCCGTCAGACGAATCAAAAAGGGCGGTCCGGAGGGACCGCCCTTTTCGTTCGCTGGCCGGATTTCGTTGAGTCTGGCGGCAGCTTGCGCTGCCGCCAGCCAACTCAATCTTAGAAATCCATGCCGCCCATGCCGCCCATGCCGCCACCGGGCATGCCACCGGCACCGCCCTTGTCGTCAGCCGGCAGATCGGTGATCGCGGCTTCCGTGGTGATCAGCAGCGAGGCAACCGAAGCCGCATCCTGCAGCGCCGTGCGCACGACCTTGGTCGGATCGATCACGCCGGCCGCAACCAGGTTTTCATAGACGTCGGTCTGGGCGTTGAAGCCCACAGTCTGGTCGCCGCCTTCCAGCAGCTTGCCAGCCACCACACCGCCATCATGGCCGGCGTTGATGGCGATCTGGCGCAGCGGAGCCTGGATCGCGCGACGCACGATGTCGATACCGCGGGTCTGATCGTCGTTGGCGCCCTTCATGCCGTCCAGCGCGCGGGTGGCATAGAGCAACGCCGTGCCGCCGCCCGGAACAATGCCTTCTTCCACCGCAGCGCGGGTGGCGTGCAGGGCATCATCAACGCGGTCCTTGCGTTCCTTCACTTCGACTTCGGTGCTGCCACCAACCTTCAGAACAGCCACACCGCCAGCCAGCTTGGCCAGACGCTCCTGCAGCTTCTCACGGTCATAATCGCTGGTGGTCACTTCGATCTGGGCGCGGATCTGTTCCACACGGGCCTTGATGGTTTCGGCCGAACCTTCGCCGTCAACAATGACCGTGTTGTCCTTGTCGATGGTGACGCGCTTGGCCTTGCCCAGCATCGGCAGGGTGACGTTTTCCAGCTTGATGCCCAGGTCTTCGCTGATCATCTCGCCAGCCGTCAGGATGGCGATATCTTCCAGCATGGCCTTGCGGCGATCGCCAAAGCCCGGCGCCTTGACCGCAGCAACCTTCAGGCCACCGCGCAGCTTGTTGACCACCAGGGTGGCCAGCGCTTCGCCTTCAATGTCTTCGGCAATGATCAGCAGCGGGCGGCCCGACTGCACCACGGCTTCCAGCACCGGCAGCATCGCCTGCAGGCTGGACAGCTTCTTTTCGTGGATCAGGATGTAGGGGTTGTCGAGTTCCACCTGCATCTTTTCGGCATTGGTGATGAAATAGGGGCTCAGATAGCCACGGTCGAACTGCATGCCTTCGACCACGTCCAGCTCGCTGTCCATGC
>CAZHTW010000131.1:0-6917 GCA_964535865.1 uncultured Sandarakinorhabdus sp. | reverse complement strand
GCCCTATATCGAAGTGCGCAACCCGTCGGCCACCATCGAGCATGAGGCGACCACCTCGAAGATCAGCGACGATCAGCTGTTCTATGCCCAGTCGCGCGGGCTGGATGCGGAGGCGGCGGTGGGCCTGATCGTCAACGGCTTCTGCAAGGAAGTGCTGCAGCAGCTGCCGATGGAATTTGCCGTGGAAGCGCAAAAGCTGCTGGGCATCAGCCTGGAAGGCAGTGTGGGATGAGGCTGGCACTGGCTGCCTTGCTGCTCAGCCTCGCCGCCTGCGACGCCGCGGCGCCGCGCGTTGATTCCAAGGGCCAGCAGCTGCGCAACGAGCTGGACCAGATCACCATAGACTATGGCAAATGCGTCGAGGAGAAGATCGCCGCCGCCGATGTGGCCGGCGAACCGGCCGGCAGTATCGCCATCGAAGCGGTGAAGGCCTGCCGGCCGATCCGCAACGCCTTGCGACTGAAGGTCGCCTCGTTCGATCGGTTCGGCCACCCCAATCACACGCCAAACCAGGCCGAGGCGGTTGCCGATGCCAGCGTGGGCGTCATTGAAAAAGAACTGCGCGAGAATGCGGTGGTCACCATCGTCAAGCGCCAGAACCAGATGAAGTGAGACGCACCCCCATGCTCGTTATCGACAATCTTTGCGCCGAAGTGGATGGCAAGCCCATCCTGAAGGGCCTCTCGCTCACCGTGAATGGCGGCGAAGTCCATGCCATCATGGGGCCGAACGGCGCCGGCAAATCCACCCTGTCCTATGTGCTGGCCGGCCGTGCCGGTTATGACGTCACTGGCGGCAGTGTCACCTTCCGGGGCGAGGATCTGTTGGCCAAGGCGCCGCACGAACGGGCCGCCGCCGGCTTGTTCCTGGGCCTGCAATATCCGGTGGAAATCCCCGGCGTGTCGAACCTTTTGTTCCTGCGCACCGCCCTCAATGCCCAGCGCACCCTGCGCGGAGAGGCCGAAGCATCGGGCGCGGAGTTCATGAAGCTGGCCAAGGCGGCCGCCGAAAAACTGGGCCTGCCGTTCGACATGATGAAGCGCGCCGTGAACCAGGGCTTTTCCGGCGGCGAGAAGAAGCGCAACGAAATGGTGCAGATGCACATATTGCGACCGTTCATGGCCGTGCTGGATGAGACGGATTCTGGCCTTGATATTGATGCGCTGCGCGTGGTGTCCGATGGCATCAACGCCATGCGCGGGCCGGATCGGGCCACCCTGCTGATCACCCATTATCAGCGGCTGCTGGATTATGTCGTGCCCGATCATATCCATGTGCTGATGGATGGCCGCATCGTCCATTCCGGCGGCGCTGAACTGGCGCACAAGCTGGAGGCGGAAGGCTATTCCGCAATCGCGGCATGAGCGCGCTCCCCACCCGCAAGGATGAGGCCTTCCGCTACAGCGATCTGGCCGCCGTTGCCCGGCACTGGCCGGTGGCGGTGGAAAGCATCACCGTTGCCGCTGGCGATGCCCATGCCGATATCATCATCACCGACGCCGCCAGCCCGGCCATCCGCCATCTGGCCATCACGGTGCAGGCAGGCGCCACCTGCCGGTACACCATCATTGATGGCGGCCGCGATTATGGCCGTATCGCGCTGGATGTGACGCTCAACGAGGGTGCGGACTTTCACCTGGGCTGCGTGCTGATCGGCAGCGAAGCGCAGACCATCGAACTGGTCACCACCGTTCGCCATGTCGGCCCCGGTGCCACCAGCCGCCAGATCGTGCGGGCGGTGGCCGGTGGCACGGCCACCACATCCTATCTGGGCCAGGTCGCCGTGGCGCGCGAAGGCCAGAAGACCGATGCCAGCCAAAGCTTCAAGGCGATCCTGCTCAATCGCGGCGCCACCGCCAATGCCAAGCCGGAGCTGGAGATCTTTGCCGATGATGTGAAATGCGCCCACGGCGCCGCCATTGGCGAAATCGACAGACAAGCCCTCTTCTATCTCACCAGCCGCGGCATCCCGCCAGCACAGGCCCGCGCCCTGCTCACCCGCGCCTTCCTGTCTGACGCGCTGGAGGGGTTGGACGACGCGACGACCGAATCGCTGGATGCCGCCATCACCGCCCGACTGGAGGCGACGGCGTGAGCCTTGCCACCCTCTCGCCGCTGCTCGACCTGAAAGCCGATTTCCCCGGCCTCGCCGGCGATTGGGCCTATCTGGACACGGCGGCCACCGCGCAGAAGCCGCAGGCGGTGATCGATGCCATCGCGCGCTGTTATGGCCCGGATTATGCCACGGTGCATCGCGGCGTCTATGAACGCTCGGCCACGATGACGTTGCGCTTCGAGGACGCCCGCGCCACTGTCGCCCGCTTCATCGGCGCGGCCAGCCCGAACGAAATTGTGTTCGTGCGCGGCGCCACCGAAGGCATCAATCTGGTGGCGCAAAGCTGGGGGCAGCGGTTGCAGGCTGGTGATCGCATCCTGATCTCGGCGCTCGAGCATCACAGCAACATCGTGCCCTGGCAGATGCTGTGCGAACGCAGCGGTGCCGTGCTCGATGTTGCACCGCTCACCGATGATGGCCGCATCGACGAAGATGCCCTTGTCGCCATGATCGGCCCGCAGACGAAGCTGGTCAGCATCGCCCACGTCTCCAACGTGCTCGGCGGCACCGCCAATGTGCGCCGGCTGGCCGATGCGGCGCATGCGATGGGCGCGCTGCTGATGGTCGATGGCTGCCAGGCCGCTCCGCGCCTCGCGCTGGACATGGGCCAGCTGGATTGCGATTTTTATGTATTGTCCGGCCACAAGCTTTACGGCCCCACCGGCATCGGTGTGCTGTGGTCGCGGGCGGAGATACTGGACTCCATGCCGCCCTGGCAGGGTGGCGGCGCGATGATCGAAACGGTGACGTTCGAACGCACCAGCTATGCCCCGCCGCCCGGCCGTTTTGAAGCCGGCACCCCGCATATCGAAGGCGTGATCGCGCTGGCCGCCGCCATTGAATATGTCGAACGCGTCGGCATTGATCGCATTCATGCCCATGAAGCCGCGCTGGTGCGCCAGGCCCGCGAAGCGCTGGCCGGCCTCAACAGCATCCGCCTGTGGGGGCCACAGGATTCGGCTGGCATCCTCAGCTTCACCATGCAGGGGGTGCATCCGCATGATATCGGCACCATATTGGATGAAGCCGGGGTGGCGATCCGCGCCGGGCATCATTGCGCCCAGCCGTTGATGAACTTGCTTGGCGTGCCCGCCACCGCACGCGCCAGTTTTGGCCTTTATTCCACTGCCCGTGATGTCGAGCGGCTGGTGGATGGGCTGGCCCGTGTCTCCCGTATCTTTGGGGTGAAATGATGAGCGAACGGTCGTTTGAAATCGAGGAAGTGAACGAGGCCAAGCCGGTGGCGAAAGCCCCGCCGCTGCGCGCCATGGCCGAAGCCGCCGAAGCCGAAGCTGCCGCATCCGGCCGCCAGCCCGATTATCTGGAAGGCTTTCTGGCGCAAAAGCCGGAACCAGTGGCCCCCGAAGCGCCCGGCGGCGACCTGCACGACAATGTGATCGCAGCGCTGCGTGATATCCATGATCCGGAAATCCCGGTGAACATCTATGACATGGGCCTGATCTATGGCGTGGAAATCGACAATGGCCATGCCACGGTGACGATGACGCTGACCACCCCGCATTGCCCGGTGGCCGAATCCATGCCGGGCGAAGTGGAAATCCGCGTGTGCGCCGTGCCGGGCATTCAAAGCTGCGAAGTCAATCTGGTGTGGGACCCGGCCTGGGATCCCGGCAAGATGAGCGACGAAGCCCGGCTGGAAATGGGAATGTTGTGATGGAAACAACCACACGCGCTCGCCGCCCCCGCCCGGCCCCGGTGATCGTCACCGAAGGCGCATCCAACCGCATCGCCACCATCCTGGCGGGTGCGCCGGCCGATGCCGTTGGCGTGCGGCTGTCCACCCCGCGCCGCGGCTGTTCCGGCCTGGCCTATGATCTGGCCTATGTGACGGCCGCCAAACCCGGCGACGAGCGCATCGAAACGCCGGGCGGTGTGCTGTTCATCGATGGCGGCAGCCTGATGTATCTGATCGGCAGCACGATGGATTGGCGCGAGGATGATTTTACCGCTGGATTCGTGTTCAACAACCCCAACGCCAAGGGCAGCTGCGGCTGTGGGGAGAGCTTCACGGTTTGATCCGCATTGCCAACGCGACGCCGCTGCTCCATCAATGGACCTGTGGAGCTTGGCGGGAGATTGGCATGGTGTTGAGCAGGATGGTTCTGGCCGGGTTCGCGCTGGCGGCTGTGCCGGCGATGGCCACCAGTTGCCCGCCCAACCCGGGACCGGCGGTCCTGTCGGTGGATTTCGCCCATGGCCATATATTGAATGGCGGCGGCACCGGCAGCCAGGCGTTGGCGGCGCCCTTGTCGCTGGTGGATTGCCAGGTCATCAAACTCACCTTCAACTTCGCCAATGGGGTTCATGCCATCGTTGACGACATCTGGCGCATAGAGATTGAGCTGAACAACGGCCCCGGCCCAAAGCCGGCCAGAGGGATTCCGGCGCAATGGACGTTTCTGGGCACAAGTTCCAACTTTGTGTCCTGGGAACTTGATCGCGGCGCCTACATGAATCTGTCGCGGCTGGGTTTGGCGGCCGATTGGCAAGACAATGCCGGCACGGGTGACGGCAAACCCGGCAGCTTTCGGGGTGTGGACATATGGGTCCCGATCGCGGATGACCGCGGGCCGCGCAGTTTCAGCCAGATCAGCGTCAGCATGAGCGGCAATTATACCTTTTCGCGCTCGCCAGCCGGCGTGCCTGAGCCTGGCACCTGGCTCATGTGGCTTGCAGGGCTGACGGCGGCCGGGATGATGCAGCGGCGCACCTTGCCCACCGCGACACCAGCACAGCTGTAGCACCGGGGCCCGGCGGCTTATTCAGCGCTGTGATGTTGCCCAAAACCCGCTTCCCCCTCACCCGCGACGCGGCACTTGCCCGCCTGCAGATGTTCATCCCGCTGGCCGGCCGCGCCTATGCCGCGCGGCGCAACCATGATGGCGGGCCTGATGGCAAGGCCACGACCTCGCTGTTGTCGCCGGCCATCCGCCGCCGCCTGATCAGCGAGGCCGAAGTCGTCGCCGCCGCCGTGGCCGCCCATGGCTTTGCGACAGCGGAAAAATTCGTGCAGGAAGTGTGCTGGCGCACCTATTGGGTGGGCTGGTTGCAGCAGCGGCCGGACATCTGGACGCGGTTGCAGGCCGATGTGGTGCGGATGGAGGCGATGCTGGCCGATGATGGCAAATGGCAGCGCCGCCATGAACAGGCGCTCGCCGGCACCACCGGGATCGACTGTTTTGATGCCTGGGTGCACGAACTGACTGAAACCGGCTGGCTGCACAATCATGTGCGGATGAGCTTTGCCAGCATCTGGTGCTTTACCCTGCGCCTGCCGTGGCAGCTGGGCGCGGCCTTCTTCTATCGCCACCTGCTTGATGCTTGTCCGGCCAGCAACACGCTGGGTTGGCGCTGGGTGGTGGGGCTGCAAACGCCGGGCAAGACCTATCTGGCGCGCGCCGATCTGATCCGCGATCTTTCCGGTGGGCGCTTCCGGGTGGATGCCCCGCTGGCCCGCGAAGCGCCGCCGTGGCCGGCAGATATTGTGCCCGCGCCTATCCCGCCCGCGCCAGCCATGCAGGCCGACCTCGGCCTGCGCACCGGGCTGTTCGTCACGTCGGAAGATGTGAGCCTTGAAAGTCTGCCGCTGCCGGTCATGCCGCTGGCATTGGCTGGGACCAGCGGGATTGGCGGCGCGCCGGCTGCGCTGAAACGCCAAGTGGCAGACGCAATGCTCACCGACGGCCTCCAGCGCGCCGCCAGCCGGTTCGGGCTTGATCCGGAACGGCTGGATGAGGCTGATGCCATCGAAGCCATGCGCGCCTGGGCCGCCCGCCACCGGCTGCAGCAGATCATCACCGCCGATGCGCCGGTCGGGCCGGTGAAGGATCGGCTTGATGCGCTCACCCCGGCATTGGCGGGCGATGGCGTGCGGCTGGTGCGGCTGCGCCGGGCATGGGATGATGTGGCCTGGCCGCACGCGAAGAAGGGATTTTTCCCGTTCAAGGCGGCGATTCCGAAATTGCTGGCATTGCCGCCGCAGGCTCTGGCATGAAATCGCCATGCGCGCGCTGATCCTCCTCCTTCCCCTGCTGCTTGGTGCTTGCAGTGTCGCCACGGCGGTGATCACTGCGCCAATCAAGGCTGGTGAGGTGATCTACGACACCGCCACCGAAAGCCAGGAAGAAGCCGACATCAAGCGCGGCCGCGCCATCCGCAAACAGGAAGAACAGGCCCGGCGCGATGCCAAACGGGCGGAAAAGGCCCGGCGCAAGGCGCAAGCCAGCCCCCGGTAACAACCCACCTTGCCCACGCGGGCGCGAACGGCCACGGTGGTGGCCATGGCACAACAACGCGAATTTGCCGGGCATCCAACCGGCCTGGCCATCGTCACCGTGGCGGAAGGCCTTCAGGCCGCCGGGGTCTATGGCGTGCAGTCGCTGCTGATCCTTTACATGGCAAATTTCCTGTTCACGCTGACCGAACTGGCCAGCGTGGGCGGTTTCGATGTCTGGCGCAGCCTGTTGGAAGGCCTGTTTGGCCCGATGAGCCTGCAGGCGCTGGCGACACAGACCATGGGGCTTTATCTGGGCCTGTTCTTCCTCACGCCGCTGCTTGGTGGCTGGCTGGGGGATCGCTTCTGGGGCCCGCGGTTCACCTGCATCATCGGGGCGGTGCTGGCGACGGCGGGCATGGTGATGGTGATCTTGCCGGGCAGCTTTCTGCCCGGCCTGGCGGTGTCGGCCTTTGGCGCCGGTGCGCTGCGCTGCAACCTCAATGCGCAAACCGGGCATCTTTATGCCCGCGATGATGGCCGCCGCGATGCCGCCTTTTCGATCCT
>CAZHTW010000130.1:0-7107 GCA_964535865.1 uncultured Sandarakinorhabdus sp. | reverse complement strand
CCTGTATGGAGGCAAGCTCTCACCGTTCGTGATGAGGCCATTGCTGGTCAGCCGCGCCAAGGGTGCGGAGGTGACGCTCGCCAGTTTCGAAGGCGGCATCAAGTCCCCGGAATATCTGGCGCTGTGCCCCACCGGCAAGATGCCGTTGCTGGTGGATGGCGATCTGGCCCTGCCGGAAAGCCAGGTGATCGCTGATTATCTGGATCTGGTGCTGCCCGGCCCGGCCATGGTGCCGGCAGACCCGGTTGCTGCCACCAAGGTGCGGCTGCTGGTGCGGCTGGTGGACAGCTATATGGTCCCCAGCCTGGGCGGCCTGTTCCGTGGCCGTGAAAATCCGGCCGGAGTACCCGATGCCATGAAGGGCATGGGCGAGGCGCTGGACTATATCGAGCATTATCGGGCATCTGCCGATACGTGCGCCTTTGGCGATACGTTCAGCATGGCCGATGCCGCGATGATCCCGGTGTTCTTCTTCCTCGACGCGCTGGATGGCCCGATGCCCACCAAGGCGTTGATCGCTGCCCGCCCCGGCCTGGCCGGCTGGTGGGATCGTGCCAAGGCCAGCGCGCTGGGCGCACAGGCGGTGGCTGAACAGGCTGAAGGCCTGAAGGCCATGATGTCGGCACGGGCGCAGGGCTGAACGGCCACAACAGGGGGGCAACGCAATGCAGATGAAGCTGACCATCAATGGCTCTGCCCATGAGGTTGATGTGCCCGCCGCCAGCTTGCTGGTGGAAGTGCTGCGCGACCAACTGGCGCTGACCGGCACCCATATCGGCTGTGACACCAGCCAGTGCGGTGCCTGCAATGTGCTGATCGATGGCGTTGCCGTGAAAAGCTGCACCATGCTGGCGGCGCAGGCGCAAGGCGCGGCGATCACCACCATCGAAGGGCTGGGCACGGCGCAGGCGCTGCACCCGATGCAGCAGGCGTTTCGCGATGCCCATGGCCTGCAATGCGGGTTCTGCACGCCGGGTATGGTGATGGCCGGGCTGGAAATGGTGCGCAAGCATGGCACCAACCTCACGCCGGAACTGGTGACCCACGAGCTGGAAGGCAATCTTTGCCGTTGCACCGGCTATCTCAACATCGTGAAGGCCATTGTGGCCGGCGCTGCTGCCATGGAGCGGATCAATGCGTGATTTCGATCTTCAGCGCCCGTCTGCCGTGGCCGACGCCGTCGCCGCCTTCGCCGCGGGCGGGGAGGCAGCCTATCTCGCTGGCGGCCATACCCTGATTCCCGCAATGAAATCGCGGCTGCGCATGCCCGATGCGCTGATTGATCTGTCTGGTCTGGGCCTTGCCGGCATCATGCAGGATGGCAATCGCCTGTGGATTGGTGCCATGACCCGGCATGCCGATGTCGTCACCGGCGCCGGCGCCATCCCCGGTCTGGCCACCCTTGCAGCCGGCATTGGTGATGCGCAGGTGCGCAACCGTGGCACCCTTGGCGGCAGCGTGGCCAACAATGATCCCGCGGCTGACTATCCGGCGGCCTGTGTGGCGTTGGATGCAGTGATCGAAACCGATCGCGGCAGCCATGGCGCCGATGATTTCTTCCAGGGCATGTTCAGCACCGCGCTGGCAGATGGTGAAATGATCACCCGCATCGGGTTCGCCATCCCCACCAGGTCGGCCTATGCCAAGTTCCGCCACCCCGCCTCGCGCTATGCAGTGGTGGGGGTCTATGTCGCCGATCATGGCGGCCAGTGGCGCGTGGCCGTGACCGGGGCGGGGCCGGGCGTGTTCCGCTGGGCCGACGCCGAAGCCGCTCTGAACGCCGGCCATGCCACGGCCGGCTTGGTGCTGCCGGCGGATGACCTCAACAGCGACATCCACGCCAGCGCCGACTATCGCGCCCATCTGTGCACGGTGATGCTGAAACAGGCGCTGGCCACACTGGTTTGATTGCCGGGCTGGCCTGGGGTTGCTAAGGGCGCTGTCACATCAACCGCAGCGAACGAAGTATCATGGCCGGCCACAGCAAATTCAAGAACATCATGCACCGCAAGGGCGCGCAGGACAAAAAGCGCAGCGCCCTGTTTTCCAAACTGTCCCGCGAAATCACCGTGGCGGCAAAGATGGGCATGCCCGATCCGGCCAACAACCCGCGTCTGCGCGCCGCCGTGCTGGCTGCCCGCGCCGAAGGCATGCCGAAAGACAATATCCAGCGCGCCATCGACAAGAGCCAGGGCGGCGACACCGCCAATTATGAAGAGGTGCGCTATGAAGGCTTCGGCCCTGGCGGCGTGTCGCTGATCATTGAAACCCTGACCGACAATCGCAACCGCACCGCCACCAACGTGCGCACCGCAATGGCCAAGAATGGCGGCAATCTCGGCGCGTCGGGCAGCGTTTCGCATGGGTTCGAACGGCTGGGCCTGATCACTTATCCCGCCAGCGCCGGCACCCCGGATGCCGTCTTCGAAGCCGCACTGGAAGCCGGCGCGGATGATGTGCAATCATCCGAGGACGGTCATGAAATCTGGGTGGGCATCGAAAGTCTCCACGATGTTGCCCGCGCGCTGGAACCGGTGCTGGGCGACAGCGGCCAGGCCAAGCTGGCGTGGAAGCCGGGCACGATGGTGACGGTGGGCGTTGACGATGCCGGACAGTTGATGAAACTGATCGATGTGCTGGATGATGATGATGACGTGCAGACCGTGTGGGGCAATTATGACGTGCCCGACGATGTGATGGCTGCGTTGTGAAACCGGCACTGGCAGCGCTCATCATGATCATGGCGACTCCCGCTGCGGCCGATCCGGTGGCCGACATCAATGCTGCCCGCGCCGCTTATAATGCCGCCATTGCGGCGCGCGACGCCGCCGGTGTGCGCGCCGCCCTGGGCGATGATTACATCGGCATTGCCGGCACCACCGGCGAAGCCATCATCGGCGCCGATGCCATGGCGGATTATTTCGCCCGCGCCTTCAAGACCCCCGGCTTCCTGGGCTTTGTGCGCACAACCGAGATGGTGACCGTGGCGCAGCCACCGCTGCGCGCCATGGAACGCGGGCGCTGGTCTGGTGGCAGTGCCAGCGGCATGGTCAGCGGCGAATATCTGGCCGTCTGGGTGCCAACTCCGCAGGGTTGGAAGCTGCGCAGCGAGACATTTGTGACGCTGACCAATGGAGCCCCCGGCAGGCCGTGAGGCTGATCCTCGGCCTTGATCCCGGCCTGGCCGCCACCGGCTGGGGCGTGATCGCCGCCGAAGGCAATCGCCTGCGCCACATCGGCCATGGCACGGTGAAAACCCCGGCCACAGCCCCGCTGCCGGAACGTCTGGTGATGCTGCACGATGGCCTGATGACCGTGATCGCTGGCCATGGCGTGGCCGAGGCGGCCGTGGAGGAGGTGTTCATCAACAGCAACCCGCAATCCACCCTGAAACTGGGCCAGGCGCGCGGCGTGGTGCTGTTGTGCGCGGCGCGCGCTGGCCTCCCGGTGGCCGAATATGCCACAAGGCTGGTGAAGAAGGCGCTGACCGGGGTGGGCAGTGCCAGCAAGGACCAGGTGCAGGCGATGGTCGAACGATTGCTGCCGGGGGTGAAGGTGGTGGGGGCCGATGCCGCTGACGCGCTGGCCGTGGCCATTGCGCATGCCCATATGGGCGCCAGCCGCCAGCAGGGCCTGATATGATCGCCCGGCTGAAGGGCCTGGTGGACAGCATGTCAGCCGACGCGCTGATCGTTGACGTGCATGGCGTCGGCTATCTGGTCCAGGCCTCCACCCGCACGCTATCAGCGCTCAGCGTCGGTCAATCGGTGGTGCTGCATATCGAAACCCAGGTGCGTGAAGACGCCATCACCCTGTTTGGGTGCACATCTGAATCCGAACTGGCGGCGTTCCGCGCCTTGATCACCGTGCAGGGTGTGGGCGGCCGAGTGGCGTTCAATATATTGTCCGTGCTCACCACCGATCAGGTGGCCCATGCGGTGGCGGCCGGCGATGCGGCCGCACTGGCCCGTGCCAACGGCGTGGGGCCGAAACTGGCGGCGCGCATTGCCAATGAACTCAAGGGCAAGCTGGGCAGCGTCGCCATGACGGCCGGCGCCCCCCTGCCGGTGCAGGCCGGGGCGCGGGTGGCCGATGATGCCATGGCCGCCCTGGCCGCGCTTGGCTTCCGGCCGATGGACGCCAGCCGCGTGGTATCCGAAGCGTTGGCCGAACTGGGCGAGGGGGCGGCGCTGAATGATCTGGTGCGCGCCGCGCTGAAGAAGAGCGCCAAGCCATGACCGCCGATCTCTCCCCCCAGCGTCGCCCTGACGATATTGACGCCGCGCTGCGGCCCAAGGGGCTGGACGAGTTCATTGGTCAGCAGGCCCTGCGCGAAAATCTGGGCATCTTCATCGCTGCCGCGCGGAGCCGGGGCGAGGCGATGGACCATGTGTTGCTGCATGGCCCGCCCGGCCTGGGCAAGACCACGCTGGCGCAAATCGTGGCGCGCGAACTGGGCGTGGGTTTTCGCGCCACCTCAGGCCCTGTTATTGCCAAGGCCGGCGATCTGGCCGCCATCCTCACCAATCTCGAACCGCATGATGTGTTGTTCATCGACGAAATCCACCGCATGTCCCCCGCGGTGGAGGAGATCCTCTATCCGGCGATGGAAGACCGGGTGCTCGACATCATGATCGGCGAAGGCCCGTCGGCGCGCAGTGTGCGCATCGATCTGCCGGCCTTCACCCTGGTGGGCGCCACCACCCGTGCCGGCCTGCTCACCACGCCGTTGCGCGATCGTTTCGGCATCCCGCTGCGGCTGAATTTCTATTCGATTGATGAATTGGAGCAGGTGGTCACCCGCGCCGCCCGCCTGCTCGAATTGCCGCTCACGGCCGATGGCGCGCGCGAAATTGCCGCCCGCGCCCGCGGCACGCCGCGCATTGCCGGTCGCCTTCTGCGCCGGGTGCGCGATTTCGCGGCGGCGGCCGGCCAAACCGAAGTCACCGCCCGCATGGCTGATGCCTCCCTCAGCCGGCTGGAGGTGGACCGGCTCGGCCTTGATGCCATGGACCGGCGCTATCTGATGATGATCGCCGATATTTATCGCGGTGGCCCGGTGGGGATCGAAACGCTGGCGGCTGGCTTGAGCGAAGCGCGCGACACGGTGGAAGATGTGATCGAACCGTTCCTGATCCAGCAGGGCCTGATCGCCCGCACGGCGCGTGGGCGCATGTTGAACGGTCCGGCCTGGAAGCATCTGGGGCTGCTGCCGCCGGCTGATCAGGTGCAATTGCCATTGCTGGATGAGGATTGATCCCCGCCTGTAACCTTTTTCCCTTCCTGTGCGGAACCATGATCATGCGCACCATCCTCATCCCCCTGATCGCCATCGTCGCCAGTCTGGCTGTTCCGGCCGCTGCCATTCCGGCCGTGGGGGAAAAGGCGCCTGCCATTGCCGGCACCGATATCACCGGCAAGGCCCGCACGCTGAAACAGCTTGCTGGCCGCAAGGGCACGGTTGTGATGTTCTTCCGATCGGCCGAATGGTGCCCGTTCTGCAAGGCGCAACTGATCGCGATGAATGCCGAAGCCGCTGCACCACTGGCCACGCGCGGCTATAATCTGGTTGGCTTATCTTATGATGCGGTGCCGGTGCTGGCGAAGTTTGCCGCCGAGCGCAAGGTGGCCTGGCCCTTGCTCTCTGATCCCGGATCGCAGGTGATCGACGGCTGGCAGTTGCGCGATCCGGCCTATCCGCCCGGCAACCGCGCCCATGGCGTGCCGCGCCCGGCCATCTATGTGATCGACCGCAAGGGGGTGATCCGCGCCCGCCTGATGGAAGAAAATTATCGCAACCGGCCACCGGCCAGCGCCGTGCTTGCCGCTGTCGACGCATTGGGCCAGTAAAGTCCCCACAACAATGGGGGCCAACATGACTTTGCCGATCGATGCCGTGCGCGCTGCTTTCCCGGCGCTGGCCCTGTGTGACGATGGCGTGCCGCGCCATTATTTCGATGCGCCGGCCGGCAGCCAGGTTGCTGGCCGGGTGATCGCGGCGATGAGCGACGTGATGATTGGCGCCTGCGCCAATGATGGCGGCCTGTTTCGCACCAGCGTCGCCACCAGCGCCATTGCCGATGCGGCGCTGGCCACGGCCGCAGCCTTCTTCAACTGTGGCGATGACGAAGTGATTTTCGGGCTGAACACCACCAGCCTGTTTTTCCAGATGGCGCCGTTGATCGCCCATGATTGGCAGCCGGGTGACAATATCCTGGTCACCCGCATGGATCATGATGCCAATGTCTCGCCCTGGTTGCAGGCCGCCGCCGCGCGCGGGGTGGCGGTGCGCTTTCTGGAGTGGGATCGTGAGACCTTTGCGCTCAAACTCGAAACCCTGCCTGATCTGATCGATGCGCGCACCCGCGCCGTGGCGGTGGGCCATGCCAGCAACATGCTGGGCACAATCAACGATGTGGCCGCCGTTTGTGCCGCTGCAACATCAGTGGGGGCGGTGAGCATTGTTGATGCCGTGCAATCGGCGCCGCATCTGGTGCTGGATGTGGCCGCCATTGGTTGTGATCTCATGTCGGCTTCGGCCTATAAATTCTTTGGGCCCCATGCAGCGATCATGTATGTTTCCAAAGGTTTGCAGGCGCGCATCCCGCCCCTGAAAGTCCGCCCGTCAGTGGATGCCATGCCCACCCGTCTGCAGCCCGGCACCCCCAGTTTCGAGGCCATGGCCGGCACGGCGGCAGCGATCGAGCATCTGGCCTGGCTGGGGGAGGCGGCCGGCACGGTGCGTGCCGATCAAACGCTGCGCACCCGGCTGGAGGCAGGCCTTGTAGCGGCCCAGGCGCACGAACTGGAACTGGCGCGGCAGTTTCTGTCTGGCCTTGGTACCATCCCCGGTGTGACGCTGCACGGCATCGCCAACCCCAACCGCCTGCATGAACGGGTGGCAACCTTCACCTTCGAAATTGCCGGGCACAGCGCCGATGCGATTGCGGCGGCCTTGGCCGCGCGCAACATGTTCGTGTGGAACGGCTATTATTACGCTTGGGAACCGGCCGGCGTGCTGGGCCTGAAACACCGGGGCGCGGTGCGGGTGGGCTTTACCCATTATAACAGCGCAGCCGAGGTGGACGCCCTGTTGGCGGTGCTGGC
>CAZHTW010000129.1:0-7148 GCA_964535865.1 uncultured Sandarakinorhabdus sp. | reverse complement strand
GCTTCAAGGGCGCGGTGGCGGTGGAGCGCTTCAGGGTTTCCGGATCATCCCACAATGCCTTGGCAAAATCGGTCTTGATCAGGCCGGGCGCGATGCAGTTCACGCGCACATTGTCAGGCCCATATTCGCAGGCCAGGTTGCGGGCGATCTGCATGTCGGCGGCCTTGGAAATGCAATAGGCGCCGATGATCGTACTGCCGCGCAGGCCGCCGATGCTGCTGATGATGGTGATGCTGCCATCCTTGCGGGCGCGCATCGCCGGGGCGACCATGCTTATCAGCCAATGGTTGGACACGATGTTGTTTTGCAGGATCTTGGTGAAGGCTTCATCCGAAATGCCGTCCTGCGGGCCGTAATAGGGATTGCTGGCGGCATTGCAGACCAGATGATCGATCTGGCCCCATTTGGCGATGGTGGCATCCACCAGCGCCTGAAGACTTTCCTTGCTGGCAATGTTGGCCGGCAGGCTGATTGCGGCTTCGCGGCCCACAGCGGCGTTGATCTCGTCGCGCGCGGCTTCGCACACATCGGCCTTGCGGCTGGAAATGACCACATTGGCACCATGTTCGGCCATGCGGTGGGCAATGGCCTTGCCGATGCCGCGGCTGGAACCGGTGATCAGGGCGGTTTGCCCGGTCAGATCAAAAAGGGCCGGAAGGGCCATGGCATGTCTCCCCATTGGATGTTTGACCCAGTCTATGCCGGCGGCGCGGCCATTGTCACGCCCCACAGATGACAGGTTGGTTGCAGCCTGCCATCAAACGACATGACCGAATCAGCCCCGCCGAAACTATCGTCCGACGCCGTGCGCGCCACCTTGCTGTCGTGCCTGTTCTTTGCCGGCTTTGGCGCGCTCATCCCCCATCTGCCCACCTGGCTCGATGCGGCGCAGGGCTTCAGCGGCGTGCAGATCAGCGCGGTCCTGACCATCGGGGGCCTGTCGCGCATCGCTGTTGGGCCGATCACCGCCGCCTGGGCGGCCGGCCAGGCGGACAAACGCGCGCCGCTGTTCCTGTTTTCCTTCCTGCTCACCGCCGGCTTTGCGGCCCTGTGGTTCGTGCAGGGCTTCTGGCCGGTGTTCGGAATCATCCTGTTGATGGACGTGGGCTTCTGGGGCCTGCTGCCGGCGGTGGAGGCCGCCCTGATCCGCCTGACCAAGAGCGGCTTGCCGCCCTATGGCGTGGCGCGCGGCTTGGCGTCGGCGGCCTTCATCGTGGGGTCGTCCAGCGTGGGGGCGCTGGTGGGCAATTTCGGCCCATGGGCGATCTGGGCCTGGCTGCTCGGCGTGTCGGTGGCGCTGATTGGCGCGGCGCTGGTGATGCCGCGCGAGCCGGTGCAGGGCAATGAAGAGGGCGATTTCATTGGTCGCCTGAAGGATGGCATCGGCCTGCTGAAAAACCGGCGCTTTGCCCTGCTGATCTTCGCTGCCGGCATATTGCAGGCCACCCATGGCTATTTCTATGGCTTTGGCGTGCTGATCTGGACCAAGGATCAGGGGATTTCACAGGCCGTGGCCGGCAATCTCTGGTCGGTCGGCGTGGCGGTGGAGGTGATCTTCCTGATGTTCCTGGGCGGCTGGTCAAGCCGCTTTGCCAGCGAAACCCTGATCCTGGTGGGGGCGATTGCCTGCATCATCCGCTGGACGGCAATGGCCTTCCTGCCGCCGGAAATCTTGCTGTGGCCGTTGCAGGTGCTGCACGCCGGCACCTTTGCCGCCGTGTTCCTGGGCGCCATGCGGCTGGTCAACGAGATGATGGGCGATGAACAGACGGCGACCGCCCAGATGATCTACATGGCCCTGGCCTCGGCCCCGGCGCAGGCCTTCACTACCTTCATTTCCGGCTATCTTTATGATGCGCTGGTGGCCGATGGTGATGCCGCGCTCGGCTATCTGGCGATGACGGGCGTGAGCGTGGTCGGGCTGGTGCTGGCGGGTCTGCTGTGGGTGACGCGAACGAAGCCCGGGGCGCAGTTGGCAAGCGCCTAACTGCGCAATTCCTGTTCCGGCTGGCTGTCATATTGCGGCAGCGGAATGGCGGCGGCGGCCGCCCTCAGCGCGTTGCTCCAGCGGTTGTTGAGTTCGCTGTAATAGGCGTCATCCGCCTCGATCCGGTGGATCAACTCGATGTCGGACACGCCGGAGCGGATCGTGGCCATGTCGATCGGCAGGCCCACCGCCAGATTGGATCGCATGGTGGCGCTGAACGAGATCAGCGCGATCTTCATCGCTTCGGCAATCGGGGTTTCATAGGTGAGCATGCGATCCAGCACCGGCTTGCCATATTTGTTCTCGCCGATCTGCAGGAAGGGCGTATCGGCCTGGCATTCGATGAAATTGCCGGCGCCATAGATCAGAAACAAGCGCGGACGCCGCCCGCCGATGCTGCCGGCCAGCAGCAAGGTGGCATCGGTGAAGACATTGTCCCCCTTCACCACGCGGTCAATCTCGGCCTTGGCGTCGGAAAGCGCCTGGCCCACCAGCTGCGCGGCGCGGAACACGGTGGGCACGTCGGCCAGCGTTTCCTTTTCGCCTGTGTCGGGCATGGTGACGCCAAGGGCCACGCGAGAGAGGGCGCTTTGCGTCACCGAGAGCGATCCGGCCGATGCGCACATGATGATCCGGTCTGGCCCATGCTCCATCAGGCGCAGCTTGCGGTAACTGCTGATATTGTCCACGCCGGCGTTGGTGCGGGTGTCCGCCATCAGCACCAGGCCTTCGCGCACCAAGATGCCCACGCAATAGGTCATGCCATCGTCCTCCCAAGTGTCCCTGAGTTTGCGGCGGAAATGCCGGCCGGGCAAGAGGGGGCTCAGGCCTGGGTCTGGATCTGGCCTTGCTGCTGGTTCGGGCCGGTGGCGGTGGTGGTGACCGCCACGTTCATGGTTTCGGCGCCGCCGCCACGCCGCGCGCCGCGCACCGGGGCGGCATCGCGATAATCAAGGCCCACAGCCACGCGCAGATAGGCCTGGGTGGCGCACATGCCGTTGGTGGGATCAAAGGCGACCCAACCCAGATCGGGCACCAGCGCTTCGGCCCAGGCATGGGCGGCCGGCTGGGTGACAAAGCCATCGTTGCGCACCAGATGCCCCGACACATAGCGCGCCGGGATGCCCAGGCTGCGCGCGACACTCACGAACACATGGGCATAATCCTGGCACACGCCGGCCTTCAGCGCGAAGGCATGGGCGGCATCGGTGTGCGAATGCGTCACATCGGGATCAAAGCTGAACTGTTCATACAAAAGGCTGGTGAGGCGGTGGCAGGTGGCCAGCGCATCGCCAGTATCCACCTGCCGGCCCAGCGCCCGCAACGCTTCGTCCGGGCGGGTGAGATCGGTCTGCCGCAGGAACACGGTGGCGGGCAGAGGCTCATGGCCGCCAGACAGCACGCCATGGCTTTCCACCGTGTCCACTTCGCCAACGACATGCAGGGACAGGGTCTTCACCGGCCCATCGGGATAGAGCATGTGGGTGATGTTGCCGAACGCATCCTCGGCGCGCTTCAGATGGCCATCGACATCGATATCGATCCGCCAAGACACGATATGCTGGCCCTCATGCCCGGCCGGCTGCACGCGCAGCAATTGCAGCACGTCGCTGGCGGCAGAGGCATATTGATAGACAGTGCGATAATCGACCCGGATGCGCATCGGCGACCTTCAGAACAGATATTGCTCGGCGATGGCCTCGCCCAGCCGGTTGTTGTCGATCACGAACTGGGTGAGGAATTCGTGCAGGCCCTCGCCGAAAATGGCATCGATATTGCCGCTCGCCAGCTTGGCATGGCCGGCGCTCGCGAGGCGATGGGCCGGCCCGCGCCGGCCGCTGTGGCTGGCCAGCAGATCGAGATGGCGCAATATCTCGTCATAACAGGCCGCCAGACTGCGCGGTATCTGGCGGTTGAGGATGAGCAGATCGGCCACCAGCCAGGGCTTCACACTGTCCTTGTAGACCCAGCGATAGGCGGTCATCGCCGACACAGTGCGCAGAATGGTCGTCCACTGGAAATAATCCAGGCTGCCGCCCACCGGTTCGTCACGCGGCAGCAGCAGATGATATTTCACGTCGAGCAGGCGGGCCGAATTGTCGGCGCGTTCGATCGCGGCACCCAGGTTGATGAACCAGAAGGCATCGCCGCGCAGCATGGTGCGGTTGGCCGCCCCATCAAAGGCCGCCACCGCGTGCTTCACATATTCGATCAGCTGCGCCAGCGTTTCACGGCTGGACAGATGGGTGCCATAGCGGCTGACCTCCAGCCAGGCGGTGTTGATCGCCTCCCAGCCTTCCTCGGTCAAGGCGGTGCGCACGGCGCGGGCGTTGGAGCGCGCGGCCTCCAGGCAGGAGCGGATGGAGGCGTGATTGTTGGCGTTGAGGGTGAGGAACTCGGTCACCTCATGCTCGTCAACCGCCAGGCCAGTGGCGGCAAAGGCATCACTCTGGCAGGCGGCCGCCAGCGCCGATTCCCAGGCGTTGGACGCGCCGCCATAGCTGGAAGGCAGGGCCGCCAGCCGCTGCGTCGCCTCGATCAGGCGCGCACTGAAATCGGCGCGCTCCAGATAGCGGCCGATCCAATAGAGGTTTCCGGCGGTGCGGCTCAGCATGGCACGCGCTCCGGTTGTGCCGGTTGGGTTTCGCCAGGCTGAACCAGGGACAGCATGGCAGGGTCTGTTTGGGAAACGGCGGGCTCAATCATCGATGATCCACGTGTCCTTGGTGCCACCGCCCTGGCTGGAGTTCACCACCAGGCTGCCGGCCGTCATCGCCACGCGGGTCAGGCCGCCGGGGATGATGCGCACGCCGTCAGCCCCGGTCAGCACGAACGGGCGCAGATCGACATGGCGGGCCGCCACGCCGCCATCGGTGGCAGTGGGGCAGGTGGAGAGCGCCAGCGTGGGCTGGGCGATGAATTTTTCCGGATTGGATTTCAGCTTGGCAGCGAAGGCGGCGATGGTCGCCTTGGGCGCATGCGGGCCGACCAGCATGCCGTAACCGCCCGATCCATCGACTTCCTTCACCACCAGTTCCGGCAGCCGATCCAGCACATACATCAGCGATTCGGGTTCCCGGCAGCGCCAGGTCGGCACATTGGCCAATATCGGCTCCTCACCCATGTAAAAGCGCACGATATCGGGCATATAGCTGTAGATCGCCTTGTCATCGGCAATGCCGGTGCCGACGGCGTTGGCCAGGGTGACATTGCCGGCGGCATAGGCCGACATCAAACCGGGCACCCCCAGCATCGAAGTGGGTTCAAACACCAGCGGATCGATGAAGCCATCATCGACGCGGCGATAGATCACGTCCACCCGCTGCGGGCCTTCGGTGGTGCGCATGAACACGATATCATCGCGCACGAACAGATCGCTGCCCTCCACCAACTCGATGCCCAGCTTGTCGGCCAGGAAGCTGTGTTCATAAAAGGCCGAATTATACTGGCCGGGGGTGAGCAGCACGCAGGTTGGATGGCTGCCGCGCTGTTTGCGGGGGCTCACGCTGGCCAGCGTTTCCAGCAGCATTTCCGGATAGGTTTCCACCGGCGCCACCTTCACCTGATCGAACAGATCGGGCACCAGTTTCAGCATCACCTCGCGGTTTTCCAGCATGTAAGACACGCCAGACGGGGTGCGGGCATTGTCTTCCAGCACGAAAAACTCGTCTGGCCCGGTGCGCACCAGATCGATGCCGGCGATATGCACCCAAACGCCGCCCGGCGGCTGGCGCCCCACCATGTGCAGGCAGAAGGCCGAGTTCATCAGCACCAGTTCGGCCGGAATGATGCCGGCCTTCAAGATCTCCTGCGCGCCATAGACATCGGCAAGGAACATGTTGAGCGCGGCCACCCGCTGTTTCAGGCCGCGTTCCAGCCGGGTCCATTCGCGCCGGGTGAGGATGCGTGGCACGATATCGAACGGGATCAGCCGTTCGGTGGCCTGGGCATCGCCATAGACAGCAAAGGTGATGCCGATGCGGCGGAAGAACAGCTCCGCCTGCGCCCGCCGCGCCGCCATCAACTCCTGCGGGCTGTCGGCCAGCCATTGCCGGATGGCGCGATAGGCCGTGGTCACCCCTTCCGGCGAGCGCGCGTCGTAAAACTCGCCGGTTCCGAACATTTCATCAAACGCTGGCAGTGCCTGCATTGCCCCTCCCGGCATGGTTGCAACTTTTTTTGTGCGCAGCCAGCCGCAACAACGCAAGGTTATTATTGCGTATTGGTCAGATCAGGCGATTCAGATCAGTCCGGCGCTGCGCATCGAAACATGGCCCGAAGCACCGATGATCACGTGATCGTGCACCGACAGGCCCAGATGCCGCCCAGCCTCGATGATGGCGCGGGTCATCTGGATATCATCGCGGCTGGGCTGGGGGTCGCCAGATGGGTGGTTGTGCACCAGCACGACCGCCGCCGCACCCAGATCAAGCGCCCGCTTCACGATCTCGCGCGGATAGACCGGCGCTGCATTCACCGTGCCGTCGTTCATCACCTCATCACGGATCATGATGTTGCGATTGTTCAGGAAAATCACTCGGAACTGTTCGGTGGGCCGGTGCGCCAGGCTGGCGTGCAAATAATCGAGCAGGGCCTGCCAACCGCTCAGCACCGGTCGATCCAGCGCGCGGGTCCGCAAGGATCGCAGCATCACCGCCTCGACAAACTTGATCGCCGCCGCCGCCCCGTCACCCAGGCCATCCACCCGTTTCAACTCTTCGGGTGTGGCGGCGATCAGAGCAGCCAGGCTGCCGAACTCCTCGATCAAGCGTTTGGCCAACGGCTTGGTGTCCTGCCGCGGAATGGCCAGCGCCAGCAGATATTCCAGCAGCTCATAATCATGAAACCCCTCGCCGCCGGCGGTCAGCAGGCGCTGGCGCAGCCGCTCGCGGTGGCCGGCGGAGGAGGGGGCATCGCTGCTCATGCCCAGACAGTCTATCGCCCGCCCCGGCCATCACAAGATGGCTTGTTGGGAATGGCCCGGCATGCGAGAATTCTGCCAAGATCGGGGAGTAAAGCCATGCAAAAGGTAGACCGGGTGTTCGGGGAGAAGTTCCTCACCGCCGTCGACAACTTCTATGCCTATGGCGTCCATCTGCTGTTCAACGAATGGTGGGAAACCGCCCCGCAGGACGCCATCGACAAATATGTGGTGGCGATT
>CAZHTW010000128.1:4355-7180 GCA_964535865.1 uncultured Sandarakinorhabdus sp. | reverse complement strand
GCTGGGTATTGCCGGGCAGCGGCACGTTCACCGTGGTGGTGCGGGCGGTGCCAGGCGCGAACAGTTCGTTCAGGTTGGGCGCGCGGATGTCGCGGCTGCGCACCACGCGCAATTTGATGTCGTCAATCACCTGCCAGGTGGCGCCCAGCTTCCAGGTGGTGACGCTGCCGCTGGTGGAATAATCGGTCTGGCGGATGGCGCCGTTGAAATCCAGGCCCTTGGCCAGCGGCACCACGGTTTCGGCAAAGAATTCCTTCACCGTGAAGCTGCCGCGGGTGACGAGATAATTGCCGTAGAGCCAGCCCGAGTTGAACTGCGGGTCAACCGAGCCGTTCACCCGTTCGCGGCGATATTCCCCGCCGAACGCGAAGGACACCGGGCCGGCCCAGGTTTCGAACAGATCGTTGGTGGAAAAGCTGATCGCCGCCACATCCTGACGCAGCGTCTGGAAACGCTGCGGCTGGGCACCATTGTTGAACACATAATCAATGGCCGCCTGCGTCACGCCGCCGATGCCGATGCGATTGAGCGGCACGCAGCCATTGGTGGGCGCGGTGAGGGTGGAGCGGCAGACGATGGTGCCGGCCGGAATGCCGGCGGCGTTGCCGGCCGGTGCGCGCACCGCATCCTGGGCCAGCGCGACGCGGCTGTTCAGCCAGGTGTTGGTGAGCAATTCGTTGGTGCGGGCAATGCCGGCCTGATAATAGGTCGCATATTTCCAGCTGCCCTTGCCGATCTCGAACTCGCCATCGGCACCGGCGACAAAGCGATAGACTTCGCGGCTGTTGTTGGAACCGGCGGCCGGGAAGCCGTTGTTGCTGGTGCCGATCGAGATGCTGGTGAGGTTCAGCGCGGTCATCTGGCTGACCAGCGCGGTGGGCAGGAAGGCATTGTCGCGCTGGATGGTGATGCCGGTGGAAGGCGTCTGCTGATAGAAGCTCTGGCCGCTGTAGCCGGAATAGCTGTATTGCACGAACGGCACGAAGGCCGGGCTGACCTCGAAGCTGAGGCGGCCAAAGATGTTGCCACGCTCTTCGTTGGGCGCCAGGCTGTTGGTGCTCCAATGGCCTTCGCGGCTGATCAGATAATCGCCGCCCACCATCCATTGGCCGCGGTTGGGGCCATAGGTGAACTGGTTCAGGCTGGCCTGGCCATTGGTGATGTTGCCGAAATAGGTGCCGCGCAGCGGGCCGGTGTTGATGATGCCGCCCGGCGTGAACTGATAGGTGCCGATGCCGGATTGCACCAGGCGTTCCGGCTGGCCGTTGCCAGCGGCAAAGGCCGGGTTGTCGATCTGGAAGAAGCCACTGTTCTGCCAGGGGCGATCATAGGTATCGACGCCCTTCTGGGTAAAATAATCCCCGGCCAGCAGCACCTTGCCGCGGCCATCGGCGAAATCGAAGCCGCTGGTGATGCGGAAGGTGTGGTTGGGCGCATCGCCATAATCGGTGATGCCGAATTCATATTCGGCGCGCAGGCCCTTGAAATCACGGTTGAGGCTGAAGTTGATCACCCCGCCGACGGCATCGGAGCCATAGGCCGACGAGGCGCCGCCGGTGACGACTTCCACGCCCTTGATCAGGCCCTGCGGCACCGTCTGCGTGTCGACGATGCCCACCGGGGTGGACGCAACCGAGCGCTGGCCATCGATCAGCACCAGCGTGCGCGCCGCCCCCAGCGAGCGCAGGTTGACGGACGCAATCCCGGCCTGGCCGTTGGACAGCGAGCCCGAGTTGGTGGACGAGCTTTGCGAACCGCGCACCGAGGGCAGCGTGTTGACATAATCGCCGATATTGGCCTGCGGTTCGGCCTTCAGTTCGGCCTCGCCGATCACCGAAACCGGGATCGGGCTGTCATAACCGGTGCGGCTGATGCGGCTGCCGGTGACGGTGATGATGGCGGTTTCCTCTTCCGCCGCCTCCTCGGCCTGGGCGGTAGCAGCCGCGGCTGGGGCGGGCTGGGCTTGCGCCTGGGCCATCGTTGGCACCAGCGTGGCAGCGCCCAGCAGCAGCAGGGCGCGAAGATCGGTCACGGCGCGGCGGTTGGTCATCATCAGTCTATCCCCCAATGCAGCACCCGGCACCCCGGCCGGCCGCCCATATTACGTGATGGCCCATCCCCACAGGCCCGCCCGCTTGTTTTCGGCTGCCATCCGGACGGAGGCCGGCAGCCCTTGTCGGGCCCGGCCACGCTGATGCGATTCTGCCTCGACCCAAGATGACCAATGCATGACAGGGGCGCGCTGTGCGTTACGTCTTTTGGCGTAGACGCTGCCGGCAGGGTGCGACAGCAGACCGCAGAGATTATGGCGCGGCGATGCGCACAGCCTGTTCGGCATCGCCGGGGCGGAATTGCAGGCTGCGGGTGATGCCGGCGCGGCGCACATTCACCTGGGTGGAATGATCGGGCCAGGTTTCGCCGAACAGGCCACCACTGATCAGCAGTTCGGCCGGCTTGCCCCTTATGCGGCCGACATAGCGCAATTCGACCAGATCGCCCGACAGCCGCTGCCCGGCCGGGGCCAGCGCCACGCCGCGGATGCGGAAGCGCTGGCCAAGATAGGCGACCAGCGCCTGCATGGCATCGGGATCATCCAGGCTGGGCTGGGCGGCCGGGGCGATATCGACCAGCGCCGGCTCCACATCATGCGCCTGCAGGCGGTGGGTGACGGTGACGGCGCCGGACCTGGCGTCAATCTCCACCACCGCCAGGCTGGCGTGGCCGCGATGGGCGGCCGCCGGGACGGCGAGGGTGAGGAGCAAGCCCCCCAGCAGCGGCGCCGCCCGGCCTGGCGTCACTTCTCGTCCTTCTTCTCGTCCTTCTTC
>CAZHTW010000128.1:0-4255 GCA_964535865.1 uncultured Sandarakinorhabdus sp. | reverse complement strand
CTTCTCGTCCTTCTTCTCGTCCTTCTTCACCGGACGGGTCTTGATGCTGTCCGGCGTCACTTCCAGCTCGCTGTCGGCCATGCGGTTGTCGCCGGCGCCGAAATCATCGCGCACCTTGATCACCGCGGGTTCGATGCGGGCCGGGAAGCTGTTGTTGCTGCGATCAGCATCGGCGGTTTCCCACAGCGGATCAACCTCGGCCGATTTCAGCACCTTGGGCGTGACATGCTGCCAGGTCACCGCCTTGTGGTTGCGGCGCCAGATTTCCGCCGGGATGCGGATGGTTTCGGTGGAGCCATCGGCATAATCCAGCTTGAGGATCACCGGCATCACCAGGCCGCCGCGGTTGCTGAAGCTGAAGTGATAGAAATTGTCCTTGAACGCCAGCGCCGCGGCTTCTTCCGGCTCCAGCTTCTTCACCGCGCCCTCATAATCCTTGCGGTCCTTTGCCGTGACGGTGAAGCGGTTGGTTTCGTCATAGAAATCGCGAGTGGACGGATCACGATCCTTCACCGGCACCTGGGTGTTGCGCGCCACGGTGAGCGGGGTCGGTTCCGCCTTCTTGCGATCGCGGGCCCAGCCCTTTTCCACTTCGGGGTTGCGGGTGTCGAGCCGCGCCTGCACCACCTTGTCGAGGCTGATGTCGACATGATCGGTGGAATAGAACCAGCCGCGCCAGAACCAGTCGAGATCAACACCCGAGGCTTCTTCCATGGTGCGGAAGAAATCATAAGGCGTCGGCCGCTTGAAACGCCAGCGGCGGGCATATTCCTTGAAGGCGAAATCGAACAATTCGCGGCCCAGGATGGTTTCGCGCAGGATCACCAGCGCGGTGGCCGGCTTGGCATAGCCATTGTTGCCGAACTGCAACAGGCTGTCGCTGTGCGTCATCAACGGCACCTGGTCGCGGCTGACCATATATTCCACGATATCACGCGGCTCGCCGCGGGCGCGCGGGAATTCCGGATCCCAGCGCCGCTCGGCCTCGAACTCCAGGAAGCTGTTCAGGCCCTCGTCCATCCAGGTCCACTGGCGCTCGTCGCTGTTGACGATCATCGGGAACCAGCTGTGGCCGATTTCGTGGATCACCACGCCGATCAGGCCATATTTGGCCCGCTCGGTATAGGTGAGCTGGCCGGTCTTCTTGTCCTTCACCGGGCGCGGGCCGTTGAAGGTCATCATCGGATATTCCATCCCGCCCACCGGGCCATTGATGCTCTGGGCGGTGGGATAGGGATAGGTGAAGGCAAATTCGCCATAGACATCAATGGTGTGGGCGATGGACTTGGTGGAATAGGCATCCCACAGCGGCCGGGCTTCCTTGGGATAGAAGCTCATCGCCATCACCAGCGGCATCGCCGGATCATTCTGGCGAACGCCCATCGCATCCCACACGAACTTGCGGCTGGAGGCCCAGGCGAAATCGCGGACATTCTTCGCGGTGAAGCGCCAGGTCTTGCTGGTGGTGGCCTTGCCCTTTTCGGCGGCCAGTGCTTCGGCCGGCGTCACGATATACACGGGCTCCTTGGCGGTGCGGGCCTGCGCCAGCCGGGCGCGCTGCGCCGCAGTCAGAATCTCGGGGTTGGCCAGTTCGCCGGTGGCGGACACGACATGATCGGACGGCACGGCGATCGACACGTCATAATCGCCAAACTCCAGCGTGAACTCGCCGTCGCCCACGAACGCCTTGTTGTGCCAGCCTTCATAATCCGAATAGACGGCGGCGCGCGGGAACCATTGCGCGGCCAGGAACAGGCAATTGCCATCCTGATCCGGCTTGGTGAAGCATTCATAGCCGGAACGTCCGCCGATCACCCTTGTTTCGATCAGCGGCACGCTGAATTCAATCTTCACGCTGGTGGCTGCGCCGCTGGCCAGCGCGGCCGGCAGATCGATGCGCAGCAGCGTGTCCACCACGGTGAACTTCAGCGGCCGGCCGGCGGCATCAGTCACCTTGGCGATGGTGAAGCCGCCCTCCCATTCCTTGAAGCGCATGGCACGGCGCACGCCGGTCATGCTGATCTGGCCGCCCGGCGTCACGGTTTCGGTGCGTTCAGCGATGGAATCGCGCTTGGCATTCTGATCCAGCAGCAGCCACAGATATTTCAACGCATCCGGGCTGTTGTTGTGATAGGTCATGGTCTGCGACCCGCTGATCGTGCGGGTGGCTTCGTTCAGGCTGGCGGTGATGCGATAATCCACCTTCTGCTGCCAGTAACGATGGCCCGGCGCGCCGGCGGCGTTGCGATAATCGGTCGGGGTCGGCCAATCCTCGCCCTCAAGCTGGCGGAACTTGTCGACGAAACTGCCCTTGGTCTGCTCGATCGGCCCGGCATTGGCGGCGATTCCCATCATCGCCGCTGCGGCCCACAGCATCACACGCCCGAAACCCTGCATCATGCAGCCCCCAAAAAACCAGCATCCGGCCTCCCGCCGGAACCCATGCCCATTGCCGCGCGTCCCGCCGCTTGGCAAGCCGGGAACAGGGCATCAGCGGGCGTTTTGTGTGATATTGTATCATACGTCACCGAAAACTGCGCCATTTGCCCCAGACGTGCGGCAGCATGGCCAGCGCGCAGGCGTTGCAGGCCAGCGCCAGTTGTGACACTGTATACAGGTGAGTCGTGTGACTTGGAGGGTTGAAATGCGCCTGATCGCTTTTGCTGCTGCCACTGCCCTGCTGGCGATTGCCGGCCCGGCCAGTGCCTGTGCCTTTGATGGCATGCCCGGTTACAGCCATTATGCCCCGGATGGCACCGATCCTTATGCCGGCGCCTATGCCGAGGCCGCCGCCCGCATCGCCGAGCAGCGCCGCCAGGAAGCCATTGAAACCGCTCGCCTGGCCATGATGAAGCGCCTGGGCATGAAGGACGAGGTTGCCACCGCGCAGGCCCCGGCAACGGCCACCATGGCCCCGGTTGCCATGGCCAATGCCCAGCCCTGAACTGCCGACCCATTTGAACAAGGTTGAAGGGCCTCTGGTGGAAACCAGGGGCCTTTCCCATTGGCGCGACGGCCGCTGCGTGATGCAGATTGGTGACTGGCAGTTGCAGGCCCGCGCCCATGCCCTGCTGTTGGGGCCATCGGGATCGGGCAAGACCACCTTCATCAACATCGTCACCGGCCTGCTCACCCCCAGCCATGGCAGCATCGCGGTGGCCGGCGAACCCATGTCCGCCCTGCCGCCCGCCGGCCGCGATGCCCTGCGCCGCCGCACCACCGGGCTGGTGTTCCAGACGCTGCGGCTGATCCCGGCGCTCAGCGTCACCGCCAATCTGGCGCTGGCCCAGCAACTGGCGCTGGGCAGCGTGGACCGCAGCGCCATTGCCACGATGATCGATCGGGTTGGCCTGTCCCACCGCGCCGCTGCCCGCCCGCGCCAATTGTCCCAGGGCGAAGGCCAGCGCGCCGCCATCGCCCGCGCGCTGATCACCCGGCCCCGGCTGGTGGTTGCCGATGAGCCAACCTCGGCGCTGGATGATGCCAATGCCGCGCGCATGATCGATCTGATGTTCGACGTGGCCGATGCCACCGGCGCCACCCTGCTGGTGGCCACCCACGATGGCCGCATCGCGCCGCGCTTTGGCAACCGGCTGAACCTGGTGGCCCCGGGAACCACAGCGCCATGATCGGGCTGAGCCTTGCCTATCTGCGCGACCGCGCGCTCAACACCGGGCTGAACATCCTGCTGCTGGGCTTGAGCGTTGCCAGCCTGGTGATCCTGCTGCTGTTTTCCAGCCAGTTGGAAAACCGCTTCGACAAGGACGCCCAGGGCATCGACATGGTGGTGGGCGCCAAGGGCTCGCCGCTGCAACTCATCCTGTCCAGCGTCTATCATGTCGATATCCCGACCGGGAATGTGCCGTTGGAAACCGTGGACCTGCTGCGCCGGCAGATGGGCGTGGCGCAGGCGATTCCGCTGGCCCTGGGCGACAGTTTCCGCAGCTTCCGCATTGTCGGCACCGAACCGGCCTATCCCGCCCTGCTGGGGGCGAGCCTGGCCGATGGCCGCATGTTTGGCCAGAAGATGGAGGCGGTGATCGGCGCCGACGTGGCGGCCCGCACCGGCGCCGGGCTGGGCCAGCGCTTTGTGGGCGGCCACGGCATGACCGGCGGCGATGATGGCCCCAGGCATGAGGACGCGCCGTTCATCGTGGTCGGCCGGCTGAAACCCACCGGCACGGTGATCGACCGGCCACGATGACCGGCGGCGATGATGGCCCCAGGCATGAGGACGCGCCGTTCATCGTGGTCG
>CAZHTW010000127.1:0-7361 GCA_964535865.1 uncultured Sandarakinorhabdus sp. | reverse complement strand
GCACCACCCGCAGCGGCTTCGTGCTGGGGCCAGACCAACGGCTTGGCGCCTGGAACGGCCTGAAAGCGCTGCCCATCAGCCCGGCCTGGGCCTATCGCGAAGAGGGCCGGCGCGGCAGCATCGAGGCCGGCAAACTGGCCGACTTCACCCTGCTGAGCGCCAACCCACTGGTGACGCCGCCGGCACAAATCCGGGGGATCAAGGTGGTGGGGACGATGAAGGAAGGGCGGTTCCTGTGGGAGGCGGGACGGTAAAAATTGTGCCTCCGGCGGCCAGGGTCGAAAACCCTGGACCCGTGCGGTTTCAGGCATTGGGGTGGCGGGCAAGTCCGCTTTCGCCCCCAAGCTCGGCCCTTCACGCCCCCATGCTGCCCCTCTGAAAACGGCCGTTGACGGGCGTGGTGCCAAGGCTACCATCTGAAGCCATGAGGGCACTACTACTCGCGGCGATGATTGTTTGCTCCGGGTGTTCAGACGTCTGCCGGAATACAGTGGTTTCGCGCAGCCCCTCGCCGAATGGCAAGCACGCCGCGGTGCTGTTCCAGCGTGATTGCGGAGCAACCACAGGTTTTTCCACTCAGATCTCTGTAGTGAAAGCCAGTGGCACTCCTTCCGGAGCCGGAAATGCATTCAATGCAGATGATGATCATGGTGCCGCGCGCGTCGGCAGTTGGAACGGGTCGTGGGCCGAAACGCGGTGGCTTTCAGAGGACCGTCTCCTCGTTCGGTACGCCGCGAAATCGCGCGTTTTCAGTCGAAACGAGCGAGTCTCGGATGTGAGCATCACCTATCAAGTGGTAGGCAGATAACGTCGATTACCAGTCCCAAGCGGACGGTCTCCAAACCACCAAAAACCGACACCAAGCCGTTTGCGTAAACTCACAGTAAATTGGCGGGTTGCGGCCCTGTCCCACGCCACGTGGACCACTCCAAAACAAATGGGGGCAGGGGCCTCGCCCCTGCCCGGGGGAGGCCGCCTTACTTCTTCAGATATTTGTCAAACCACGCCAACGTCCGGGTCAAGGAATCCAGCTGGTTCTCCCGCTTGGCAAAGCCGTGGCCTTCTGCCGGGTAGAAGATGGTTTCCACCACATTGCCCTTGGCCTTCAGGATATCCGCCACTTCCTGGGCCTGGCCGCGCGGCACGCGGATGTCGTTTTCGCCTTGCAGGCTGAGCAGCGGCACCTTGGCGGCCTTGATGTAGGTGAGCGGCGAAGAGGCTTCGTAGACGCCCTTATACTCGTCGGGTGCGCCGATCAGGCTGCGTTGATAGGCTTGCAGATAGGCGTCTTCATGTTCCCACATGGTGCGCCAGTTGATGATGCCGAACAATTGCACGGCGGCGGCGAAGGCGTCGGGGGCCTTGCCGATGGCCATCAGGGTCATGAACCCGCCGTAGGAGCCGCCGGTGATGCCGATGCGCTTGGGATCGACATAGCCGGTGGCGACCATGAAATCGCGGGCGGCGAGCACGTCCTTCAGATCGCCGCCGCCCAGATCCTTGCGGTTGGCTTCCTGGAAGGCGCGGCCATAGCCGGTGGAGCCGCGGAAATTGGGCTGGATGACCATATAGCCATGGCTGGCAAACAGCGCGGCGTTGCGGGAGAAGCCGTCCTGGCTCTGGCCGGTGGGGCCGCCGTGGGGCAGCACGATGGCCGGCGCGCTGGCATCGCGTTTCAGATTGGCGGGCATGGTGAGCACCGCGCTGATCAGCGTGCCGTCAAAGCTCTTGAAGGTGACGATTTCGGATTTGGGCAGGGCTTCGGGCGCGACGCTGGCCAGCGCCGTCTGGGTGAGCGGGCGGGCGCTGGCGCTGGCCAGATCGAAGCGGAACAGATCGGTGGGCGTATCGGCCCCGGCATGGATCAGCAGCAAGCTGCGGCCATCGGGGGCAAAGGCCTTGCCGCTGGCGGCGTTCAGGCCCGGCGGCAGTGCCAGCGGGGTCTGCACCAGGCTGTCCACATCCACCAGCGCCAGGCTGGATCGGCCATCGCGGTTGGTGCGCACCAGCATGGCCTTGCCGTGCATGGCCACGGCGGCTTCCTCCCACGGCGTCGCTGGCAGCCAGCGCACGCTGCCGGTGGCGGCGTCGAGCACGCCGGCATGGTCCTGGCCGCTGCCCTCGTCGCTGGTGATGGCGATGCGGCCGCCATCGGCGCTGGCCCCGGCGGCGGAATAGACGACGCCCTTGCGGCCGATCAGTTGCTTGGCGGCGCCGGTGCCAATATCGATGCGCCACACGCTGCCTTCGCTGCCAGCCGTCTGGGATCGGTTGGCAATCAGCGCCTTGCCACCATCCACGAACGCCACCGCTTGCCAGTTGAAGCTCGGGTCGGCCTCGTCGGTGAGCATGCGCAGCTTGCCGGCTTCCAGAAGTGCGATGTTGGTCTGTGCGGCGCCGCGCTTCTTGTGGGCGAACACCAAGGCATCGCCCGCCGGCGCCGGCAGGGCATCGCCTTCGGCCACATCAGCGGTGGCAGTGATCTGTTCAACGGGCCCGCCGGCGGTGGGCACGCGATAGATGTCGCCATATTCATCGCCGCCCTTGTCCTGATCGAAATAGAGCCACTTGCCGTCGGCCGAGACGGCGAGGCCATATTGGCCATCATCCGAAACGGTCATCTGGACTGGCCAGCTGCCGCCGGCCGCCATGCGCCAGATGTTGGGCCGGCCGGTGAGATTGGTGGTGAGGAAAATCTGCTGGCCGTCCGCGCTCCATACCGGCCCGCCCAGGGAACGGCTGAAGGCAAGATCGGCCACGCTGAGCGGGCGCGCCAGCGGATTGGCGGGGGAGGTGAGGCTGGCCGGATCGGTAACCGGACGATCCGGCGTGGGCACCGGCTTTGGCGCGGCCAGTGCCGTTGTGGCGGCCAGCATCACGCCCAGGCTCAGCATGGCTTTCATGATCATCCCCCCGTTTGGTCAGGTCATTTCTTCCGGATCAAAATTGATCTCGACCGACTGCCACAGTTCAAACAGCTCTGGCGGCAATTTCAAGGGCTGGCAGCGCAGCACGGCACGGCGGGCGGTTTCGGCAAAGGCGCGGGCATAATCGGCATTGGCGGCGGTGGTGCCGCTGGGGGTGCCGGCCTGCGGCATGCCGATCACCCGGCCATCGCGGCCATATTGCACGGTGACGATCACCGTCATCCGCCGCACGTCGCGGCCGCCCACCGGCGGGTTCCAGCACGGGGCGACCTGGCCGCGGATGGATTGGGCCAGGGTGGCGGCGGCGCGCGGATCGATGGCGGCCTTGGCCGGCGCGGCGGCGTTGATGTCCTTGGCGAGTTTCGAGGTGTCCAGCGTCTTCTTCGGCGCCTTGGGCAGGGCTTTGTCGATCAGGCTGGCCAGGCTGGAGGCGTCAAGCGGGGAGGGCGGGGCCTTGGTGGGCGGGGCCTTGGGTTTGGGTTCCGGCTTGGGTTTCACCGGTTCGGGCGGCGGCACGGCATCGGCTTTCACCGGTTGTGGCACCGGTTCGGGCTGCGGGGCCGGTTCGGCGTCTGCCGGCGCGCTGGCAGCCTCTTGCGGGGCGGCGGCGATGCTGGGTTCGGGTGGTTCGGTGATGCGGGGCGCGTCGGCGATGGTGACCAGTTCCACGGCGACACTGTCATCCGGACTGGGCAGCATCGGCATCTGCTGCTGCCACGCCAGGCTGAGCCCCGCGAGCAGCGCCACATGCGCCAGCAGGGCCGCGCCGATGCTGATGCCTTCCTGCCGGGTCATGGTGCGGGCGGGGTTGCGCCATCGGTGACCAGCGCCACCTTCTTGAAGCCGGCGGCGTTGACTTCGCCCACCACGGCCATCACCCGGCCATAGTCCAGGCCGCGATCGGCACGGACATAGATGCGGGCGTCGTCACTGCGGGCGGTGCGCAGCGCGGCCAGCTTGGCGGGCAGGGCGGCGGGGGTGATGGGGAGACTGTCGACAAACAGCTCGCCGCTGGCATTCAGGCTGATCTGGATCGGCGTGTTGTCCTGCGGCAGGCTGTTGGCGCGGGCATCGGGCAGGTCAACCGGCACGCCGGCGACCAGCAGCGGCGCCGTCACCATGAAGATGATCAGCAGCACCAGCATCACATCCACCAGCGGCGTGACGTTGATCTCGGCCATGGGCTGGCGCCGGCTGCCGCGCTGGCCAGGCTTCATCATGGCCATCAGTTGCGCTCCAACCCGTCAATCTGGCGGGAGAGCAGGTTGAGATATTCCTCGGCAAAGGCCCCCAGCCGCGCTTCCAGCCGGTTCACCCGGTGCAGCAGGCGGTTGTATCCGATCACCGCCGGAATGGCGGCAAACAGGCCGATGGCGGTGGCAAACAGCGCCTCGGCAATGCCGGGCGCCACCACGGCCAGCGTGGTGTTCTGGCTGGCGGCGATGCCGGTGAAGCTGCGCATGATGCCCCACACGGTGCCGAACAGGCCGACGAACGGCGCCACCGAACCGATGGTGGCCAGCGCGTTCAGCCGATCTGACAGCTCGTCGATATCGCGGCCGATGGACACGGTGATGGCACTTGCCAGCCGGGCACGCAGGCCGTCGCGATCGATGCGGCCGCCCTTCGCGGCCAGGCTGCGCCGCCATTCGTTCAGGCCGGCGATCACGGCACGGGCCGAAGGATGCTGGGTGCGCGAGGCCGGCTCATAGATCGCATCCAGCGTCTCGGTCTTCCAGAACCAGTCTTCAAACTGCACGGCCTCGCGGTTGATGCGGGACAGGCGGCGGGAGCGTTCCAGAATGATCGCCCAGCTCCACACCGATGCCAGCAGCAGTCCAAGGATCACCGCCTTCACCACCACATCGGCCTGCATCAACAGGGCCAGCGGCGATAGATCGGCGGCGGTCTTCAAGGCAAGATCGGTTTGCATCAGGCGTCCTGGGGCAAGAGGCGGTTGAACTGGGCGATCCATTCCGCCGGCTGGCGGCGCGGCCGGCCGGCGGGATCGAGGAAGGCGGCGATGAGCGTGGCTTCGGCCAGGGCCGTGCCATCATCCCGAGTGATGCGCTGTTCAATGCGGCAGGCTGCGGCGCGCACCGACAGCAGCCGGGTTTCGATGATGAGCACATCATCCAGCCTTGCCGGGCGCAGCCACTTGATCTGCATCTCGGTGACGGCATAGGCACCCAGACCGGCCTTCACTGCCGCACCATGATCGATACCGGCGACGCGCAGGAATTCGGTGCGGCCGCGTTCCATGAAGTGCAGATATTTGGCGTGATACATGATGCCCGCCGTGTCCGTATCCTCGAAATACACACGGCATGCCAGGCGGTGGATGCCGCCAGCAAGCGCGCCGGAAGTGGGCAAGGGAAGCATGGGCATCTGATAAGGGCCAGCGGGCAGAACACGCAATGAAAAAGGGCGCCAGCAGCAGTGCCACTGGCGCCCTTTCGGCAAGCTGAATGAGGTTCAGTCCTTGGTGGGGCGCGCGTCGCGCTTTTCGACGATGCGGGCGGACTTGCCGCTGCGGCCACGCAGATAATAAAGCTTGGCGCGGCGCACGACACCGCGGCGGACCACTTCGATGGTTTCGATGCTGGGGCTATAGAGCGGGAACACACGCTCCACGCCTTCGCCGAAGGAAATCTTGCGCACGGTGAACGACGAACCAATGCCCTTGTTCGATCGCGCGATGCACACGCCTTCATAATTCTGGACGCGGGTGCGTTCGCCTTCCACAACCTTCACACCCACGCGCAGCGTGTCGCCGGCGCGGAACTGCGGGATCGGGCGGGTGGCGGTGAGCTTGGCAATCTGCTCGGCTTCGATCTGCTGGATGAGATTCATCTCATTCCTCTTTCTTCTGCTGTTGCACACCAGAGGGCGATTGGACCGGATCATCCCCATGATGATCCCACAAGTCCGGCCGCCTTAGCCGTGTGTCCATTTCGGACTGCGCGCGCCGCCAACTGGCGATGCGTGCATGATCCCCCGATCGCAACACTTCGGGGATCGCCAGGCCTTCCCATTCGGGAGGTCTGGTGTAATGCGGATGTTCGAGCAGGCCATGTTCATGGCTCTCCTCGGTTCCACTGGAAGCCGCGCCCATTACACCGGGCAACAGACGGACGCAAGCATCCATCACCACCAGTGCCGCCATTTCACCGCCGGACAATATATAGTCGCCGATCGACACTTCCTCGATGGCGCGGCGCTGGAAAATCCGTTCGTCAAATCCCTCGAAGCGGCCACACAGCAGGATCAGGCCGGGCCCCTCGGCCAGTGCCCGCACCCGGCTTTGCCTGAGCGGTCGGCCGCGGGGGGTGAGCGCCACGACCGGCCGGCCATCGGCAACCGCATCGATGCTTGCGGCCAGCACATCGACCTTCAACACCATGCCAGGCCCACCGCCGGCCGGCGTGTCATCAACGGTGCGGTGCTTGTCGGCAGCGAAATCCCGGATGTTGACCGGATTGATCGACCAGATGCCATCTGCCAGCGCCCGACCGGCCAGACTGTGGCCAAGCGGCCCGGGAAACATGTCAGGATAAAGGGTAAGTATGGTGGCGCGCCAGCTCATTGGAGCCAGACACGGTCAACGATCAAGGCCTCGGCCGTTTCGGTCACCACATCGGCCAGAAACGGCACCATCACGCTGCCGCCATCCAGCCGCGCGATGTCGAGAATGTCAGAGGCCCCGAAATTCTCCACCGATTTGACCGTACCGATCAGCACGCCAGTCTCATCACGCACGTCGCGGCCGATGTAATCAGCCACATAATATTCACCGTCCGCCAGCGGCGGCAGGGCGGTGCGGGGGACGGCGAGGGTAAGGCCGCGCAACGCTTCTGCAGCGTTGCGATCCCGCACGCCGGCAAGGCGGGCGACGGCCATGCCCGGCTTGTCGGGCCGCACGGCCTCTATGCAAATAACCCGCCCGCCCGCGTCAAAACGGGCGTGGCGGGTCAAGCTGTCGAGGGCGTCGGTGAACAGCTTCAGCCGCACCTCGCCCTTGATGCCATGGGCGCCGGCGATGGCGGCGAGCACAATCTGTTCGGCCGCCATCGCCCGTACACCTTACTCGGCGGTTTCGCCGTCAGCAGCCGGTTCGGCGTCAGGAGCTTCTGCTTCCACCGGGGCAGCGGCGGCTTCGGCAGCAGCAGCGGCAGCTTCAGCAGCTTCGGCGGCGGCGGCAGCAGCGGCTTCAGCAGCTTCAGCTTCCGTCTGGGCGGCCAGTTCAGCGCGCTCCTTGGCCTTGGCGCCCGGTTCGGCCGTGTTCGGGTTGTTGCGGACGGCGCGAGTGCGCAGGCCGGCGGCATCGAGGAAACGCGCGACACGGTCCGTCGGCTGCGCGCCAACGCCCAGCCAATAGCCAGCGCGCTCGCCATCCAAGGTCACGCGGGTGGCATCGTCACGCGGCAGCTGCGG
>CAZHTW010000126.1:0-7365 GCA_964535865.1 uncultured Sandarakinorhabdus sp. | reverse complement strand
TGCTGACGTGCTGGACCTGACGATCGAAGACGGGGTGGAATTCTTCAAGGCCGTCCCGCCGATCCGCGAACGGCTCGCCATGCTGCTCGAAGTCGGCCTTGGTTATGTGAAGATTGGCCAGCAGGCCACCACCTTGTCAGGCGGCGAAGCCCAGCGGGTGAAGCTGGCCAAGGAACTGGCCCGCAGGGCCACAGGCAACACCCTCTATATCCTGGATGAACCGACCACCGGTCTGCATTTCGAAGATGTGCGCAAGTTGCTGGAAGTGCTGCACACGTTGGTGGATCAGGGCAACAGCGTCGTGGTGATCGAACATAACCTCGACGTGATCAAGACCGCTGATCACATCATCGATCTTGGCCCCGACGGCGGCGACAAGGGCGGCCAGATCGTCATCACCGGCACGCCCGAGAAGGTCGCCGCCTGTGCCGGCAGTTGGACCGGGCATTATCTGGCGCCGCTGCTGTCCCTGCCGCCGGCCAATATGGATGGTGGCGTGGTCGCCATTGCGCCAGACGAAGACGCAGTGGAACGCCAGCCCGAAGCCATCAGTCCGACAAGGAAGCGGCGCAGCGGCAAGACACAAGGCTGAGCGGTTCGGTGGCCATCAATTCGACCGGTGAGTGATCGCCCACCATGTCGTGAAAAACTGTCGTGCCATCCGTGGCGAATCAGGTTATGATTTCGTAAATCAAGACGAGAGCTTGCCGCCATGTCGCGTATCCTTGTCGCTGTTCTCACGCTGCTCGCCGCGACGGTTGCCGCGCCGGCCCAGGCGATCTTTGTTGGTCCCTGCCGCCTCGCCACCTGCCTGATTGACCCGATTGACGGGGACTTTGGTTATGGCCAGTTCAATTTTGATTATACTGTGCCGCCCGATGGCCGCACCTATCGGTGGCTGATCACGTTCACCTCGGCCGACCCTTTGGCCACCATCTTCCTCGACGCGCCGAACCAGACCGAGATTTACACCACCTTCCGCACTGGCGGTGGCCTCGATTATGGCTATGACGGCAACCCGCCTTATCTTTTCACGCCCATCATCACCCCAGGACGCACCAGCATCCGCGTCCGCGCGCCGGCATCGTTCGATTTCTGCAGCCAACCCGGCCCCGATGGCGAGGTCTGCGCCGCCGATGTCAACATCTGGGGCAATGGCACCTTCCTCACCATCAACAGCACCCAGCCCGTGTTGGCGACGTTCAGCCAAACCGCCGTGCCGGAACCGGCAAGCTGGGCGATGCTGTTGATCGGCTTTGGCATGGTGGGCACGGCCATCCGCCGGACAAAGCTGCGGCCGGCCTGAGTGCCGGCGGTGATTCAGCCGCCAAGGCCGAAGCGGACGCCATAACCGAGCCCAACCGCGAACTGATCGCGCTGGCCGCGCTGCCGGATGAGGGATGAGCCGGTGACGGTGTCACCCAGCCGGTCATAGCTGGTGAACAGAGTGATGGCGCCGTGCTTGCCGAACTTGCCGAGCGGCTTGATCAGATTGGCGGTGACGCCAGCGCTGACAAGGCCGCTGCCGGTGCGGCTGACCAGCAGGCCGGTGCCGCGGGCCTGGGCGGGGTTCACGCCGAAATAGACGTTGGTGTATTCACTGTCGGCCCAAGTGGCGCGCAGGCCAAAGCCCCACAGCAGGCTGGCGTCGCGCTTGCGATCGTTCCAGGCGATGCTGGTATCGGCCACCACACCGTCGTGCCCGCCAGCGCCCTGCCGCACTTCGGCCCGCAGGCGCAGCTTGCCCTTGATCAGGCTCTTCTGGGCAAAGCCGCCAAACTCGCCAGCCAGATCAACATCGCCCATCCCCAGCAGCGCATTGGAGCCGCCGGTGATCAGGAAAGGCGAACCGCCGGTGCTTTCCTGCCGGCCAAAGCGCAGCTTGGCGAGCGGGCCGATCTTCCAGCCATCACGGTTGACGGCGTTCCAGCCCAGGCCATCGGGCACAGAAAGGAACAGCGTATCCTTATAATTCACCCGCAGATCGGGGAAAATTGACAGGCCATGATCGCGGCTGCCCTGCCACACCGGGGCCACCACGGGCGCAAGACCCAGCGTGAGGGTCCATGCGCTTTGCGTTGGCGGGCGCTGGCCGGCCGCCTGGGCAAACACGGGTGTGGCGGTGAGGATCAGCACGGCGGAAAGCAAGTGGCGCATGGCAGGCACGTCCATGAAAGGTGGGGGGCGATTTGCGAATTAGCGGGATTGTTACATCAAGGCAATGTTGTTTGCGGGCTACGCATTTGACACGATGGGCAGCCGGGATTGCCAGGTCCACATTGATGGCAGTCACCGGAGGATCATCATGAACCACGCACAGATTGCCGAAACCTTGCAGGCGCGGCTGCTCACGCTGCACGCCGAAATCACGGCGCTGGAAACCGCCACCACCCAGGCACTGCCGGCCAAATTTGCCGATCAGGTGGGTGATCTGGCCGATCTGGCCACCAACGAAAGCCTTGAAGTGGCGCATATCCACGAGGCCGGACAGATTGTGGCGGCGCTGGCCCGCCTCGAAAGTGGCCAATATGGCGTGTGCAGCCGTTGCGGCGGCGACATCGCCCCGGCGCGGCTGGCGGCGTTGCCCACGGCGACCAATTGCATCGCCTGCGCGGCGTGATGGCAGGATGACAGGCGCCGATGCGGCGGCTAACGCAGATGGCATGACGATTGAACCGCACAATGCCCCTTTTACCCGCTTTGGCGACTGGTTCGCTGCGGCTGAAGCAAACGAACCCAACGATCCCAACGCCATGGCGCTGGCCACCGCCACGCCCGACGGCGCGCCATCCTTACGGGTCGTGCTGTTGAAGGCCTGGGATGAGCGCGGCTTTGTGTTTTACACCAATCTTGACAGCCAGAAGGGCGGCGAGCTGGCGGCAAATAAGTGGGTGCATCTGAATTTTCACTGGAAGTCGCTGCAACGCCAGGTGCGCATCGGCGGCCAGGCCGGGCTGGTGGAGGATGCGGAGGCTGATGCTTATTTCGCCACGCGCCCGCGCGAAAGCCAGCTTGGCGCCTGGGCCAGCATGCAAAGCCGCCCCCTGCCCGATCGCGCCACCTTTGAAGCCCGTATTGCCGAAATGGACGCGCGTTTTCCCGGCGAAGTGCCAAGGCCGCCGCGCTGGAGCGGCTGGCGGGTGGTGCCGAACCGCATCGAATTCTGGCAGGCGCGCGATGGCCGCTGGCATGAGCGCGAGGTGTTCTGGCGGGAGGCTGATGGCTGGCGGTTCGGGCTGGTTTATCCCTGATGCGTTTGCCCTTCACGCAAGTTGATGCCTTTGCGGGCGGCGCTTTCACCGGCAATCCGGCGGCGGTGATGTTTCTCGAGCAGTTTCTGCCCGATACGGTGTTGCTGGGCATTGCGGCCGACAACAATCTTTCCGAAACCGCCTTTCTGGTGCCCCACGCCGGCGCCGACGCGGATTTTGATCTGCGCTGGTTCACGCCAAAACTGGAGGTCGTCCTTTGTGGCCATGCCACGCTGGCAAGCGGCCATGTCGTGCTGGAGGCGCTGCCCGATCTGTCCCTGGTGCGGTTTCAGACCCGGTCTGCCGGCGTGTTGAGCGTTGCGCGGGCCGGAGACCAGCTTGCCATGCGCTTGCCGGCCTGGCCGGCTCAGCGCCGGGTGACGGGCGCTGCGGCAACGGCGGTGGCATCGGCGCTGGGGGCGACGCCGGTGGAAATCTGGGCGCGCGGGCAGGATTATCTGGTGGCCATGTTCGACTCCCCGGATCAGGTGCGCGCCCTGCGGCCGGATTTCCGCGCGGTGCTGGCGCTGGCGCCCGGCGTGGATCTGATGCTGATTGCGACAGCACCGGGCGAGAACAGCGACGTGTTGAGCCGGGTGTTCGTGCCAGCCTGCGGGGTGGATGAAGACCCGGTGACCGGCAGCGCCCATGCCGTGATTGCGCCACTGTGGGCCGGGCGCTTTGGCCGGCCACAGTTCAGCGCGGTGCAGGCCAGTGCGCGTGGTGGCAGACTGGATTGCCGGGTGGAGGGCGGCAGCGTGATCCTCACCGGTCAGGCCCGCACGGTGATCCGCGGCGAGTATGACTTGCCGGATGACGCCATAAGGCGCTAACCCGCCGGCATGGCGCTGCGAGCTTTCACCAAGATGCACGGGCTGGGCAATGATTTCCTGGTGCTCGATGCACGCGACGCACCGGTGGCGTTGACGCCCGAACAGGTGCGCGCACTGGCCAATCGCCACACTGGCATCGGCTTTGATCAACTGATCCTGATTGAACCGAGCGCCAGTGCCGATGTGTGCCTGCGGTTTTGGAACAGCGATGGCGGCGAAGTGGCGGCTTGCGGCAACGGCAGCCGTGCCGCCGCCGCCCTGCTGGGCGGTCACCAAAATATCGAAACGGCGGGCGGGCTGTTGCAGAGCCAGGCGATCAGCGACGGTGCCGCGGTGGACATGGGGCTGCCACAGTGGGACTGGCAGGCGGTACCGCTGGCCTTTGCCATGGACACGCTCGCCCTGCCGTTGGGGTGGGACGGTTTTGAACAGCCGTCAGCGCTGTCGGTGGGCAATCCGCATGCGGTGTTCTTTGTGGCCGATGCAGCTGCCGTGCCGCTGGCCAGCATCGGGCCGGTGATCGAACAGGATCCGGTGTTTCCGCAGCGCGTGAATGTGGGCTTTGCGAGCGTGAAGGCGCGCGATCACATCATTGCCCGGGTGTGGGAACGCGGTGCGGGGGCCACGCTGGCCTGTGGCACCGGCGCGGTGGCCGCCGTGGCGGCCGGGCAACGTCGTGGGCTGCTGGACGATCACGTCACTGTGGACATGCCGGGCGGCATGCTGGTGGTAGCGCGGCGGGGTGATGGCCATCTTGTCTTGTCGGGCCCGGCGCAGGTGGCGTTCACTGGCATGGTTGATCTGGAGCGTTACGCATGAGCTGGTTTGGCCGCTTGAGCGAAGGCCTGTCGAAATCGACGAAAAAGCTGGCCGACAATATCACCGGGCTGGCGACCGGCACGCTGCCGCTGGACGATGACCGGCTGGACGCCATCGAGGAAGGCCTGATTGCTGCGGATCTGGGGCCGAAGGTGGCAGCGCGCATCCGCGAGCGGCTGGCGGATCAGAAATATGCCAAGGGCATTGATGATGCGGGCGTGCGGGCCGTGGTGGCCGACGAAGTGGCGCAAGTGCTGGCCCCGGTCGCGCGGCCAATCGCCATCACGCGCCGGCCGCAGGTGATCCTGGTGGTCGGTGTCAATGGCAGCGGCAAGACCACGACGATTGCCAAGCTGGCACGATTGTTCAAGGCCGAGGGCAAATCGGTGATGCTGGCCGCCGGTGATACCTTCCGCGCCGCCGCCATCGCGCAGTTGAAGATTTGGGCGGATCGGGTGGGGGTGCCTGTGGTGGCCGGCGAACAGGGCGGCGATGCCGCCAGCCTGGCGTTTGAAGCGGTGAAGCGCGCCATGGAAGACGCTGTTGATGTGCTGATCATCGATACCGCCGGCCGCTTGCAGAACAAGGCCGGCCTGATGGACGAATTGGCCAAGCTGAAGCGGGTGATCGCCAAGCTGGACCCATCGGCGCCGCACAATGTGCTGTTGGTGCTTGACGCCACCACCGGTCAAAACGCGCTCAACCAGATTGAGGTGTTTGGCCAGGTGGCGGGTGTGACCGGGCTGGTGATGACCAAGCTGGATGGTTCGGCGCGCGGCGGCATGTTGGTGGCAGCCGCTGACCGCTTTGGCCTGCCCATCCATGCCATCGGCGTGGGCGAAGGCATGGATGATCTGCAGCCGTTTGATGCCGCTGATTTTGCCGCCGCGCTGGTGGGGCGCGGCTGAAACCGGTCAAGCTTGCTGCAAGAGACTGTTGGCGACCGCCTCTGCGGCAATGATTGCAGCGGGCAAGTGCCTGGCAGCAACCGGGTGTGAGAACAGGAAGCCCTGTGCCCGTTGAATGCCATTGGCGCGCACCAGCGCCAGCTGTTCAGGTTCTTCCACCCCTTCGGCCACCAGCAGCACGCCCATCGATTGGCCAAGCCCGGCCGCCAGGCTGAAAATGCGGGCGGCCACGTCATCGCTGTCGATGCCATCCATCAATGCCCCAGAGATTTTGACCGCGTTGATCGGCAGCCGCCGCAACCGGTCAAGCGAGGAAAAGCCGGCACCAAAGTCGTCCATTGCCACGCCGGCACCCAACTGGATCAGCCGACGAAGATTGGCAAAACAGGCCCCCTCATCGGTCATCAGCGCGGTTTCGGTGACCTCGATGGCAAAGCGCTTGCAGGGCAATTGCGCATCGCCCAGATCGGCCAGCATTTCATCCACCATCTCCGGACTTTTCAGATCAGTCACCGATGTGTTGACCCAAAGCGACAGCGCGCCGGGCAATTGTGCAATCACCAGGGCCGCCTGCCGCATCACCTGCCGACGCAATTGGCCGATCACGCCGCGGGCTTCGGCCACGGCCACCAATTGTTCTGATGAGATCGGGTCTTCCGCGCTGGCGGGCATGCGGGCCAGTGCTTCAACCGCGATCACCTTGCCCGAAGCGATATCGATGATCGGCTGATAGGCCACTTCGATCATTTGGGTTCGTATTGCAGTGCGCACCCGGGATTCAAGAGCAGCAGAGCGGGACGCTTCAAGCGCCATGTGCGGCGCAAACAGCCGAATTTGATTGCCCGGCTCGGACTTGGCCGCAAGCAGGGCCAGATCGGCGGCGTGCAGCAGATTTTCCGACAACATGGCATCGCCGGGGGCAAAGGCAATGCCGATATCAGCACCGACACTCACTTCGGCCTCGGCAAAGCGCGCCGGTGTGTCGATTGTTTCCAGCAGGGACTGGGCCAGCGCCAGCGCGGCAGCGGCATTGGCCTCATGAGTGAGCACGGCAAATTCGTCGCTGCCCATCCGGGCCACGAACAGGCCGGGATCGGCGGTGCGCAAGCGGAAACCGATGCGGGTGATCATGCGATCGCCAACGGCATGGCCATGGCGTTCATTCACCTGCTTGAAGCCATCAAGATCGATCAGCAGCAGGCTGATTTCCTCGTCCCGGCGCAGGCGGCGATCAAGCTCTTCGCCTAGGGCCCGCCGGTTGGGCAGGCCGGTCAGGGTGCAGCGCCGCACTTCCCGGTTCAACTCGGCAATGGCGTTGCGTTCGCCGGTGCTGTCACGCAACACGGCCACCCAGCCCACATCGGGAACCGGATTGCATTCCAGATCGATGACCCGGTCATCGTTCAGGCGCAGCACCCCGTTGAACGACTGGCGAGCAGCGACCAGCAGCTTGGCATGGGTGAGGAACTCATCCCGGTTGCTGGTGGCCCGTTCCAGATTGGGTGCCATCACCAGCAGATCGGGAAAGCTCATCCCGGGAACAACCATGTCGTC
>CAZHTW010000125.1:5906-7393 GCA_964535865.1 uncultured Sandarakinorhabdus sp. | reverse complement strand
CGTGAGCGGGAGCGACGCGAGCTACGTCTCGACCGCTGGCGCAGGCGGGCGCCCGCCAGGCGCACCACACGCTGGCCGATCGTGCCTTCGCCGCGCTGCCAGAAGGGATTGAGCGTGAGGGTGAGCGGCCCGGTCTGCCATTGCACTTCGGCATCGGCCAGCCAGGCCCGCTCGGGCCGCAAGGCCGGATTGGCGAGGAACCGCCCCAGCGCCTCGCCAAACAGCTCCCGCGCTGACGGAAAGCGGTTGCGGCGGCCAGCCGACAGCATAACTGCCAGGCCAGCGGCCGGCGTGGTGCGCAGCGCGGCGGAAACGGTCGCGGCACCGGTGACGGGCTGGGCCGGCTTGTCTCCGGTGCGCGGATTGGCCGACTGGTCATAGCCGGCCCCCAGCGTCAACGCGCTGCCACCGCCCAGCGGCACATCGGCCTCCACCCCGCCCGAGACCAGCGTCTGGCGATAACGCAGCGGTGTCGGCACCGTGCCCGGCGGAAAGCCGGTGTCAGACTGAAGGTGATCAGCCGTCTGGCCCGACAGGCTCCAGCGCAGCCGGGCCTGGCCAAATCCGTGCGTCAGCGTCAGCCGGCTTCCCAGCGTGTCGTCATCATTGCCTTCCCGGCTGCGCAGGCTGGTGTAGCTGACGTCGCGATAGGCATTGATGGTCTGGCCGAACCATTGCCGCCACAGCGTTGCCCGCGCCGTTGCATCCCCCAGTGGCAGTTCAAGCGTGACCTGCGCCTGCGTCAGGTTCCAGTCCGGATAGCGCCAGAAGCGCGGCGCTGCGATGGCCGGGTTGCCATCGGATTCGGGGGCAATGCCGCGCCGGGCAGCGATGTGCAGCACGCTGGCGCGCCAATCCAGTGCGCCAGCCGACCCGCCAAGGCCAGCAAACAGGCTGGTGGCGGCCAGATCGCTGTTGGTGCGCCGGTCGCTGTCCGCCTGAAACAACGGCAGGGCGGCCAGCCGCGCCACCGGCACTGCGCCCTGGGCCTGATGTGCCGCTGCCAGCGTCAGGCGGGTTGATCCCAGCGGCACCACGCCGGCGGCCGACAGATTGACCAGGCCCAGGCTGCCGGCCTGCGCCTGACCCACCATGGCTTCGTCGCGGCTGTGCAGATCGAGCACGCCGGCCACAGCGTTCGCACCATATTCGATGGCGCCGGCGCCCTTGCGCACCGTCAGCCGGCCGATCAACCCGGCCGGCACCAGCCCCAGATCGATCCGCCCATCCCACGGCACGCTGAGCGGTGCGCCATCCAGAAACACCTGGGTCTGGCGTTCTTCCGCGCCGCGCACCCGCACCACGCTTTCGCCGCGCGAATTGGGCCGGATCGACACGCCGGGAAGGCCGCGCAGCGCATCGGCAATGCTGCGCGGTTGGCGATCGAGCAGCGCCTCGCCGCGCAAGCCCACGCCGGGGCTCAACACCCGGCCGGGCGTGGCCGGCGCAGTCACGGTGATCAGGGCTTCGGCCGGGAATGCAGCCGG
>CAZHTW010000125.1:0-5806 GCA_964535865.1 uncultured Sandarakinorhabdus sp. | reverse complement strand
GCCGGGATCAACACCCGGTGGGGCATCGTCACCGCTTCTTGCGCGGGAAAGCCAGGCTGCGGAAATCGCCGAAGTAACGGCCGCCCACCATGCCGCGGCCCAGCGCGCTCATCTGGCCGCCCGTGGGCACCAGATCAACCTGCACCGCGACCAGGCTGATCGGCGCAAGGCCGGCCCGTTCCAGTTGCACGTTCAGCGCCGCCGCCTTGGTCGCCTTCAACGCCGCAAAGGCATCTTCCACCTCTTTCAGCTCCTGCTCCAGCGCATCAACCCGCGCCAGCGCATAGGCCGGTGGCCGGCCTTCGGTGCTGATGATCTGGCCATAGGCGGTGTCCATATTCTCGCGCAGCCGTTCCTCTCCGGTGATGGCACCGCCCTCGGTGGTGGCCACAACCAGCTTGCGCAGGGCATCGGCCTTGCCAGCCAGTTCCAGCGCGGCCTTCTTGGCCGCCGGGGTGGCGGTGGGCGCGGCAGCCGCCATGTCGGCATCACGCTTCAGGCCAACCAGCCCGAAGGTGAGCATGGTCATGCGGCGGAACAGGGTCTTCACCCGCTCGGCGGCATCAAATTGCGCCTTGCGATCGGCATCGCTGTAGGTGGCGCGCGGATCGTTGACGATGGTGAGCGGCACTTCGGTCACTTCCCCGGCCTTGGTCAGCCGCACCTTGTATTGGCCGGGCAGGAAGCGCTGGCCCAAGATGGAATTGACGGCAATGCTGGCCGCCGGCGGCACCAGCGGCGGTTTGCTGCGCATCGACCAGACCACGCGGTTGAGGCCCTTGCGCTTGGAGGTTGGCAGTTCTTCCACCAGCTTGCCATCCGGCCCGATGATTTCCATCTTCATGCGGCCGATGACATGGCGGGCCTTTTGATAATAGGTGATCACCGCACCGTCGGCCGGATTGTCGCCAACGAAATTGGCATCGCCTTCGGACCAGCCGCCATTGCCCTGGATGCGCTGCTCGGCCGGCGCCGACGCCACCAGCGTGACGTTGGAGGCCACCACCGCCGGGGTCAGGCTGCGCAGGGGCGAGACATCATCGATGATCCAGATGCCGCGGCCGTGGGTGGCCAGCACCAGATCATCGCCCTTCTTCGATTGGGCAATGTCGCGCACCGCCACGGCCGGGAAATTGCCGGGGCGGAATTCTTCCCAGTTGGCGCCAGCGTCGCGGCTGATGAACAGGCCGAATTCGGTGCCGGCATAGAGGATGTTCCGGTCCACCCGGTCTTCCTTGATCACATGGGCATAGCCACGGATGCCAGAGGTGGCGGGGCCGGCGATCCGCGTGAAGCTCTTGCCGCCATCTCGGGTAACAAACAGGTGCGGGGCCATGTCACCCCACACATGCCGGTCCACCGCGACATAAGCCGTGGCGGCATCATGCTGGCTGGCTTCCACCCAGCTGATCCAGTTCTCCGGGCCCAGCTTCAGCGCCTTGGTGACGTTGGTCCAGTTGGTGCCGCCGTTGGTCGTCACCTGCACATTGCCGTCATCGGTGCCCACCCAGATGGTGCCGGCGGCCCTGGGACTTTCGCTGATCGAATAGATGGTGGTGTGCATTTCGGCGGAGCTGTTGTCCACCGTGATGCCACCGGATTTTTCCTGCTGCTGTTTCAGCGGGTTGTTGGTGGTCAGGTCGGGCGAGATGCGCTCCCACGTGTTGCCGTGGTCGCGGGTGCGGTGCAGATACTGGCTGCCCAGATACAGCGCCGTCTTGTCATGCGGGCTGAGCGCCATCGGCGTGTTCCAGTTGAAGCGCAGCTTTTCCTTGTAACCGGCCTTGGGCTGGATGGCCTTCTGCTCCAGCGTCTTGCGGTTGATCCACGCTATATTGCCGCCCTGATATTCGGCATAGACATGGTCGGGGCTGGTGGGATCGGGCAGCACCCAGAAGCCATCGCCACCATAGAGATTCTCCCAGCGGTGGTTGCTGATGCCGCCGGGATATTCGCTGTCGCCCACCCAGCTGCTGTTGTCCTGCAGGCCGCCATAGACCTGGTACGGGTCTTTCTCATCGATGGCGACGTGATAAAATTGGCTGATTGGCAGGTTGCGGGCGTGCCACCATTTGGTGCCGCCATCATGGCTGATCCACATGCCGCCGTCATCGGCGCCAACCAGATGCTTGGGATTCTTGGGGTTCACCCACACATCGTGCCAGTCGGCGTGACTGCCGCCGGCGCTGTCCGAAAAGCTCTTGCCGGCATTGTCAGACACGATCACCCGCAGGTTCATCTTGAACAGGCGATCGGCGTTGGTGGGATCAACCACCAGCTTCTGGAAATAGAAGGGCCGCCACACCATGTTGCGGCTGCGGTCCCGCTCTTCCCAGCTCTTGCCGCCATCTTCCGAGACATACAGCGCCGTCTTGGCATGTTCGATCACGGCATAGACACGGTTGGCGTTCGATGGGGCGTGCACCACCTCGATGCGGCCCCACGGGCCCTTGGGCAGGCCCTTGGTGCTGGCATCCAGCATCTTCCAGCTCTTGCCGCCATCCTCGCTGATCGCCATGGCGCTGCCCGAAGGGGAGTCAGGGCCCTCGCCGCCCGACCGGAAGCTCCAGCCCTTGCGGCGGAAATCCCACAGGCCGGCAATCAGCCGCTCCGGGTTGGATGGATCAAGTGACACGCCGGAACAGCCGGTGGACAGATTGGGGCCCTTGAGGATCTGCGTCCAGGTCTTGCCGCCATCGCTGGTTTTATAGAGCCCGCGATCGGGGCTGTCGCTCCACAGCGCACCGGGCGCGCAGGCATAGACGATGTTGCCGTTGGTCGGGTGCACGACGATCTTGGTGATGCGCTCCACATTGGGCAGGCCCATCAGGGTCCAATTGTCGCCGCCGTCGGTGGATTTGTAGATGCCATTGCCCACCGACACGCTGTTGCGCGTCCAGGCTTCGCCGGTGCCCACCCACACAGTCTGCTTGTTGCTGGGATCCAGTGCGACCGCGCCGATGGATTGCACCGGCTGCTTGTCGAACTTGGGCGTGAAGCTGGTGCCGCCGTCTTCGGATTTCCACACGCCGCCCGATGCGGCGCCCACGAAGATGGTGACCTTGCCATCATCTTCGACGCGCGCCGCCAGCGCCGCGATGCGGCCCGACATGGCGGCAGAGCCGATGTTGCGGATGCCAAGGCCGGAAATGCCGGCGCTCGCCGGCGCTGCGCTGTCGGCTGCGGCGGCTGGAACTGCCAGGGTGAGAGCCGTTGCGGCCAGCAAAATGGTGCGGATCATGGGAATGTCCTCCCTCACTTGCCCGGTTGGGCGAACAGGCTGGCCGGCGCATCGATATTGGCGCTGGCCTTGGCGATGATGACGCGCTGGCGCTGGCTGGCGCCCTGCGGGCCGGCTTCGATCGACATGGGGAACATCACGCCGCCCACGGCCTCATAATCGCCCAGTTCGGTCTCGCTCACCTGCACGGCGCCGCGCAACTTGCGGGTTTCGATGATCTTCACTTCCAGCATCGAATCGGGATCGATCAGATAGACAAACTCATCGCCGTCCTTCTGGGTGACCTTCAGCTTGTAGCAGTTGGTGCCATCGAAATCCTCGCGGCCCAGATAGGCAACGGCGCTGCCATCGCTGCTGGCCGCCAGCAACACGCCGGCAATCGGCGCGGTATCGGCAAAGCTGCGGGCTTCATCGTCGCTCATCGGTTCGGCATCCTTGCGGCCTTCGAACGGATTGATGCGCCAGCCGCTGCCCTTGCCATCATAAGCCTGCACAAGCGCCAGGCCCTGCAAGGCGGCATCCACGCGCACGGCGCCGCCCGCACGCACTTCATTATAGGTCAGCTCAAAGCCGCCGGGGAACACCAGCTTGCCTTCGAGGCGCACCGATTTCAGGGCGGCAAGCGCCGCAGCGCCGCCACGGGCGGTCATGTTCCTGGTTATCAGATCGGCGGCGGTTGGTTCGGCCGCTGGTTGGGCCTGAACGGCATTGGCCAGTGCCATGGCCGCCAGCACGCTGGTTGCGAGTCGCATGCAATCCCCCTGTGGGTGAGGTGATAATGCATATTGGCTGCCGCAGCCCCGGTGTAGTGTCAAGGTAATACTCTTGTGCACTGCGGAAAAGCCGGGCAGGAACAAGGCCATGGCTCACCAGGACGTGCTCGATTGGCTGGCGGCGCATGCGCCCGATGTGCCGGTGATCATCCCCGGTGCCTCCACCGCCACCGTGGCCGAAGCGGCCGAAGCCCTGGGCGTGGCGCCCGGCCGCATCGCCAAGTCACTGGCCATGCGGGTGAATGGCGAGGTGCTGTTGCTGGTGACACGCGGCGATGCCCGGCTGGACAATCAGAAATGCCGCGCCGCGCTGGGCGGCAAGCCGCGCATGCTGGATGCCGAGGAGACGCTGGCGCTGACCGGCCATGCCGTGGGCGGCGTCTGCCCGTTCGGCCTGAAAACACCATTGCCGGTGTGGCTGGATGTGTCGCTCAGGGCCTATGCCAGCGTGTTCCCGGCCGCCGGCAGCCGGACAAGCTCCGTGGAAATTGCGCCGCAACGGCTGGCCGATCTGCTGGCCAAAGGCTGGGTGGATGCCTGCAAATTGCCGGATGAAACCCCGCTGCCGGGGTGACACGTCCCTTTCACTTTTCTCAATATCTGCAGTATCTTAGCGCCAGTTTTCTAACGGCTGGCGGCCGGCTTGCTTCGCTCTGCCGCAATCCAGCGCCGCATTTCGGCTTCCATCACCGGCAACGGCACCGATCCCAGGCCCAGCAGCGTGTCGTGAAAGCGGCGGATGTCGAAGCCTGATCCCAGCGCGGTTTCCGCTTCGGCTCTGAGCTTGCGGATGCTCATCTCGCCCAGCTTGTAGGCCAGGGCCTGGCCGGGCCAGCTGATATAACGGTCCACCTCGATCTCGATATCGTGGCGGGCCAGCGCGGTGTGCTCCTCCAGATAGGCGATGGCCTGATCGCGGCTCCAGCCCATCAGATGCAGGCCGGTATCCACCACCAGCCGGCTGGCCCGCCAGTTTTCAAAGCTGGCGCGGCCGAACTCCTCATAGGCGTTGCGATACATGCCGAGCTCCTTGCCGAGAAATTCGGTGTAGAGCCCCCAGCCCTCGCCATAGCCGGAAAAATAGGTCTGGCGGCGGAAGGGCGGCGCGGCCGGCGCTTCCAGCGCCATGGCGCCCTGGTGGCTGTGGCCCGGCACACATTCGTGCAAAGTCAACGCGGTAAGCATGAACAGCGGCCGGGATTTGAGGTCATAAGTGTTCATGTAGCAGGCATCGAGGCCGCCGCGGCCGGAGGTATAGGTGGGGGCAATGGCATCGGGCACCGGCCGCAGCGTGAAGCGATAGCGCGGCAGGGTGGTGAAGATCTGGCCCAGCTTGCCGTCCATCCGCTTGATGACATAGGCGGAAAAGCCCAGCAATTCATCGGGTGTGCGGGCATAAAATTGCGGATCGGAGCGAAGAAAGACCAGGAAATCCTTGTATTCGCCCTTGAAACCTGATTGCACCATGGCGGCACGCAGATCGGCATCGATGCGCGCCACCTCTTTGAGGCCGATCTGGTGGATGGCTTCGGGCGTCAGATCGGTGGTGGTGAACTCCTTCACTTGATCGCGGTACCACGCGGTGCCATCGGGCAGATCGCGCGCGCCTGTCGTGGCCCGCGCGCCCGGCATATACTCGCGGCGCAGGAAATCCAGCATCCGGGTCTGCGCCGGATTGACGATGGTTTCGATCACCGTGCGGGCTTCGGTGCGCAATTCCGCCTGTTCGGTGGCCGGAATCGTGGCCGGCATCGCCCGGAATGTGCCGTAAAACGGGCTTCCGGTGGCCGGC